>PUPH01000158.1 GCA_003553085.1 Thermoplasmata archaeon
TCCTACACGTGTTCTCACCATGTCCAACAGGATGGAGACACGGAAGCGACGACACCATCAGTATCGCCAGACTTGCTGTGGAGACCGGTGTTTTCGTACTGTGGGAAGCCGAGGATGGAGACATCTGCAACCTGAACGTTACAGTCAAGCCAAAGAAGAGGAAGCCAGTAGAGGAATACTTACGCCCACAGAGAAGGTTCAGACATCTATCCGAAAAGGATATCGAAAAGATCCAAAAAGAAGTCGATGAAAAGTGTGAAAAGTACGGCTTCTGATAGCTAACCCATTTCCCTCTTTTTTTATTTTTTTTACTCAGTAGTTTCGATGGAGAATGAAACGCCTAGACCGTTCAGTGCAGCGTGGATCTTGTCCGCGAACCAGATCGCGTCGGATACCGTTGCTTCATTGTTCCATTTGTACACCATATCATATTCTCCCTTCTGGGGTTCGAACCCCAGTCCGTAGAGTATATCAACTATTTCAGAGGGCTTTTCACCATCGCTGTGAAATACCAGTTTGATGTACGTTTTCATGATGACCAGTAATAATAAACCTTTCTTAGTTATTAATCTTTTTGGCCATAGCCTAAAAACCCCTTACCTATCACGTACATCTCTGAACTCGAATCTCGGGAGGCTTCAGGGGAATGACACTTTACGAATCTAAAACCCCCTCTGATCTCTTCGAGTAGATCGTTGAAATCTTCACCCTGGAAGACTTTAACGACAAAACTACCCCCTTCTCTCAGCACCCAGCGACATACATCCAGGGCGGAGCGAGCTAGATAGACAGACCTTGCTTGATCGAGACTGTAGTTTCCGCTTATATCCGGGGCCATATCCGAGATCACCACGTCTATCTCATCAGCGATTATCAATATCCTCCTCATGGCGGCTTCGTCGGTAACGTCCGCCCTGTACTGTTCTACACCATCTACATCTCTCATACCCTTTAAGTCAACGGCCATTACATTTCCCGGACCGACCATCTCTACAGCATATTGGCTCCATCCCCCCGGGGCTGCACCGAGATCGAGTACGGTGAGATCGGGCTGGAATATGTTGAATTTTTCATCTATCTGTTTTAACTTGTAAACTGCACGGGAACGGTATCCTTCTTTTTTCGCACGGCGGTAAAATCCATCTTTCTTGTTGTACGCTGACATCGATTCTCTTAATCTGCCGGTATGCTTTATATCTGTTGGGGTACTAGGACATCGAAAACTTTTATACTAGCGTACACTTAATGACGAGATATGCGTTCCAGAGATACATTTGATAAGGTGATGAAACAGATATCTAGAGTAAGGGAACCGGGCCAGAGCCCGGAAGAGCCCATAGATTCGCTGGAAGGTTTCGTCTGTGATCTATGTAAAGACACCAAAGTAAAAAAAGAGATAATACAGTGCGGTTTCTGCGGTAGATGGGTTTGCAAAGAGGGCTGTTGGGACACCGAGATACGAGCATGTGAAAGCTGCACTGGTTTGATACTACTTGCCAGATCAGAAAATGATGAGGAATGAGACCATGTCCACGGGATTGGAAAAAACAGTTGAGCTGTTAGAATGGGATGAAAGGCTGAGACGATATGAAGAAAAAGAAGAACATAGGGCGGGTTTGTTGATCATCGCCTTTTTACTGGGAACACTGTTCGGGATGTTACTGATAGAGTTCATAATGCCTGGTTTATTGACGCTTAACATGGGGGCGGTGCTGTGAAACTTCTTCTCATCCATTCGGATTATCTTGAGTACGAGGTAAAGAAGGATACGCCTGTGGCCGAGGACATATCCGAAGAGATGAAAGAAGGAAGGATGGAAGAATGTTTATCCGTTTTCACCGCCGTAGAAAAAGGTGACGAGGGTAGGGAGAAAGAAGTCGTGGACCAGGGTGTGGATGAAGTCAAAAAAGTGGCGGAACAGCTGGGCATAGAACGAATAATGCTCTACCCCTACGCACATCTTAGCTCAGACCTATCGTCTCCCGACACCGCCGTCGAAGTGTTGAAAGGGATGGAAAGTATCCTTTCGGAGGAGTACACGGTTCACCGTTCACCCTTCGGTTGGTACAAAGCCTTCAAGTTGAGCTGTAAAGGACATCCACTCTCCGAGCTCTCAAAGGAGATCGTACCCGAGGGTGAAAAGGGAGAAGTGGTCTCTAAGGCCTTAGAAGCGGAAGAGGAGATGCAATCTACCTGGGGCATATTGGATCTTGACGGTGGATTTCATGAAGTCACAGTATCCGATAAAGTCCGAGGGTATGATTTTGGAGGAGAAGAAGGTCTAGAACGTTTCATCACCTATGAAGCCGGGGGAAAACGCACCGAAGGTAAGGAACCCCCTCACATAAGGCTGATGCATGAACACGAACTGGTGGATTACGAACCCGGCTCCGATCCAGGCAACTTGCGCTACTATCCGAAAGGTAGGCTGATAAAAGGTTTGCTCGAGGACTTTGTCAGTACCAAAACAAGAGAGTACGGTGCCATGGAGATCGAGTCACCTATAATGTACGACATGAACCACCCTACTTTGAAGAGCTATCTCGATAGATTCCCGGCTAGACAATATACCATCGCGACTCCCGATAAAGATGTGTTCTTGAGGTTCGCCGCTTGCTTTGGACAGTTCCTCATGGCCAAAGATATGACCGTATCTTACAGGAACCTACCTCTACGTCTCTACGAATTGACCCGATATTCATTCAGAGTTGAGCAGAGGGGCGAGATAAGCGGTTTAAGGAGACAGAGGGCCTTCACCATGCCCGACTCCCACGCCTTGTGCAGAGATATGGACCAGGCTAAAGAAGAGATGATGGTCCGTATGGACCTGGCCATGGACGTGTTGAACGGTATCGGGATAGGAGTACCCGATGGATTGGAACTAGCTATCAGATGTACAAGAGAGATATTTGAAGAACATCGCGAACACCTAAATAGATTAGTGAAAAATTATGGTAAACCTGCCTTGGTAGAGATATGGGAGGATCAGTTCTTTTACTTCGTATTGAAATACGAGTTCAACTATATCGACTCTTCCGGTAGGGCCAGCGCCCTAGTTACGGATCAGATCGATGTGGAGAACGCAGAGCGTTACGGGATCAAATACGTTGATTCGGATGGGGAAGAAAAGCATCCATACATCCTCCACCTATCACCCAGCGGTGGTATCGAGCGGGTGATGTTCACCCTTCTGGAAAGGGCTGCGGAAGAGATGTCTAGGGGTGTTAAACCGTCGTTCCCATACTGGCTAGCACCTACTCAACTCAGGCTATTACCGGTTTCGGAAGATCAGATCGAGTTCGTTGAGAAACTATCGAACGAGTTCACAGGTGTCCGTGTAGACATCGACGATACGGACAGGACCGTGGGAAGAAAGGTACGTGAGGCTGAGAAAGAGTGGATCCCATATGTGGTCATAATCGGTTCTAGAGAGGTCGAAAGTGGGGAGTTGTCCGTTCGAGTGCGTGAAAGTGGAGAACAGGTCTCGATGGATGTTGAAGAACTGAAGAAAGAACTCAGCCGTAAACAAGGCCGACTTCCTTTCAGAGGTCTTCCTGTACCTAAGAATATCTCTAAA
>PUPH01000164.1 GCA_003553085.1 Thermoplasmata archaeon
GCATATTTTAGAGAGAAGAATATGGAGTAAAAACCCGATAGAAAAGCCACCAAACCGACTATCCCAAGGGTAAACATGAACGACCACGGAGTTTCGAACATCAAGGTCATACCGTATGTGACGGCTAACCCGATAACCAAACAGATGACCCCACAGATTAGACCTATAACTACCCTGACTTTTGTATTCTCTTCCATGGACCATCATCGTAGATGCGGTTATAACTCTTACCATCATCATGAGCTAGGGGAGTCACTCTCTTTATGATATGATGGTCAGCCTTGAAGCGAGGAAAGAGCTTCCTCGACCTCGTCAGTAGGTCTTCCCAGCTCTTCGTACATCCGCCGGGATATCTCAAGATGCTCTCTGGCTCGTTCTAGATCTCCCTTATCTTTCCACATACGCCCAAATTCGAGGTGGACGTACGGTATCCTACCTGTATCGCCGATATCTTTCAATATCTGGAGTGCTCTATCGAACTCTATCTCGGCCTCATCCCACCTTTCTTCCGCCCTAAACACCATACCTAACCTTTGATGACACATGCCTACCTCACATCTGGCTCCGAGATCTTCCGCCGTCTTCAGTGATGTTTCCACATCCGCTTTTGCCTTTTCAAGATCACCGCTTTTGATGGATATCAAGGCCAAGCTGCAAACGTTGTGGATAGCTAATCTATCCACCCCGATCTCTTCGGCCAACTCAAGGCTTTGCTTGAGGTTCTGTTTGGCATTTGTTATATCTTCTTTTTCCATGTGAACAAGACCCAGATTGTGCTGTCCGATGGCTAAGCCCAGCTTGTCTCCGATCTCATCTCTTATAACTAAGCTCCGTTCAAGGTAGTCTCGGGCTTTATCTAATTCACCTTTATCAATGTAGATGAGTGCCATATTTCCGATGACCATGGATGTGTTGAGCCTCCTACCAGTTTTCTCGCTGTATTCCAGGCTCTCTTTGTAGTATTTCAGGGCACTGTCCGAATCTCCCTTTTCGTAGTATAAAAGACCTAAGTTATTCAGTGTTCCTGTGAGAACATATATATCCTGTATCTCTTCACAGAGCTCCATGGCGGCCATCAGAGCATCCTTGGCTTCATCGAAGGACCCTTTTTCATAGTACGTCAACCCTAGTACATTCAATATCTGACATCTCTCCCTATCATCATCCAGCTCTTCCGCCAACTCTTTGGCTTTGTTGGTCACTCGTATGGCTTCGTCGAACTCGCCTAGTCGTTTTAACAGCAAACCCTTTTTCGCTAAGATGTGGCATCTCTCGTGATCATCATCGACTTCTAAAGAGAGTCCTCTCTCACAGAACTCCATGCCTTTTTCGTATGCTCCTTTATCATGGAACACCGACGCTATCTTCCCGTACAATCTCTGCAGGATAGAGGCATCGTCGGTTTCTTCACAAGCTTGCATTAATACCTGATGGGCCTCGTCGTACGAACCTATCACGCTGTACGCGTCACCCATATCTTCCAGTATCTTTTCGCGCAGGATATCTCCTTGGGATGAAAGTTCAAGAGCTTCTTTATAATGCTCGATAGCGTCTTCGTGTGCGTATAATTTTTCCGCATACTCGCCTCCCTTGACATAGTATTTCAATGCATTTGATCTATCATTGGCTTGCTTGTAATGGTAACCTAGGAAAGAAAATTGATCCTCGAGCTCATCAGCGTATATCTCTTCGATCTGTTTGGCTATCATGCCGTGATATTTCTTCTTTTTTAGCGAGGATATCATCGAATATATTATCAGGTGGTCCATATTGTGTGAAAAATATAGCACCTCTTCTTTCGGATCCTCATGCCAGATATCTAGATGGATCAGATCATCTATCTGCTCTACGAGTTCCATCTCTTCCATGTGGCTCAATCCATGCAGGATCTCGAATGGTATCCTCTCTCCGATCACACACCCCATCTCCAGTGTTCTTTTCGTTTTTTTATCAAGGCTCTTGATCTTTCTTATCACGTTCTGTCTTAAAACTTCTGGTATCCTGACTTTTTCAACCGAACTTGCGTATCGGTTTTTCTCCGGATCGATGATGTTCTCCTCCACCATCTTCCGGACCCATTCTTTGATGAAAAGTGGGTTCCCCTGGGTTTTCTTATAGATCAATCCTATGAAACTCTTGGGTACGTTGTTGCCCAGCATACTATTGAGCATCTCACCAGTACCCTTTGGATCCAGCGGTGAGAGCTCTATCTCATCGCATAGACCGCTCTTTGAGAGTCTTCTTCTAACATCTTCCAGGGGATGGTTCTTATCGATCTCGTCCGGTCGGTAGGATATGATGAACAGGATTGGTGTGTTTTTCAACTTTTCAACCAAAAAATGCAGCAGGTGTAACGTGGCCACGTCCGCACGGTGCATATCTTCGAGGAACATGACCAACGGCTTCTCTTCGGCGATACCGTTTATCGTCTCAGCCGTCTTGTAGTAGGCAAAGTTTCTGTTTTCATCGAACATCCTTTTGTTCTCCGGCTTCTCCGTTCTCACGACGATCATGCCGTGGATCCCGCTGGAAGGTTTGTTTTCGGGTCCATCGTTTTTTAAATGATCTTTAAGAGCAGTCCTGAAGGGGAAGTAAGGTTCCGTGGTTTCGTAGAAAGCTGTACCGACCAGAAAATCGAAACCTTGTTGTACGGCGTGTTCTTTGAATCCCATGACCAAGGACGTCTTTCCGATACCATCCTCTCCTTTGATAAATAGGGCTGAACTACCGTGGGTTTTTACGTACTCCAACCTATCCTTTAACCAGTCTATCTCTTTTGAGCGGCCGACGAACAACTTTGTTTTTTCGCTCTCCAAAAAACACACCTAGGAGTGAATCAGGGGGAGTCTATATCTATCTTATTGTTTTTTTCCAAATTGTCTTACTAGATCGTGACGTATGCTCTGCTTCTACACTTTTCATATCCCATCCAGAGCCAGGTATGATAAGCATTCAAGATACTGTCCGAGAGATGGTTCCTACGTAGCCATCTATGGACATGATCACCTCATAGTTGCGGAATGAATCTGTCTCGTGATGTATCCTCAACCTGGCACCTTCTCGTATTTCATCACCCTCAACAGGTAGATATATCCACCATACGTCACCATCACCAAGATCCTCTGGTGTTCCGTACCCAGGGCTGCCGGAATATATCTCGATCCCACTGGAATCGAACACCGTTATCTCGACATCGGACAAGCTAGCAGAACTCGGTGTACCCATATGAACGATTTGCAGCGTGAGGTTGTTGTTTTCGATATCTCGTTCATGGACCGATATGGCACCTGCTATCGGTACATCATCTCCCTCATCCGTTCGGATCGGAGCGAGGACAAGGTACCACTTACCATCGTACTCCACCATGGGGAATACACCAGATTCTTCTTCTCCATCACTCACGATGGTGACATCGATGACACAGTGATCGTCCATCTCTATTCCGTGATGATCTTCATGTGACCTACGGATCTCATCGAGCCATCCCAACTCTTCTTCATCCATATCATCTTCGTATCTGGTTCCATGTATCTCGTAACTTTCCCAGTCCACATCTTCTATATCTTCC
>PUPH01000123.1 GCA_003553085.1 Thermoplasmata archaeon
CGATTTACCCAGAGATTTACCAAACCGGCTACGGACGCTTTAAGCTCAATAATAATGGCCACCACTTGAGCCGCTGGTGTTACCGCGGCGGCTGGCACCAGTCTTACCCGGCCCTTATTCCGCCTGTGTTTTAAACAGATGAAAAGCCAACACATTGTGTTAGCACTTGGAATCCCCTCATCGTGGTTTCCCACAGTGTGAAGGTTTCGCAACTGCTGCACCCCGTAGGGTCTGGGCTCGTGTCTCAGAGCCCATCTCCGGGCTTCCTCTCCCAAGGCCCGTACCCGTCATCGGCTAGTGGGTCCGTTACACCCACTACTACCTGATAGGCCGCAGACCCATCCTTAGACGCTAACGCTTTTAGCCTAGGAACATTCCAGTATCCAAGGCTTATGAGGTATTGTTCTCAGTTTCCCGAGGTTATCCCTCGTCCAAGGGTAGGTTATCCACGTGTTACTGAGCCGTACGCCGAGATCCGAAATCTCTCGACTCGCATGTCTTAATCGGATTCCAATAGCAGTGACCGCCGGCAGGATCAACCGGAGTTGGAGTAAAAAGTTCTTGGCGGCTACGACCACCTCTTAATATCTTTGAATCCATTGGTTGAAACCTGGAATCGGCAGGTAAACAAATTGCACCTTTCCGTTGGTTCGTCTGTCGGACCCAAGAGATCACGGACAATCCGGGGTTCTTGGATCCCCATGTGTATTTTCCCCACACAATGCGTCCCCTATTTAACCCTTTTGGAACACTTTGCCTATTTACCACGGCACCGCTAATTACGGTATCATGGTTGGGATATAACACATGAGTGGATGATGTATTTAAGGATTACTGAACGGGGGTTAGGAAAAGTTATTCTCCGGCACACATCTTGCAGAAGGGAACGATTGATAGAGTTGGGGAAACTATATATAAAAACATCGCCGTGCTAATACCGGGTCAACATGAAGGTGATTATGGTCGATGATGAACCTGAGTTACTAGAACAGGCAAAGATATTTCTGGAAAGTGAGTTAGAAGGACTAGAACTCCATCCTACATCCTCGCCCATGGATGCGGCAGAAAAGGTGGAAGAACGCACCTTCGATGCAGTGATCTCCGACTATCAGATGCCCGGGATGGATGGGTTGGAACTATTGAAGAAGATCCGTGAGGTCAACATGGATATACCGTTCATCATCTTTACCGGAAGAGGACATGAAGAGGTAGCCATACGTGCACTAAACCTCGGAGCTGATCGGTACCTTCGAAAGGGCGGCGATCCCCGTTCCCTCTATGGCCTGTTGGCAAGGGCACTCGAACAAGAGGTCATGTACAAAAAGGTCCGGCAAAGGGAGAAGAAACTTTTACGGAACCTGAGACAGCTTACCAATACTACCCCGGTCGGTGTATTACTATTGAACGATATAGGTGTGATCAAATTCTGTAATCCCGAGGCTGAGGAGATACTCGGTTTCACGGAGGAGGACCTCAAAGGAACACAGTTCATGATAGATCATGTAGAACCTCTTACCTACCAAGGAGAACCAATACCTAAGTCTGAACATCCCTTTTCTCTATTGGAAGATGAACTAGACTCCATCTACGGTCTAGAGGTGATGATAGTCAAAGATGACACACCGAGTTATCTCTCCATCAATATAGCCCCTCTGTTTCACGAAGAAACTTTGGACGGCGCGGTGGTGGCCATCGAGGACATCACGGAGATGATCAGAAGCCAGGAAAAACTTGCTGAAAGCGAACGGAAGTACAGGACACTGGTGAGTAATCTACCGGGGTTGGCTTACCGCTGTCGATATGATGAATATTGGACCATGGAACTGATAAGTGACGGCTGTGAAGAACTAACGGGTCATCTTCCCTCTGAGCTGATAGGAAATCGAAGTTTGACCTATGAGGATTTGATCCATCCCGATGATCGGGCTATGGTCAGATCTAAAATTGATCGAGCGGTGGCGGAAGAAACCGATTTTCAGATAACCTACAGATTACTCTCTTCCCGAGATAAGATAAAATGGGTGGTGGAACATGGAAAAGCAGTTTATGGTCCCGGAGGGAAGCCCGAAGCACTGGAAGGCATGATACTTGACATCACCGATCAGAAGGATATAAAACAGAGATTAGCGAAGAACGAACGCTTCCTCGCGAGCATATTCGAGAGTCTGCGGGAAGGTATCTGTGTTTTGGACACGGAACACCGGGTGGTAAAAGTGAACCGAGCCATGGAGGAAATGTTCCCGGGTCTAGTACCATTCGAAGGAAAAAGATGTCATCAAGTATTCCTTGGCAGTGACGAACCCTGTGATGATTGTGTCAAAGAAACAACGTTAGACTTACAAAAGGGAGTAAAAAAGCTCGTGGAGATCGGTGATACGGACAGTGCAAGGTGGTTGGAGTTGAACCACTATCCACAGGTCGATGTGGAGACAGGTGCCAACGAAGCGGTGATCATATCCGTGGAGAATGTTACCGGACAAAGGATTGCCATCGAAAAGATGGAAAGAGAAAAGGAGCTGGTGGAAACACTCCTAGATGCCTTGCCCGTGTACTTTGTGGCCATAGATCCAGAGGGTGAGGTGAAGTATGTCAATAGGATGTTGGCCGACGCACTCGGATATCAAGAGGAAGATATGTTGGGTAAAGATTATCTATCTCATTTCGTACCAGAGGAAGAACGATTGCATGTTGATGATATCTTTTCGAACATAGTCGATGAGAGTGAAGAGACGATCAATGAAAATCGGATCCTCACCAAGGACGGGGATACTTTACTCGTAGAATGGCGTGGTCGCCCCTTGTTAGATGGAGAGGGATCGACAGAATACTTCTTTGGTGTGGGTATAGATATAACTGAAAAGAAGAGAAAGGAAGAAGAACTAAAAAAGTATCGCGATCATCTGGAAAAGCTAGTCGACGAACGAACGAAAAAGATCGAGCTAATGAACGAAGACCTCAAATCTTTCACGTATTCAGTAACTCACGACCTTAGGGCACCTCTGAGGGCGATAATGGGTTTCGCCCAGGCGGTTTGGGAGGATCATGGGGATGTTATCGACGAAGAGGGTATGGAGTATCTGGAACGGGTAAACAACGCCGCCGGACGCATGGACCTCATGATCCAAGACCTGATGGATTACAGCCGTCTTTCCAGGAAAGAACTGAAACTCACCTCCATCTCCCCGGAAGGGATCTTCCAAGATGTGATGGAAGAGCTCGAAGACGAGATAAAGAAGAAAGGTGCCGAAGTACGTTTGGAAGGAGAGTTACCCTGCATAAAGGCACATGAAGACACACTGCAGCAGGTTTTTTACAACATTGTCTCCAACGCAATCAAGTTCGTGGATGAAGGTGTGGAACCCCGGGTGAAGATATGGGGAGATGAAAGTGAAGACAGGGTCAAGATCTACATCCAAGACAACGGCATCGGCATCAAAAAAGAAGCTCAGGAAACCATCTTCCAACCCTTCGAACGTCTTCACGGTAGAGAAACCTATCCCGGTATCGGCATCGGATTGAGCATCGCTAA
>PUPH01000100.1 GCA_003553085.1 Thermoplasmata archaeon
AACTGATCCAGGAAGATGTCTGTGATATACCGTTAAAACTTTACTTATCTGATGATTTTACCCATGCCAAGGAGGAACTCATGGATGACTTCGTTTCTTCCGTTCGTTTGATCACTGAGATGTTCGGAGGGTTGGAGGAGGAAAACGGCGGTACAGCCATAGTATCTCCCAGGGGAAAGGAAGGAGCTGAATGGGGCTTCGAACGAGATGGTCTTTGGGTGGTGGGACAGTCCTTCTGCGAATATCTTATCGAGAACGATTGGAAAGTTGGAGATCTGCCAAAATCACTTTCACTCCACGAGACGATCCACGGATGGTTCGGCATCGGTGTTGACTTCGAAGAGCCATGGCTGGCTGAAGCCATAACACAGTACTTGGAGGTGGTTCTAACGTCCATGATTTACGATGATCCGGAGATAGTTGACAGTTATTTTGAACAGTATCACCAACGGGTGTTGGACCACATTGAAGGAGAAGATAGACCTATCCATGAGTATTCGTTCTTGGACGATATGTACGTTCCATGGTATCTGAAAGGGAGCTGGGCATTTTGGGACCTGGAGTTCAAGGTCGGTAGAGAAGAGATCATGCTTCTCCTCAAAAATATATACACCGATCATCTCGGGAGAACCCTATCCTACGATGATTTCTTAGAGATCGTTGCGGAAAACTTCGGTTCTCAAGAAAAGGATGTGGTCCGTCATTGGTTCGAAGAAAAAGGATTCCGTCCCAAGTACAGATCACTCGAATAATTTGGCAACGTTTATCTCCTCAGCGACACCCATGGATCGGGCGACAGGACCGCATTTACTCCTGGTCAGGTACGCGATGGGTTTGTGATCCGTTTCAGAAAGCGATTCCCAGTTAGCCATGCCCTTGGCGATTATCAGATCCGCTGTCTTCAATACATCATCTAATCCTTCTGGAATATCCGTGGTATCTACGCCCACTGCGAATCTACCGGTAGTCATAACAACATCCGCGATTCCAGGTATCCCATATTCTTCCGCATCCTCCATGGTCGCATCGGTCAAGATGGGAGATTCTTTTACTACTACGGTCAGATGAACACTATGTTTCTTTATCTGTTCGAGCAGGGGTATATCGAGGACTACCTCTCCGCAGTTATCTGTCAAAAAAACTACCTTATCGGAATCCTTCAAGAGTTCTTCGATTCGGTCTATATCGTCGTATCCAAACCCCTCTTCCAGTAATTCTTCGAACATCTCGGTCAGGTATTCCGGAGAATCGTAATCGTCACGATAACCGAAGTCCATAACATTCCCGGTCACGGCCACCAGACATGCACCTCGGAAGCCATCTTTCTCTACGACCTCCCTAGCTCTCGGGAGCAATTTCTCCGCGACCTCGTTGCTCCGCCTCTTCATCTCTCTATAAGGGTCGTCGGTCCCCAGTAGTTCGTACACTCTTCTGTGAACTTCCGTAGCGACTTCTGAGGAAACCGCTCCCTTTTTGAATAGTGAGTTCAATATTTCCAGTGACTCCTCTACGACTTCTCTCTCTTTATCTGGATCCACCAACCGTGCTTCGTAGATAACACGCTTTAAAAGGCAGGGTACGCACTCCGGCTCCATCTCCAAGATCATTCACCTTTCTTCTTTAGGTGTTCGTTGATCTGTTCTGCGTTTATATGACCCTGGATGGTTATATCTATATCCTCCTCTTCGAGGCCTTCGATCTTCATGAGGGCCTTCTTGATCTGAACCGCAAGCTGTACTCCCATAGGACAGAAAGGACTTGTAGGTGTGAATGTTAGGCTCACTGAATCCTCACCGGCCTTAAGATCCCCTATCAGCCCCATGGAATGCACGTCGGTTCCGGTGTGTGGGTCGATAACGCTTTCCAATTGTTTTACTACTTCTTCTTTCGAAGGCATCTGAATCACTATTACATCGGAGAGATTAGGTCGTATATAAACAAAAGGGTCTCTTTTCATGAACGGATGGGTCCTGTAAAGTATCACCACTCCAAGGTAACGAGATGGTCCAAAAGTGTTTAATAGTCCGATAAAGTAGTGACGAAAGCTTATGATCAAAAGTGACGATGTACAGAACCAGCGTGCTGAACAGCGATTCAAACTAACCAGGGTCGGTGTGACCGGCGTAAAAAAACCCATAATGGTCAAACGTCCCTGGGGAAAGGTGACATTAGATGCCACCATAGACGTTTACGTTGACCTTCCATCCGACCAAAAAGGCTCTCACATGTCACGGAACGTAGAAGTTACCAGTGAGGTCGTGGACCGGAGTGTAAGAGAACCGGTCAGAGGGTTGGAGCAGTTAACATCGGAGATGTGCGATATCCTACTGGAGAGGCACGAGTATGCATCCTACTCCGAAGTGGACATATCCGCGAATTATTACTTGGAGAGGAAGTCACCCATGGGCAGATCCAGTCTGGAAAATTACCGTATAAAAGGGAGGACGGAAAATCGCCGAGGAGGTCCCAAACGTACCTACATAGGGGTGACCGTACTGGGTATGAACGCCTGTCCCTGTGCCATGGAGAGCGTAAAGAACCAATACCTTAAAAAGGATCCTTCTCTGGAGAGGCTATTTGATCTGGTTCCCACCATCACACACAATCAGCGTAACCGTTCCACCATCATGATCCAGGTCCCGGAGGGAGAAGAGGTCGAGCTGAACGATCTGATAGATATCGTAGAATCTTCGCTTTCATCCCCTACCCATGAGATACTGAAACGCAGAGACGAAGCTCAGGTAGTGATTGATTCCCATGAAAATCCCAAGTTCGTTGAAGACGTGGTCCGGGATATCCTATCCAGGATACTAAAGCGTTACAGCGATTTCCCAGATCCGACCCGCATAGAAGTGAAGAGCGAGAGCGAGGAATCTATCCACAAACACAACGCCCTCGCCGAGAGGATCACCACGTTCGGTGAACTCAGGAAGTGAAGTTCATTTCTTCGCCCGCAGCTCGTATATGGACCCGGATCTGATAACGCTGCCCCGGGCCTTTTTCATGATATCATCCAGTTTCTTTAGAAGAGCGTCTCTCAAATAGTCCTCTTCTATCCGGTCGATGTCCTCTTTTATGGTTTCTTCGTGTTCCTTGAATAAGTCTATGGGCCAAGGAACCTCTTGGAGCAGGATCGAACTCTCACTTTCCGAAAAACCAATGGCTTTCAGCTCTTTTTCCAGTATGGCCGGCGGATACTCTTCCAGATGCCCCTTTCCTAGCATCTCGGAGACCGTGTTCTCCAACCTCCAAAGTTCTACCTGTATATTGTCACATGGTCCGGGGCAGGACTCCGACTCGAATGGGTAATAGTCTATGATGACCAGCATACCCGCTTCCTTCAGCACCCTGTAGAACTCCCTCAGAGCGGAACTGATGAGAAGACCTTTGTTTTGAGATAGTGCGCTGACGACGAAGTTACATACTACATAATCGAACATACCTGCTTTTATGAATCCCATGTCCGTTAAGTCACCGGTGATGAATTCCGAATGTTTGGTCATATCCTTACAGTCCTTCTGCCAGTCCTCTCTAACGTCGATGGATACTATTTCCGCACCCCAGTCCTCAAGGTACTTCGTCATATTGCATCCACCGGTCCCGGCATCCAGTATCTTTTTCCCTTCAAGGTCCAATCCTTTCAGCTTCTCCATGTTGCATGAATGGGAAAAGTCCGTAATAAATCCAACGGAGGTATCATCGTAAAACGGAACGGTCCGAACGTGAACTTGATTTCTCCCTGTTATCGATACCTTTTCCTTCCACACCATCTTTTGATCACCCTTCAGGCCTCAATTTCGATCTGCTCTAAATATTCTTGAGTTAAGAATGATTTCGTATGACACCTCATCGAAACGTATGTAGGCGTATCTTGCTTCCAAAGGAACAGAAAATTCAACGGCCGTAGTGATGCACTCCCGTTCATACGATCACCTAGGTAAGCTGAAACCCCCATCTCGTGTAACGGATGGAAAATGGAACACCATAATATTTAAATCTATATACGGTTTAACCTATCTTCCTCAAGGGGACTAACATGTTGCACGCTGAAGTAAAATCGGATATATTGAGAGACCTTGTCGATATCGTAGGTACTATAGTTGATGAAGTGAAGTTCAATCTTAGTGAGGATGGGATAAATCTTAGAGCGGTTGATCCAGCCCATGTAGCCATGGTGGATGTAACCTTATCGAAGAGTGCCTTCGAGAAGTATGAAGCGGATGAAACCGAGCTAGGTATCAATTTGAATAAGATAGAGCAGTTTTTGAAGTTATCTTCCGCCGGAGAGATAGTCAAACTTGATCATGTAGAAGATGAGAACAGATTGGTACTAGAAGTAGATAATATAACGCAAAAGATGCCTCTGCTCGATACTGCCGGGATGACTGATCCTACCGTACCTCAACTCGATCTACCCATCAGTCTGACCGTTGAGGGACGCCATCTTCTGAAAGGTGTTAAAGCCTCTCAGAACATCTCTGATCATATCGCCCTGACGGCGGGACCGGACGGGTTTGAGATATTCTCCGAAGAGGACGAGGACATGGTACGACTCAACTTACCGAAGGATATGCTCAATGAGATCAATGCCAACGAAGAGGCCAAGTCTCTGTTCGCACTGGATTATTTTTCAAGTATGATCAAATCCGTGTCCAGCGATACGCCGATCAAGATAGACCTCGGGTCCGACTATCCGGTGGTTCTGGAGTTCAAATTCGCCGATGGTAACGGCGATGTGAAGTTCCTACTAGCACCCAGGATAGAGTCGGCCTAAGTATAATCGAAAAATCCTTATCTATTGCTCGTAATACCCCCTCATGAACGGGAGAATTCCCGCGGGAAAACCGATCATAGGAGAGGATGAGGAAAAAGCAGTTTTAGATGTCCTTCGTTCAGGCCAATTGGCTTCGGGTCCCATGGTAAAAAAATTCGAGGAAGAGTTCGCAGAATATATCGGGGTAGAACATGCGGTGGCCGTCAGTTCGGGCACGGCTGCTATACATCTTTCGCTCCTGAGTGCCGGCATCGGTAAGGGTGACAAAGTGATAGTCACCCCCTACAGCTTCGTAGCCAGTGTTTCACCGGTTCTGGCGGTTGGAGCCGAACCGGTTTTTGTGGATATCGATCCAGAGACTTACTGCATATCATCTGAAAATATCCGGGCCGCTGCAGATGGGTGTGATGCGGTACTACCGGTTCACCTATATGGTCATCCCGCAGATATGGTTGAGATAGTGAAGATCGGCAAGGAAGAGGGATTGACGGTGGTGGAGGATGCCTGCCAGGCCCACGGCGCTTCCATGGACGGCAAGAAGGTCGGATCCCTGGGCGATATCGGTTGTTTTTCATTTTATGCTACAAAAAATATGACGACGGGAGAAGGAGGTATGGTCACCACCGATGACGAAGAGATGGCTGCCAAAGTGAGGAGCTCGCGTGCCCATGGGGTCGGAGTGCAAGGCGAGTATGATGCTTTAGGTTATAACTACTTGATGACCGAGGTGGAGGCTGCCATCGGCCTGGTGCAGTTGGATAAGCTGGATGATATGAACGAGTGCCGCAGGACCAATGCCGATATCCTGAATGATGAATTAAGTTCGCTTGATGATCAAGGTTTAGTTCAGATACCCATCGAAGTTCAGGGTTACAAGCACGTATACAATCAATATCCACTGCGGGTGCCGCCGGATAAAAGGACCCGGATCGTTGGAAGTATGAAAAAAGCCGGGATAGGTCTTCGCAAGGGTTACCAAAAACCCATCTACAAACAGAAGTTCGCCGGGTCTGATGTTAGATGTCCGGAGGCGGAAAAGGCATGCGAAGAGGTGGTGTGGGTTCCTGTGTATCCGACTTTGGAACCGGCCCATATGCGACGTATGGCATGGGGCCTGAAAAAGCTGCTCGAATAGCTCAAAATCGTTAAGTACCTCTCCAACGTTATCGCTGGTGATGGCCCAGGCAAGTGATTATGAAGACTGGAGGAAATGGCACAGTGCAAGATATCTTTTTTCAGAGCGAACGAAGCACTTCATATCAGAACTGGATATAGATCTTGAGAAACTTCTCAACTCCATAACGTTCGGTATGGCCAGAAGCAGGGCGAAAGAACGCGTTATTGAGGCCATAATTCAAGGGAAGGTCGGTGGCAAATGGACTTCACAGGATACACCCGCATCGAACATGATGAACGAGATACTATCTTATCCTTTAGCTCGTATGATAGTTTCCTGCGTAGATGACGAATATCTGAACCGAAGATACGCACTTGCTGAGGCGGAGAATGCGGCTTATTATCTGCAGAACGAAGATGACATAGAAGTAGTATTCACAGTGGGCAGGGAACTAGGTCTAAAAGCAGACAAAGAGGGAGGATCCATCGCCGTTCCTTTCGAGGACTTCGTGGAGACCACTAAGGACATGAGCGCCAAGGAATGGAAATTGGTGAACCAGGATCTCCGTGACGGCATGATATATCTTGACAAGAGAAGGTATATACGTATATTGAAAGAAAAGATATATCACAGTATAGTGAAGGACCTGCCCGTAGCGGTGAACAAAGATATCCAGGGATCTCTATCGGGCATGGTGGCCGATGTGGAGGTAAAACTCGACGAATTGAAGGACACCTTCGTAGAACATGACCTGGGTGAGGTCGAGGAAGGTGCATATCCACCGTGTATCAAAGGGTTGATCAAGGAGCAGGCTGGAGGTAAAAACCTCTCACACGAAGCTCGGTTCGCTTTGACCTCCTTTTTACACACCATCGGATTCGACGAAGAACAGATCATAGCGATATTTTCAAAATCTCCGGATTTCAGGCTGGACCTGGCACGGTATCAGATCGAACACGTCATAGGTAAGATATCCAGTACTGAATATACTCCGCCTGGGTGCGCTTACATGAAGACCGGCGGTCTCTGTAAAAAACCTGATAGTTTGTGCGGGACGGATTGGATGAACCATCCTTTGACATATTATTCTTATAAGAAGAAAAAGGGAGAAGATTAACTGGAAAGCGCTTTCCAGCTGGCTACCCCACGGTGTAGAGCGGTCAGGTTTCCAGCAGCAGCGAACCAGATCATCAACAACTCGAAGGTGGTGAACTCTATACCGAGCAAAAGGATGTGTTCGTATCCGAGGTAAAGTAGTAACACGTGCAAGATCGGAACAAGTATCAGCAGTACAAGCCTATCCGCTCTGCCGGCGACCCCTCCATAGTTCCTTTTGACACCCACCGCCTGGGCCTGGGTCCCCATGTAACTGGTCATCAGTATACCCAATAGAGCCAAGAAACCAAGGGACAACCGACTCAATGGACCGAAGGCTATACCGCCGATGATGAATATATCGGCGTATCGATCTAGTGTATGATCCAGGAAGTCGCCTCTAACCGAGGCCTTCCCCGTCAACTTGGCAACCCTACCGTCCAGGGCATCGAAGAAAGAGTTGAGTATGATAAAGACTGCTCCCAAGATGATCAACATAGGGTCTCGGGCAAAAAAGAAGCAGATACCGGCGGCAACCGCCGAGAAGAAAGCAATCCAGGAAAGAACATCGGGGTCGACCCACTTGAACTTCATAGCGACTGGTTTCAGGATGGAGTCCGCTTCTTCCCTGTAATCGTTCAATACCATCTAGGTCGGATATGTTACAAAGTATATAACAGTTTTACGTATCCATGTAGTCTTCTGTGAACTCCGACCAGTCTAATCCCCCGGGCTCGTACGGTTCGATATGGCCGTGAAAAATCTCTAGTATGGCTTCGGCCACTTCACCCGGCTCCATATCGGATGTATCTATCTCATACACATCTGTATCTAGTTCCATGGCTTCGACGAGTATGACGTCGAGTATCTCGGACCGGAGGTTCTCCGATCTCTTCGATACACTCCAATCCTTGGTCTGCATCCTTGTTTCTAGTACGTCCGGTGAACATCGTAACACTATGGTTAGGGGTAATTCAAGGTGATGAGAGAGGTGTCCCTCCACCATATCGTGTTCGGGTGCCTCTCGATATAGTTCCAGCATCTCGGATAGATCCACCATATGGGTATCTCTGTTGGGATCTTTTTCGATATCCATGGAACTTTCATGGATCAAACGGTTCAAGTCCAGAACGAGGTATCCCCTTTTTTCAAGGATATCTGCTACGGTGGTTTTCCCTACACCGGGTGTTCCGGTTATGGCTACCTTTAAGGGCATGTGTCCATCACAGGGTGGTCGATATATATTAATTTGAGGTGCACTTTCGGACACCTCCCCTCGGCCGAAGTTTATATATCTTCAAAACATATTGTTCAGGTAACGGGTCATTGACATGAAAGATTCATCGGAGATCACGGCGGGAATGGATATATACTCGGTATCCTCACTCAATAGATACGTTGAAAGTCTGCTGAAGCGAGAGCCGACCTTAAGGGATGTTTGGGTTAAGGGAGAGATTTCCAATTTTACACATTACAACCAAAGACACATGTATTTTAGTCTAAAAGACGAAAACAGTGAATTGAGCTGTGCCATGTTTGAAAATGCTAACAAGCAGCTGGACTTTAGACCCTCTGAAGGGCAGGAGGTGCTCTGCAGGGGTGATGTGGGACTTTACGTTCCCCGGGGTAGGTATCAGTTCGTTGTACAGGAGATGATACCCGAGGGTATCGGAAAACTGTATCTTGCATACGAGAAGTTGAAGAAAAAGTTGGACGAAGAGGATTTGTTTTCGCCCGAACACAAAAAACCCATCCCCTTCCTACCACATCGTGTGGGTGTTGTGACCTCCCAAGACGGAGCCGCTTTAAGGGATATCATAAACGTTCTCACCCGCCGTTTTCCCAACGTAAATATATTGGTCTCACCCACATCGGTCCAAGGAGAGGGCTCAGCTGAAAGCATCGCACAGGCGATAAAGCTCATCGATGCAGAAGATATAGATGTGTTGATCGTAGGTCGAGGTGGGGGTTCCATCGAGGATCTGTGGAGTTTCAATGAAGAAGTCGTGGCAAGAGCTATCTTCCATGCAAAAACACCTGTGATCTCAGCGGTGGGACATGAGACCGATGTTTTGATCTCCGATTTTGTTGCGGACAAGAGAGCTCCCACCCCCTCGGCGGCGGCAGAGTTAGCTGTTCCCGATAAGTTCGAGTTGATCAACAAGCTCGATGGCGAGAGGAACAGATTACTCTCTTCGCTCAGGAACGCTGTTCACGAGCAGAGGAATCGCCTGGAAACCATAAGGAGGGGCTTAGTTTTCAGTCATCCGGAACGTTTCCTGGAGGAGTACGAGCAGAGGTTGGACGATTACAGATCCCTACTATGTGACAGCGTACGGAGGGCCATAGAGGGTTTAGAGCACAGACTCGAGGTTCAAAGGGAGAGATTGAGAGCTCTGGGCCCTGTGACCACCATGGAGCGTGGTTATTCAGTGGTCTTGGATGTCGATGGCAGGATAATCGACTCTGTGGATGGTCTATCTATAGATGATCTGCTCGAGATCAAGATGAAGGATGGTAGTGTCAAGACGAAAGTTAAAGAGGTGAAAAGATGAAAGAAGAGGAAATGACGGGAAAAAAGTTTGAAGAAGCGATGAAGGAATTGGAAGAGATCAACAACCGCCTGGAGAGGGAAAAGGTTTCTCTGGAAGATACGTTAGAATTGTACGAAAGGGGTATGAAACTGATACAGCACTGCACGGATAAATTGGAAGAAGCTGACGCGGAGATAAAGAAGATAATCAAAAGAGAGGGTGGAGAGGAAAGGATCGATCTCTAGGTTTCATTGCATAGTGGTGCAATTCGTTCGAAACATTTTAAAAAATATACTATATATAGTACCTAGATGAGAGATGAGATAAGGGTGATAGAAGATCCGAAAGTGCTGAGCATATCTTTAGAACCAACTAGGAGTGAGATACTCAAGATACTTTCGAAGAGGGACATGACCATCGTCGATCTGGCCGATAGATTGGACAAACATCCGACCACCGTCTATAGGCATGTGAAAAAACTGGAGGATAACGACTACGTTTACGTTTCCGGTGTGAAGTGGAAAAGTCACAGCTCTGAATATGTTTACGGTAGAACCGCTCAGCTTTTCCTACCCGACTGCAGGTTCATGAATGGTAACGGGATGACGAAGATGCGGTTGGTTTGGGAAGAAGGACAGGTTGATCGGGTCGTGGAGTTGTTGGAAAAGATCGGGTATCACAAAAAAACCCATGGTATCGAACGAGACATATACAGATTGTTCACCGAGTTGGATGATCGATTCTGCGAGAGGGTTAAGGAAATCGACGACAACGATGGATTGTCCCATTTTGACTTTTTAACTCTTAAAAGATTACTCTTATTGATGAGTATTGTAAACGATGGGGATATCAAAGGGAGGATCGAGAGCATATTCAGCAATTTTGAAGAAACTGATTGAATCTTTTTTAAATACGTTCGACGTTTATCATTCTCAGACATCTTTATAGCGATCAAGTGATGTAAATAAACCTGTTATTGATTAGTAACAATATGCAACTAATAGGCAACCTAATAATAGATAAGAGAAATGCAAACCATACCAAATAAAAATTAACATTATAATATCTTTAAAAAAGATTAAATAATGCAGTATTGATTATCTGATAGCGTAAATCAGAAAAATAACAAGAGGGAATAAAATGATAGATAAGAAAAAAAGAAAGATATTTAGTGCCACGGTTGCACTTTTACTGCTGCTTTCGGTATTCTCAGCAGTATCGTCCACTTTGGTTGCCCAAGGTGAAGACGATGTCGAAGGTATCAAAGGCGATGTAGAGGTGAACCGAGATATCTATGAGCTATGGAGAATTGTGGATGAAAACATAGATAGAACCTTCCCCATTGATAGACTGGATGTTCTGGACCCTGAGTTGACACAACTTCTGAGTGGTTCTAGTTTCTACCAGGAAGGTATAACAACTTCTAATGAGTTGTTAACAGATCCTCACACCATAGACCAGCACAACGTACAGCCTGTACATGACATGGGGATTAAAGGAGATAATGTGGTAGTGTCTTTGATGGATACTGGTTTCGACATGGCACATCCTGATTTAATCGGAACCCATGCAGTGTTCGAGTATATCGAAGGTGACATGGATCCTGAGATGGAGATGTACGATGGATATCCGATAGCTTTCGATCCGGTTTCTTTGATTGACTATGCGTATGATGGAGAAGTCAGTCAGGATTACCATGTATGGGAAGATGTGGCACCAGATTTAACTGACAACAGTTGGTACGTCAATACAAGCTATGAAGCAACTGCATTTGAGCATGAAGATGTTGTTTGGGCTAATTTCACACTAAAACAAGAAAATTGGACATACGAGATGCCCGAAGGAGTAGAAGATGGTGATTTGGTAAGGTTCGGATTCCATCCCGACGACAAACTTCTTTCGTGGTATGGTGAAAGGCCGGCTGTCTTGGTAACCCAGGATGATACCGATCAATGGAACTATGTCTATGTGGATCTAACTAACGACCGGAGCTTTGTAGAAGAAAAAGCAGCATATATCGATGGTGACGACCCTGTATCTGAAGTTTTAACTAGGGACATAACAGGAGACGGGATCGCCGATATATCTGGAGGAATGGTTTACTTTGTCGCTAGAGAGCATGAAGGAGAACCGATGCCTATCCCATATGCCGAGCACATGAGAGAAACAATCAACACATTGATGGATCTTTATTTCGGATATCCTCCAGGGTTCATTGAAGCAAATTATGGAATGGATCCTTGGGAAGCCTTTGTTGGTCCTGACTTTTACACAACCCCTGAACCTGGAGACGTGGTAGCCTTGATGGGTGATTTCAACGACTTCGGAGCTTACGGAGCACATGGTACATGGACCGCCTCTGCTGTTGTTGGACAGGCTGTAACCGGTGTACCTGATGAAGATATGGTGACTGGCGAACCAAGTCCATTCCCACCAAACCCAGAAGGTGGAACGGGTTTAACTACGGGCTTAGCTCCCAATGCAACGATAATTCCTATGGGTAGATTCTTCGATTATTTACCTGAAGAACATCCCTTGAGTATTGCGCAAACATATATACCAGTGGGTTACTCATCAATATTCTTCACAACAGAAGGATATACTGGTGATGTTACGATAACCTCTGATTCTGCAGATATTGCATCAAGCAGTTTTGGTAGAACCATAGATGAAAATCACGGTGGTTTTAACTTCTTCGAAAGATTATTCGATTACGTAGGAACACAGCACACACAGTCTACTCTATTCATTAATTCTCAGGGCAACGAAGGAAGTGGTTTCGGTACTGTAAGTGCCCCCTCGGGTGCACAGGGAGTACTTTCTGTTGGTGCCTCCGGCAATCAGCTATACAGAGTAGATGGATGGAACATGTTCGATGGTGGTCCAAACCCATGGTATGGTGAAGTCACGAGTATGACCAGTACAGGTCCACATGCGAAAGGATCTCACGGTCCAGATATCATGACCAACGGACAATTCGGATATGGTGCAGATCCTATCAATCAACAGGTTAATAACATAGGTCATTTCCAGGGTAATAACTCATGGACACTTTGGTCTGGTACCAGTTTATCAGCGCCGAACGCTGCCGGTATAGCAGCATTAGTCTATCAGGCCTATGTGGAAGCTCACGGAGAGGCACCAGATGCAGCAACACTGAAGAATATCATCATGCAGGGTGCCAACGATATCAACAACACTCCAAACCTCCAAGGACCTGGAGATGCCAATGCACTACATTCAGTTCTCATAGCTCAAGGGCATGGTTTATACTCCGAGGAGTTCCAATGGAGACCTGGAACCAATCCAGAGATGGGAGTTCACGTTGAACATCACGTTAACATCATGGAGCCCGGTGAATCATTGACCGATACGTTAACACTACACAATTGGAACCCAACGGGAGAAGTAGACTACTCTATGTCTGTTCTCAGAGATGAACTTGTAGGTTCTACCCAGGTCCAACTAGAGAGTGGTCCTTCTGGAAGAGTTCCTCTTATCGCAATTAATCACACAGGTGTTTACGAATTGATCTACAACGAGACTAATGAAAACTGGGATCTCAGTGAGGACCCAATAGCAGAGTTGGATCATCCCGATGCTGATTTGTTTAGGTTTGGAGTACATACACCATGGGAAAACCAGGGATTGTATGACCTTAGCTTGGCAGAATTCTACCATTGGACCGACGTAGACGGTGACGGTGCCTTCGATGGGTTCAGTGAGAGAACCAGAATTGGACATACCTGGGCAAATATGAGAGCTTACAACACTTTCTATGGAGACGAGGTGTGTACCAGTGATTACTTTACAATCCACGATGCATTAGAGAGAGCCGAAGATGGTATAATTGTCCAAATGAATAATGATTTATTTGGATTTGGAGATCAATGGGTAACTTCGTTCGAATTCACCCTGAACATAGAACAGTATAACCAGGAAGAATGGGAATGGATAGAATTCGAAGGGGCAACAAGCGGTACAATTCCTGCAGATGATCACCTAACATATGAACTAACGGCGAATGTACCTGGTGAAGCACCCAAGGGAATTTACAGTGGTAAATTGATGATCGAAGATACTACCAATGATAGAATCCTACCTGTACCGATCACGATAACCGTTGGAGAATACACCGACCTATCGGAACCAATTCATTTCGCAGCGGGTGACGGCGATGCTGAGGAAGACTTTGGAATATACAGGAATGACAGATTATACGGAAGCTGGGCTGGTGGACTCACAGGAGACTGGAGATTCTATACGTTCCATTTGACGGAGGACATCTTAGACCAGGATGTAATCTTAGAACTTACATTCGACGACGAGCGAAGTGACATGTCAGCGTTCCTGTTAGGCGGTGCAAATCATGATATGATTGGCTTAGGAGAACCAGTTGACGTTGATCCATTCAGCATGATGATGCCAGCAAGATACGGTGTTAACACACTGGAAACACATTATTCCACAGACATAGATCGGGGCAATTACGTTGCTCATGTAACTGATGAACCAATGGAAGAAGGAACGTACATGATCGCAGTCCAGAGCCACCGGATATCAGGTCACGAACCGTACCAGGAATTCTCCGGACGATTATTTGCTTCCAACGTTAGGACACTCAGAGACGAAGCTAGAGTAGTTGACAGAGGTGCTATAAACTTCCCAGGAGAATTACTAGCTATGCCTGATGGAGAGCCAGAGGTCGAAGCTTTCTTCAGATACAGACAGGTAGGAGAAGATGAATGGACTGAATCAGAAGGTCAAACTCTTACCGATGCTGGTGAGTTCGATGAAACTGTAACCGGATTAGAAGATGGTATATATGAATGGAAACCAGTTATATCCTGGAATCCTGAGAATACTGGTGCTATCGGAAGTCCAGTGGTGTTACAAGACCTATCAGAGATGGTAGTCACTTATCCTGCTGAAGGAAACATTGTACAAGGAGATCCCTTAACTATATGGGCAGAAATGACTGAAGATTTCGAAGGTCAAATCGTTGATGCTGAAATCAATTTAGGTGATTGGTTCCCATATGAGAATGTAAACATCGAGGATAATTTCATGTGGTGGGACTTACCATTGGTACTAAGCGAGGGCTACCATACGTACGAATTCTACTTAGAAGACAACTTTGGAAATACACACACCGAAACGGTCACTTTTGAAGTCGACAACACAGTCCCATACATCGATATAATTACACCGACCAATGGTGTACAAGAAATAGCCTATGAAGACGAGTTTACAATAGAAGGCAATACCAACGCGGATATACTATGGATCAATGAAGAAGAGGTCCCCATCGATGAAGATGGTAACTTTAGTTACACCGCTACATTGGTTGTTGGTCAGAATGTATTCCATGTGATCGCTGAGGACGAAGCTGGGAATGTTGCAGAAATCGAAGTTTATGCATTGTATTTACCAGATTACGAAGATATACCCTTGATCTGGGAAAACATAAACGACCTATGGAATACGTTCGATGATTACCTCACAGAGGAAGAGATCCATGCACTGTTAGAGGACTACGTGACTCATGGAGACCTTGAGGCTGCGCTCAATGATTATCTCACAGAGGAAGAGATCCATGCACTGTTAGAGGACTACGTGACCACGAGTCATCTCGCTGAGGCACTGGAAGACTACTTGACCGAGGACGAGATCAACGCCCTGTTAGATGACTATATGACACGGTCTGAGATCCATGCACTGTTGGATGACTATATGACAGAATCTGAGATCCGTGCACTATTGGCAGACTATCTGACAGAAGACGAGATCTATGACATACTCGAGGGTTACGTTACTCACAGTGGCTTACAG
>PUPH01000041.1 GCA_003553085.1 Thermoplasmata archaeon
GTCGTTGAGGGGGGAAAAGAGCTACTGGGTAGATGGGTCGATGTAAAGATCACCGAGGCCACCGGAGTATACCTCAAAGGCCGTTTGATCTAAACTCCCTTTTTATCGCCCCAGATGTTCTTGTGAAGCTGGGGGAGGACCCTGACGTCGAGCCCGTCCTTTACAACACGTTCCGCCAGGGTTTTCACCGGTGAAGAGCCTTCGGGTTGAAAGATGATCTCCGCTGCGATATCGTTTTCATCGATGATGTCCAGGGCAAAGTCGTAGTCGTCTAAATCCGCTATCACGAATTTGATCTGGTCGTTTTTGTTAAGTAAAGATAGATTATCGTCTAACATCCTGGATTCCATACCTGAAGAGGGAGTCTTGTAGTCCATGGATATCATCGCTTTCGCAGATACCAGTGGAGTGATATCTATGGAACCGTTCGTTTCTACCGAAACATCACCCATATCAGCCAACCGATCTATCAACTCCATGGCATCCTTCTGAAGCATCGGTTCTCCACCGGTAACACAATATCGTTTGATCGGAAATCCTTTCACCTTCTTCAAAACCTCTGAAACCTGCATCCTTGAACCTCTCCCCCATGCATACTGGGTATCGCACCATTCACATCGTAGATTACAGCCAGAGGTCCTGATGAACACCGTTGGTCGCCCGATCTCCTTCCCTTCTCCCTGGAGTGAATAGAATATCTCTGTTACTTCCATGATGATTCTATGGTCTAAGAGGGTAATAACAGTTTCCAAAAAACTTATCATGACTACCGCATGTGGCGAAAACATGAAGATCGGTTTCGTCGTCAACCCCATAGCAGGTATGGGGGGCAGAGTAGGGTTAAAAGGTACAGATGGTGTTTACGAAGAGGCATTGGAGAGGGGGGCAGAGCCGGTGGCTAAGGATAGAGCCTCAAGAGCTTTAAAGTCAATGAACAGAGGACATCTATGGATAACTGCAGGAGGGGTCATGGGCGAAGAACTGCTCAAAAAACAC
This sequence comes from Thermoplasmata archaeon, assembly GCA_003553085.1. GTDB lineage: Archaea > Thermoplasmatota > Thermoplasmata > Halarchaeoplasmatales > Halarchaeoplasmataceae > Halarchaeoplasma. Next base: position 997 of record PUPH01000041.1, read on the forward strand.
TTTCCAGAAGACGATATAGAGGTCTTTCAAACATCCAAAGATATCGGAGAGACCACCGCTGAGCATACGAGTGATATTGCGAAAGAGTTCGTTGAAAGGTCCGTCGATCTCATCGTATTCTGTGGAGGTGATGGAACCGCCCGAGATATCTATGAGGTCGTAGGTCTGAAGATCCCCATCCTGGGTATCCCTTCAGGAGTCAAGATGCACAGCGGGGTCTTCGGTATAAACCCTGAAGCCAGCGCCGAATTGTTCAACATGTTCGTGTCAGGTGAAGCCGACGTGGGCACAGTAGAGATAATGGACCTGGACGAAGAGAGATACAGAAAGGGCTCATGGGAGATCAAGATGCACGGCGAGGCCAGGACCATCTATGAACCACACTATATCCAGATGGGAAAGCAGAGCTATAGATCCGTAGCCGAGGATGATCTAAAGTTCGACCTGGCACGGTACGTTGTAGAGGAGATGGAAAGATATCCCGATTATCTGTTCGTCATGGGACCTGGATCCACCACCGCTAAGGTTCAGGAGTTACTAGGTGAGGAACACACCATACTCGGAGTGGACCTTCTGAAGGGAGGCAAAGTGATAGCATCAGATGTGTCCGAAAAAGAGATCTTAGAAGAGGCTGAAAACTGCCAAGGTGTCAAGATCGCTGTATCGGTGATCGGTAATCAGGGTTTCTTCCTTGGAAGAGGAAACCAACAGATCAGTCCGAAAGTGGTACGGTTGTCCGGACTACACAATATATACATAATGGCAACACCCACAAAACTGAAGAGGTTATCCAGCATACGGGCGGATACTGGAGATGAAGATCTGAACAAAGAGATACGCGAGAAGGGTTACATGAGGGTGCTGCAGGGTTTTAGAGAATATAAGCTGGTCCAAGTGCAGGCATGATCATATTTTGACCACAAGGATGGTGCTGTCGTTGTACTTATCCCTATAGCGACCCATGATCGATTTTGCTAGATCCATTGCGTTCAGACTTAGATCGAAGTCATGGGCATCGATGTCATCCGATATACCTTTAGAATGCACTATGAACACATCCCCTTGATATATCTCTTGTTCCTGCGTGCAGAACATCCCCATGGAGTCCCCCACTAAACCCTTTGTTTTCTGAGGTACTATCCGAGTGTTGCTCTTGATATCTACATCACCCACGCAAGACCAATGCATCTTGGAGGGATAGATATCCATGATCCCTATCTCCGCCCCTGGAGTTCCTTTTAGTTTCTCATCTAGCGTTTTCATCGCCTGGGAAATAGTTTTTCTCGTCACCTCGTTGATATCCCTCTCTAGAGTCTCTATAACATCGATGTGATCTCCGTGAGAATCTACCACGAGGAACCGGGTGAATAGAGGTTCGTGGAGTACGAACACGGCGTCGCCGGAACGGCATCTACCATCCCGGGGATGGACTATGTAATGGTATTGCATACGACATCATTTCTATAACTGATCTCTTTAACAGAGAAAATATCGTCTAAATCATTGAAAGCATTTTCTTCCTTCTGATATCCCGCTTCCAACTCAGCGCTCATGAAAACACCGTTAAGTGAATGACGTTTTGTGGCATATAACATTTGTTATCTGCATCGATCGGTCATTGATCTATCCTATACAGTCATATCAAAAATAAAGGAAAGATTAATAAGCCCACCCACTTTTTTTATGGTCTATGAACTCCAAGATGCTAGTACTGGTCGTAGCAGCTTTACTTGTACTCGCAGGGATCACTCTTATGGCGGTTGCGGAATCCACAGAGGACACAGAGGACGAGCACAGCCTACACACAGTGGATGCAAACGGAGATACTAGACCATATTTCTGGTTCGGAGTTGTGTTGGTCGTGTTCGGTTGTATCACCGTCCTGATATACGTGTCTAAATTTTGAAAGTCGAGTTCACTTTCGGGTACCCCTCCCTCAAACTGTTTTATAACCTGGTGCCCATGGGATGTGATGCATGAGCTGTAATATACCTCTGGTCAAAGGTGAGTTGACATCTATCCCTCTAGATCAACGTCTTTTGACCGAACTGGCCGTTAAAACGGTGGCGTCCACGGGAAAAAAAGCACTCATATTGGACGGTTCCTCTAGGCTGAATCCCTACCATGCGGTCCGGGCCTGTAAAAGATACGGCATAGATGAAAAACGCCCTCTGAAGATGATAATGGGTGCCCGGGGTTTCACCGCATACCAGATGTGTGAGCTCATTGAGATGTTGAAAGATGAACTCATCGGCGGGGATTACTCATACCTGGGGATCAGCGGTCTCTACGACCGATTTTTAGATCCTGAACTGGAGCCGGAAGAGGGTAGATGGCTGTTACAGAGAAATCTACGGAAGCTAAAACTCCTGGTCAAAGAATACGAGCTTTACTCGGTGGTCAGTGCCCCTGGTGATGAGCATGGGTAGGAGCGTTCCCACGTACAGAGAAGAGCTGATGAAGTTGATATCAGAATGGAGCGGGTTCA
>PUPH01000084.1 GCA_003553085.1 Thermoplasmata archaeon
AAAAAAACAGAAAAATATAAGGAAAAAAAACCACAAGAGAGCAATTCATGCTCAAATAAGGCTCGAAAATAGCTCTTGCCTTTCAAACCCTGTTTTTAGAAAGGTTAATCGAAATCCTCAATAATATTTACACGAGTAGTGAGATAGATGCACCTGACGAGATCGAAGTTGTGTCTGATGTAACTTCTGAACCGTTTCAGATAAGGGTCGAGATTGGTGAAGAAGGATCCTACTACTTAGCAATGGACCTTGATGGACTTGAACTAGATGATATGAAACTTGAGTATTATTTTGCAAGGGATCTTCCTCCTAGGTGGATCGAGATAGAGGAATGGAGTAAAGAAGTAGATGATTACGGTCTCCTAGGCCCTTTGGAGTTAGAAGAATCCACGGAAGAGTACGTTGATTTTCGGGTGAAGATGAAACCAGACACGGTTGGGGAATATACATGGACACTGGACCTATACGAAGTAGGGTTCCTTGGAATAAAAGAGAAGATGAATGTTTCTGTAGTGGACCATCATCAACTCTCCATCTACACGGAAGGCGAAGGTATGGTTGAAGTGGATGGAGAGCTAGTTGAGGATGGATGGTCTGGAGCTTATAGTCACGGAGATACTGTTGAGCTTTCTGCTGTTCCTGGGGAAGGGCATGATTTCATACAATGGTCTGGGGACATCGATGAAACGGATAGAGAGATCGTATTTGACATAACTGAAAACATGGATATCACTGCCCACTTCGAAATAAAAACATACGAACTGAATATCTACGAAGAAGGAGAAGGTTCGATATCAGTAGATCCGATTAAGGACGAGTATGAACACGGCATGGAAGTAAACTTGAAAGCGCAACCTGAAGAGGGCTGGGAATTCAGCAGATGGAGTGGAGATCATGACTCCGTCGAGCGAGACATCAATATATCCATCACTTCGGACATGGAAATAACTGCACATTTTATGAAGGAGTCCAATTTTATAATCGAGCTGATCGACTATGATGAAGAGATGACCCTTGGAGATACCCTAGATTTGAAATATCGGGTTAATAACACTGGTGATATTGAGGGAACACAAACCATTGAATTCAGAGTCGATGGAGAGTTAGTAGATTCCATCGAAATTACACTTGAGGCTGATGAGATACATGAGGGTGTATTCCAATGGACCTCTGAAGAACCCGGAACATACGATATAAGCATATATTCAGAGGACGATGAAGTAGAGATCTTCGATGCATTTACGGTAGAGGAAAAAGACGAGCCTGGAAGAACCTGGGTAATCGCACTTATAGTTGGGATAGCAATCGCAGTATTGTTGATTTGGTTGGTAAACAATAAATCAGGCATCAATGATGATAGGTAGTGGACAAATATCTTTCGCTGATGAGACCTTCGAATCTAAGTCCAAGATCAGCAAATCAAGCTTAAAGAGGATAGATTAAACATATGAAGTTATAAATTTATCTCTGTTATTGATCATACGGTCCTCTCTGTTTTTTTATCCGGATGGGAGGAAAGTACTTGGCATCAAACCAACTCGATCATGATCGGTAATGTAAATAGAATGTTGATGATTCAAAAAGTACAATTATTAAAAAATCATAGAAAGGTACTTATCATCAATCGTTAGTAATCAAATGGATGTTTCGTGTTGCAGACAACATGAATAATTTAGCTAGGCGATACATATGAAAATAGAAAAGATATTAGTTTTAATTCTTAATGTGATGTTGGTGATTAGTGTTATCGGTGTGGCCTCGGCCTATACTGGTTCTACGGATCACGAGATAGATTCCAGCGCATCGTCATCTGTGCCAAGAGATGACCTTTTAGGAGATGGTTCTCCAGAAGATCCGTACATGATCTATGATGTCAACGATCTTCAGAACATGAGCTCAGACTTGAGTGCGCATTATGAGCTGGCCAACGATATAGATGCCAGCGAGACAAGCGAGTGGAATTGGAACGAAACCGATGGCGTGTATCGAGGTTTTGAGCCTATAGGGGATGGTTCGAATCATTTTATTGGTAACTTCGACGGTAGAGGTTACGACATTTATGGTTTGTACATAAATCGTTCTACCTTGAACGGAGTAGGCTTCATCAGCCACATGGCAGTCGGTGGTTATGTGAGTAATGTTTCATTCATAGATGCCCACGTAGCAGGTAATAACTACGTAGCCGGTATAGTCGGAAGGAACGGAAACTTCGAAACTGACGGGGGAATCATCTATGATGTATCTTTTAAAGGAAACATTCTCGGTGGTGACCATTATACTGGTGGCATGATCGGCCGTAACCACGGAGGGTCTATTGCAAATACCTTTTTTTCAGGTATCATCCATGGTGGAAGTTCTGTTGGAGGTATTATCGGAGACAACAGAGATGGTACCATTTCTAACTCAGGGGCAGTAGGAGCGATTTTCGGAACCGGAAGCAGCCTAGGAGGTCTTGTAGGCTACAGCGCTGGCGACTGTCTGGTGGAATATTCTTATGCGGATGTTGACGTTGATGCAGGAGATAATAGCTATGTTGGCGGTTTGATCGGTTATCATGCCAGTGGTACCATAGAGTATTCGTATGCCACGGGAAACGTCGTAACAGGGGATAATCGTATCGGAGGATTGGTAGGTTCGAACATGGGTACTGTCAACTATTCATATGCAACAGGTGATGTAACAGGAACCTTCTGGTGGGTGGCAGGACTCGTGGGCGAGAATTACGGCACCATCGTAAATTCATATGCCACCGGAAATGTGACAGGTATCGATAGCAGAAAGGGCGGTCTGGTGGGAGAAAATCGAGATGATGGTGAGGTTTTCGACAGTTTTTATGATGCGGAAACCACCGGCGAATCTGATACAGGTAAGGGCGAACCGAGGACTACATCGGAGATGATGACTGAGAGCACATTCACGGATGCGGGTTGGGATTTCGCAGATACTTGGTGGATGATAGAAGGTGAAACGAGGCCGTTCTTGCGGTCTGGATGGTCCACTGAGATAAGAAACAGCCACCAGCTTCAACTCATGGCCATGGATCTGAGTGCGGATTATGAACTGTTAAGTGATCTAGATCTATCAGGTATAACCAACCCCTCGGAGATGTGGGGCACCAGTCCAGAGGGAGGTAGCGGCTTCGTGCCAATCGGCGATGACGATACACCATTCACAGGCACCTTAGACGGTTTCAACAACACCATAACCGGGCTGTACATCGATCGTCCGAGTACCGATTACATCGGTCTTTTTGGAGTTACAGGGGATGAGTGTACTGTGAAAGATGTTGATTTGCTAGATGTGGAAATAACAGGAGACGAGTACGTTGGTGCATTAGTGGGTGAAAACCAAGAGGGTTCCTCCCTGTTCAATAACCATGCATGTGGAATATTGAATGGAGGTTATCGTGCAGGCGGTTTAGTCGGAAGGAACGGGGGAACACTTTATCGATCATCTTCCTACGTGGAGGTCAACT
>PUPH01000079.1 GCA_003553085.1 Thermoplasmata archaeon
CTCGCCTTACTACGTCGAGAGGATCGCACGGGCCGCGAAGAACGATCCGTGGCTGGACAGGGACGCGAACGGCAATCTGATCGGTTCGTACGACATGTCCGGTGACGGTGTGCTCAACGAACACGCCGAAGATATGACTAGGGATGGCATGCCTACTTCGTACGAGAAGCAATACGGTGTGGCCAACGGTGGCTGGCAGCATCCGTATCTGTACAATGCGAGATATGCAGTGTTGTTGGCATCAGGTTCGTCGAACCCGGATAGGAATTACCCCGCTTACTGGAATGATATTTATTATCTGTATAAAGTTTTAACTGGAGATTACGATTATATTGAAGAGAATGTACATTTATTGTATTCAGAATGGGATGGTGTCGATCATTCAAATGGTAATCCCGCAATAAATGATAACGCATCAAGAGAAGGATTAGAACGTTCATTGGACATAGTTCGTACTCGTATCACCACAAACGACTTTTTATTATTCGCCTACAGAGGGCACGCAACTGATCCTGAAGAGAAGGAAAAAAAGGTGGATGGACACTCTGTTTATCCCTATGGAGATAAGGAAAAAGAGGTGCGGGGTGATAGTACATTGATTCTTGCATATGAACCACCTGGGTGGGATATGTTGAATTACTCTGAACTGAATGATATTTTTGAAGAAATGTACTATAATCGCATGGGTATATTATTGGGTACTTGTTTTAGCGGAATCGCACTTGATCATATTTCTCGCCAAGACCGAATCATCACGACATCCGCTGAAGCTGATGAAAAATCATATTGCACTCTTGATACAGAAGAAACAGGCGCATTTTTCTATGAAGGTAAAAGGATAATCGCCCTCATTCCTAGTAAATATCCTGGTTTAGTTAGGAGCCTTGGAGAAATATCTAGCCCATATTCACTCAACTATGCTTTTGATAAAGGGTACACTGCATGCAGGAATAATTACAGTGGATGGATTATAGGTATACCCATTAGTGACGGTAGATCTACACCGCAGATCAGTAATAAAGAATTGGCGCAAAACACGTATATATGAAGATTGAACTAAGTGTGGTGAAGAAGATGGAAAAAAAATGGATGGCCCTAGTGGTTGTAGTTTCCTCGATAATCATATTTCTCATCCTTGGCACTTTTTACATGATGGTCCCCGTGCATAGTCCAGGGCGGACTCTAGCTCCCCGTGTAATACTCTCTGTAGAGAGCGAAGAAGAGGTATGGGAGATCTCAGTCGATGGAATCGAGGAGGGGAGGTCTTTGTCCTCTCTTTCTATTGAAGACGTAGGAACATTGGTATGGGGGTCGGATTCAGAAGAATTCGTATATCTTGCTGATATCCGAGATACATGGTGTGACGATTGGGGCATCATATGGCATGATATCAACGATGATGGTATGCTGTCTGTAGGTGATACCATAGTGATATCAAAGGAGGGAGGTGAAGCGGGACGACTTCAACCAGGAGTTCGTGTCACATTGTACGGTGCTGGATACACCACCATCTCTGACGGAGATGAAGTATATGCCATTTTTAAAGGAGAGATGACGTTGCCCGATGGATATGTAAATGAGGCTGGTTGATACTAAAGACGAAGATATAACGAATCAAGTGAAAGTCGATGCTTACGGCACCGGACCGCTGAGTTCGGATATCGATGGTTCCGGTTTGACTGACCATCAAAACAAAGACCCTATCAACAATTCGCTGCCGTTATAGTAACACTTATGGAAGCGAAAAAAAACCTTTCATCACTCGATATTTTGGATATTATCGCAACCTAATATAGATATCACTAACTATTTTTTCAATACCTTTCCAGTTTTCCGTCTCTAAGTGCTTTCTTCAAGCAGAGTTGTAGTGTAATCAATCCTATGGCTAATCCGATGAGACCCGCCACTGGCATCACGATCAGGTCAGTGGTCGGTATATAGCCATGGGTGATGCTCGTTCTGATACCGTTCAAGGCGTAGGTGATGGGTATAGCTCGGCTGATGTACTGTGCTGCGCTAGGCAGGGCTTCCACCGGGAAGAACACTCCGCAGAAAAATTGGAATGAGAAGAAGATCACCGTGAATACCGCCTGGATCTCCTTGTAAAGGATAGCAACACCGGCGATTGCGAATCCGAAGCCTATCACCGAAAGCCAGGCAAGTACCAGGAAAAGGAAGGAGGGTACTGTCATATTCAGGCTGATACCGAAGACCAGTTCGGCAACCAACCACATCTCAACGAAGTTGAGCATCGACACCGTGAATCCCGACAGTGCGGTGGCCGATACTGGTATCATCAGGTGATTCGGAAGCATGTATATGTTTTTGAAAGTACCTATGTGCTGCTCCCATCGAATACTCCACGATGAATCGAAGAATCCGACCCGTATGAACCTCCATGTGATTATACCGGTCACCATATACATGGAGAAACCTCCGGGGGCACCGGTACCGCCGGCATCATCTATGGTCCTACCCAGTACTCCGAACACGCTCACCCATACAATGGGGTAAAGGAGCATGGCGATGAAGTTGAGTTTGTAAGACCAACGCCTCTGCCAGTCCCTGACCACGAAGGCCCAAAGTACGGTAAAGTATTCCTTTACATCCATGATGTGGCCTCCTCCTGATCTCTTTCATCCTCTTCGGTGTGTCTGATGAAAGCTTCTTCAAGCGTAGGCTCCTTAACCGACAGGTCGGATACCCTGACATTATTCACTATTTTCTCTATAACTTCATGAATCCTGTCGCCATCCTCAAGATAAACGCGAACTTTGTTACCCTTTTTCTCGATGTGATCTATCGCATTGTCTCTTAGATTTAACACATCTTCCTTGGCTAAAGTGAACTCCACGAGTCTTTTAGGGAATATTCTCTTCTTCAGCTCCCTGGGCTCGCCCACTGATGTTATCCGACCTTTGTTGAGTATAGCTATCCTTTCACACAATTCCTCAACCTCGAACATGTTGTGGCTGGTGAATATAACTGTTTTTTCCTCCCGATCCATGATATCTTTTAACAGAGATCTAAATTTTCTGCTGGAGACGGGATCCAAACCTAAGGTCGGTTCGTCTAAAAATAATATGGGTGTATCTCTTATAAGATTTCGAACCAGGTTCAACTTTTGTCTCATACCGGTGGAGTAATCCGCTAGTCTTTTTTCGTAGTCCTTCTTTTCCAACCCCAACCTTTCACCGTAATCCTCCATCTTATCTTTCCAGCTCTCCACTCCGTACAACCTCGAAAAGAAGCTCATGTTCTGATAAGCGGTTAACCTTCTGTAGAATTTGTCTCGTGCCGTAATTATGTCCACCATCGCTCTCACTTTTTGAGGCCGTCTCAACACGTCGTAACCACCGATCTCTACAATACCATCATCCGGGAGCAGCATAGTGGACATGATCTTGACCGTAGTGGTTTTACCTGCACCGTTGGGTCCTAGAAGACCAAATACCTCTCCCGTTTTCACTCTGAAGGATATTCCGTCTAAAGCGGTGGTGCCGTTGAATTCCTTTCCTAAATCTTGTACTTTGATTATCATTATCGAACACTTGCATCACGAAGCAAGTGTTATAAATTTTTCGGGGATAGCTCAGATCTCCTTCAGAGCATCCAGAGCCGCCTTGCTCACCTCTTCCGACGGATCCTCCCTTACCCTCTTTTCCAAAGCCTCTTTGGCTTCTTCGGCTTTCATCTCCTTCAGCGCTTGAGCGGCGTTGAGTCTGATATCACCTTCTTTGGATCCCAGGGCATCGATCACCCTGGTCTTCGCCTCGGAACTGTTCATCTCCCTCAATATCCACGCCGCATGTCGTCTAACCCACCGATTTTCATGTTCCAGAGTTATACTCACCAATCGATCCACCACCCTTTCATCGCCGATCTCGCCCAGGGCAACACTGGCGTACCACCCGGCTTCTTCGTCCGAGAGTGCCGCACGGATAAGAGGATCTACAGCCCTGGTATCACCTATCTTCCCTAGAGCGGCCGCCGCGTGCCTTCTTACGTTGCTGTCTTCGTCTTTCAGTCTTTTGATCAGGTGTGAAACGGCTTCCTCTGCTTCCAACCTACCCAGTACCCACGCGGCGTGTCTTCTCACGTCCGTGTCATGATGCCCAAGACAGTCTATCAGCGCTTTGGTAGAGCGTTCGTCCCCTATCTTACCCAGTGCGATGGAAGCGTACCATCTCACTTTTTCATCATCATGTTTTAAAGCTTTGATAAGATCCTCCGTTGAACGAGGGTCGCCTTTCTTGCTCAAAGCCCATGCGGCTTCCTTTCTCACTTTCTTATCGTGGTGATCCAGTGCTTTGACCAGTTCTTCAACGGACTTATCATGTTCGATCTTACCTATACTGATGGCAGCGTACCACCTCACCTTTTCGTCCTCATCATCCAGGGCATCCACGAGTGCGTCGGTTGCCCGTTCCTGTCCGAACTCGCCCAGCATCCATGCGGCATTCTGACGTATCTGTGCATCTCGATGATGGAGTGCGAATATGAGATCATCCACCACACCCTCGTCACCTATCTTTTCAAGGGCGACTATGGAGTGCTGCTTCACCTTCCCGTCGCTGTGCTTCAAGGTCACCCAGAGAAGATCATCCACAGCCTCTGCGGCGCCTAATTCGCCCAAGGCCCAGGCAGCTCTCCATCTCGTCTCTTTACCACCCACATGGAGCAGCTTTATCAGCTTCTCAACTTCACCACGTTCTTTCAGGGAATCAACGTCTATCATCTACTTCCTCCTAGAACGTTCCTACCTTAATGAAAATTTCCTATGTAAATCAACCTATGACCTTTGGGATGAACTCCTGTATATCTCCGGGCAGCGTACCCCAGCCAAACTCCTCGAAGGCCAGCTCACCGGCCCTGCAGGTGACGTAGGCCCCGACCCGTGCGGCGTCGAAGGATGTCATCCCCTTGGAAAGGAGCGCTCCAACTACGCCCGCTAGGGTGTCTCCCGTTCCACCCACGGTCATCGTTGGGGATCCAAAGTCGTTTAATTTGTATCTTTCACCGTCGGTCATGTAGTCCACATCCCGCTTCAATAAGATGGTTAGTCTATGTTCTGCAGCGAACTCGTCAACATCCTCCTCTTTGAAGTCGTCGATACCGCTGATGACTCGAAATTCACCTCGATGTGGGGTCAGTACGGCATCTCCGGCTATATCGGCTTCAGGGACAGCCATCAACGCGTCGGCGTCTATCACCTTCGGGATGGTGATGAGTTCTAATAGTCTGCTCACCGTTTCCATGGTGGCGTCGTCCCTACCGAGACCGGGACCGATGACCGCGGCATCACAGTGCTCCATTATCTTGACCAGCTTATCCACGTGACCTGGTAGTACTTTATCACCCTTTAACGGGTGCACTATGTGGTGTGGATCGTAACCTGCAACCACCGATGAGATACGTGAGGGGACCGCAACGTGGACCAGATCGACACCGGTGCGATAGGCAGCCTTGGCCACTAAGGCAGGTGCTCCAGTATAGGGCCCTCCTCCTATCACTAAAAGCCTCCCGTTCTGTCCCTTGTATGATGTCTCCGTGGGTCGTGGATACAGCAATACCTCGCCGGGCCCAGTATGTAACACAGCTTCATCGGGTACACCGATACTTTTCACGATGATCTCCCCGCAGTTATCCCGTTCCATACCCTCCTTGACCTCGTGGAACGTGACCGTGAGCTCGGGTTCGACCGCAAGGTCGGCTCCCAACCCACTGGGAACGTCTATGGAGACCACCGGAGCATCCATCTTGTTTATCTTCTGGATTACGCTGCGATATGGTTCCCTTATGCTTCCCTGGACACCGGTGCCCAACATACCATCGACTATGACGAAACCCTCTAGCCCTTCCCAATCCAGTTCATCTGTGATGTCACACTCCAGTCGTCCAAAGTTCTGCCAGGCGATCTCACTCCTTATGGCCTCCTTGCCCTTCAAAAGATATACGAGCACGTCATTATCTGAAAGATAGCGGGCGGCAACATATGCGTCGCCGCCGTTATTTCCGGTACCGCATATGAAGAGGAATCTTGAATCCGGATACCTCTCCCTAAGTACGTCCGCAAGGGCCTTCCCAGCGTTCTCCATCAACTCCATCGGTGGGACACCTCTATATTCGGAATTTTTATCCATCACGGCTACTTCGCTGAAAGGCATCATACAATCGGTTATATTCCCTCTAGTAATTTTATTTTTGGGGATGACCGTTAGCAATATAGTTATAAAGATGTTAACATATATGGTGAATAGACACGAGGAGGCCCAAATGTCTAAAAAGAGCAAGCAGGAAAGGATAAAGACCTATGTGAAAGGACTCGATGATGTACTCCAGGGTGGTGTACCCCAGAACAGCATCGTTCTGTTGGCCGGTTCCCCTGGAACCATGAAATCCAGTCTCGGATTCTATGTGTTATATCATAATGCGTTGGAAAGCGGCCGTAAAGGGGTTTACATATCCCTCGAAGAAAGCCGGGATAGCTTACTGAAGGGTATGGAGAGCTTAGATATGGATTGGGATAAGGTGGCAAAGAACCTCAGCATCTTAGACCTGGGCCTGATACGTAATCGTATGGCGGAGCTGGATAGGACCAGTTGGCTGGAAGTTTTCAAGATGTACGTTCGCAACCTGAGGAGAAACCTGGAGAACGAGTTCCTGGTGATCGATTCCCTGGCAGTTCTACAGACCATGGCCGATATGGAAAATCCTCGTAAGGAGTTCTTCAAGTTCTTCACATGGCTTAGAAATCTGGAAGTGACCACTTTCTTGGTACATGAGATGCCCTATGAGGATGTGTACTTTTCCGATGCCGGTGAAGGATTCTTATCCGATGGTATCATCCACCTCGATCTGAGAAGAGAAGGTAACAACGTGAACCTATACCTAAGTGTCATGAAGATGAGAAAGACCAGTCACTCACGGGATTATCATCCACTGCTTTACGCCGATGGGTTCGAGATCGTTAAAGGTTAAAAATAGGGTCCTATGAGCTGCCAGAGTATCATCGCAAAGATGGTCAAGGCCAAAACCGTTACAAGACGATCTACCACTTTTTCACTCTTTTTGTTCTTGTAGCCCAGTTTCTCGACGAGACTTCTCAAACCGTCCTTGAACACGAACCCTCCGTCTAAAGGTACCATGGGTAACGCGTTGAATAGACCTACCATGAGATTCAGCCAGAATATCCAGTAGAGCGAATTAGCCAGGATCCAGAATGTTGAAGACGGTAGAGCGTTCATCATACCGTTCACCTCGTACAGTGCCGTCACCTCCGAAGGAAGCGGTGAGAGTCCCTGGAACGGGAAGGATATAAAGAATAGACCGGATGTTATGTAGTCTCCTAGACTTGTGCTCCCCGCGAAGGGTGATGACATCATGCGTGGGATCATCTCAACGTCCCAAACATTGACACCCATATAGCCGGTGCCTATACCCATGTAACCTTTACCTTTGTATCGATCTCGTTCTTGACCAGGATAGTGCTCTTTGAATCCCTCGTATTTGTCTGCCAGTGTTACTGTTGTCGTATGGTTTACATATTCCTCGTCTTCCCAACGGTGATAAACTACCGTGATATCGTCACCGGCGCTGGTGTCCTCGAGGATGGATTGGAACTGGTCCACGTTCCTTATGACCACATCATCCAATGAATATATCACATCTCCCGCTTCGAGACCAGCTTCGTAGGCGGGGTAATCGGATGTGACCGCGGTGACAACGACTCCCGAATATATCTCGGTGGTGGATTCATCCTTTTCCCTCAAACTCCGCACGTTCACCCATGTACCGGGCTCTAGATCAACAGTCCTGAAATCATCGATATCCGTGATCCGCTGTCCATCTATCTCAAGTATCTGTTCACCCCAGGAAAGACCGGCCCTGTGAGCTGGTGAATCCGCTACTATACCACTGACTATCACACCTTCTTCCCTGGGTGTGACTGCTCCCATGAACACTGATGTAAACAACAGTACGCATACCAATGCCAGGATGACGTTGGTGGTGGGGCCAACGGAGTAAAGACGGTCCCGTTTGAGTCGAGGCATCTTCTCCATCTCCTCCTCGTCGGGCTCGACGAAGGCGCCAAGAGGGACCACTAGGAAGATCAATCCCAAGGTCTTAACCTTGATATCTCCCACCCTGGCCAAGATCCCGTGGGCGAATTCGTGTACTATGATCGCTATGGCCAATCCGAGGATACCGTACCATACGGGTATGAGTGGGTTCACTCCCGGGATACCTATTATCAATCGTGGACTGGGTGCCTGTTCCGCGGGTATGCGTGATGCTAGATATGCGGACCACACGACCAGACCCAGTATGAATATCATACATACTATCAGGATCACGATCCCAACGTTACCGTACATCTCCCAGAAACGTTTTTTCTTAGCTATACGATCGATGGTTTTCTTACCACGTTCGGTTTTCCACATCAAAAGTGGGCCGTTCAACTCCAGATTGTACTTCTTTAGTACACCCTTCTTGTCAAGGATCGCAAAGACCAGTACAAAGCCGCCGATGAGCAGTAATGCGTAAAGTATGCCTGTTAGCATCGTACCCTCTTAATAGGAACCTCTTTATGTAGTTTCTCCTACTACAGACTGAAAAAAGCCATCAAAGAGCTCACGACTGCGAGCAAGACCATGGGTATGGCTAACTCTTTTCCTAACATTTTATCGTAAGTGATGGAGATGGCTACTTTAGAAAGGGAACCCAATGCCAGTGCTAGTAACACCGTTGATACTGCAACTTCACCCCCTATGGTCCCGGTGGAATATAGCAACCCCATGGATGCTGATACCGAGGTGGTGGAGACCAATCCTGCAAGTGAACTCGCGTACACCCCATAGTCACCCATTAAGGAGACTGAGAGATGAGAAAATGAAGAGATGAAAAGAAATAGAGCACCGAACTTCAATGCTGGAAATATGGTGAAGGGATTTCTGACGTCGATATCGATGTTTTGCACCTCCTTCCGATCTCCCGACCGATAGAGTACGGATATCGATATACCTATCAGTATCACCACCGGCAGCAGCAAAAGACTCCCCACACCGATACCGGCTACCACTGAGACGATGATGATGTCCTTCAAGATCATAGATGTGTTGGTCAGCACGATACCTTTCTTTAACGTTCCTCGAAGAGTGGGGTTTTTTGCACCTCGCTGAGCCAAGGACGCGGTGCATGCTGCTGAATTTACAAATCCAGCTAGGAATGAAGAGATCTCCAGACCCTTTGAGGCACCGGTGACCTTCATCACTACGAAGCTGGTGAACGAGATGGATGAAACGAACACGATCATCAAAACGATCTTGAACGGGTCGATCATGCGACCCGGACCTATGTGATGGTGTACATCTCCTGTCCAGTACGTTATGGGCAATAGGATCGCGGCAAGGGCCACGAACTGGACCAAACCCTCCATCTCTCCCCGGTCCATTATACCGGCCAATGAACGAGTGTAACGCTTTGAAGAGAGTACGGTAAGGTTGATCATACCGACCACCGCTCCCTCTATGAACATGCCCAGACCGCACAGCATCCCTATGGAGAACACCACAACCAGTGCAACAGCGGTGGTCATGCCTATTTCGCCTCGAAAGGCTTTCAGCAGTGGAACTACAAGAACGATCAACAACAGGACGATCGTCAGTAATACATTCACATCTTCGACCAACCAAGTGTTGAAGAAACCGAGTATCGCCACAAAAGTGAAAGAACGTACACCGCATATCACTGGTGTTCCGTCATGAACCCCCCTCGTTTCCCGCTCGAAACCAGTCGCTAACCCTACGGCCAAAGCTGTCAGGAAACTCACTACGAGGACGGCGCCCATGTATGTGTATCTTGACGGACTTGTATAATCTTTCTGGAATTTACGATAGGCGATCTAACGTAACTCCGTGCACGTCCAAGTCCCTTTGGCTGTGTAGAACGAACCTTACCCTCTTGACCGATCTTAGGTCCTTGACTTCGTTCAGGACCGTACTCAATGCCACCTCTGCGGCTTCCTCAAGAGGATACCCGAAGGCTCCCGTGGAGATTGCGGGGAAGGCTATGCACGGGATATCGTTATCCTCGGCCAACCTCAGGGCGTTCCTATAACAGTTTGCGAGCAATCCGTCCGAAGGCTCGTCTCTACCGTATATCGGACCGAGACAGTGTATCACATGATCGTTGGGAAGATCGTGTCCACTGGTGATCACCGCTTCACCCGGTGAGATCGGTGCCATTGGTCTGCACTCTTTTTCCAACCCCGGTCCCGCGGCCCGATGTATGGCTCCCGCCACACCTCCACCGGTTCGCAGTTGGGCGTTGGCGGCATTGACTATAGCTTCACAATCCGGCTGTGATGTGATGTCCCCTTTGACCAGTTCGATGATGGTACCATCTACTTCTCTTTTCATTTTATTATGGTAAAATCTCATTTCAGAGATAAATATTTTATGCATGCATGACAAAATGTTTAAATAGAACCTCAATCATCATTACAACACAAACATTACAATAAGGCGTTGTATAGTTTAAGAGCGTGATAAATTGGCGAAGAAAGATAGAGTATTGAAAGTCGCTGAAGCGAAGTCATCCGACGTGGGAAGGGGTTTGGCAAGGATAGATCCCGAGATAAAGGAGATGCTGGGATTACAGAGCGGTGATATAATCATGATCATCGGTGAGAAAGAGACCGCCGCAAAACTTTGGGCAGGTGATGAACAGGACAGAAACACTGGTATAATCAGGATCGACGGTCCTACCCGGCGGAACGCAGGTGTGAAGATAGATGAGAAGGTTGGTATCGAGAAGATCAGTACCAAGACCGCTCAGAAGGTCACCTTCGCACCAACAGAACCCATCAGATTGATGGGTGGTGAGGATTATCTTCGAAAACAGGTTCTCAGACACCGCCCCATAACCAAGGGAGATTCCATATCGTTGAACATCATGGGTAAGAAGATCGATCTGGTCGTGAAGTCTTTTTCACCATCGGCCAAGGCTGTGATCATCACCCCTGAGACCCAGGTGAAGATATCCGAAAAGCCAGTCAGTAAGGAGGAGATCGCCAAGGTGCCCCGTGTTTCTTATGAGGACATCGGCGGTCTTAAGAAGGAGATAGAGAAGGTACGTGAGATGGTGGAGCTCCCCCTGAGGCATCCGGAACTCTTCGACAAGGTGGGTATAGAGGCACCCAAAGGAGTACTGCTGCACGGACCTCCGGGTACAGGAAAGACCCTCATGGCCAAAGCCGTGGCCAGCGAGACCGACGCCAACTTTTACAACATCGGCGGTCCGGAGATCATGTCAAAATATTACGGTGAAAGTGAGGAGAGGTTGAGGCAGATATTCGAGGAGGCCGAAGAGAACCAGCCCGCCATAATCTTCATCGACGAACTCGATTCCATAGCCCCGAAGAGGGATGAGGTCACCGGTGAAACCGAGAGGAGGATCGTGGCCCAGCTGCTCTCGCTCATGGACGGACTACAAGCCAGGGGCAAAGTTATCGTCATCGGAGCTACCAACAGAGCACATGCACTGGACCCGGCGTTGCGGAGACCGGGACGCTTCGACCGTGAGATAGAGATAGGCATGCCGGACAAGGAAGCCAGAGGGGAGATACTTGAGATCCACACTAGGGGTATGCCGCTGGACGAGGATGTTGAACTGGAAAGGTTGGCGGGACACACACACGGTTACGTCGGTGCTGATCTTGAAGCACTGGCAAAAGAAGCCGCCATGCTTGCCTTGAGAGAGATACTGCCAGACATCGATCTTGATCTGGAACAGATACCTACAGAGATGTTGGACAAACTTCGAGTCAAACGTGATCACTTCAACAAAGCCCTCCGGGAGATGGAACCTTCAGCCATGAGAGAGGTGGTCATCGAGACACCGGACGTGGGCTGGGAAGATGTCGGCGGTCTAGATGATGCCAAACAGGAACTTGTAGAGGCGGTAGAGTGGCCTCTAAAGTACGAAACCATATTCAAGCACATGGGTGCGGAAGTACCCAAGGGAATACTGCTACACGGACCACCGGGAACGGGCAAAACACTGTTGGCCAAAGCCGTTGCCAGCGAGAGTGAGGCGAACTTCATCTCGGTGAAAGGTCCACAGTTCTTCTCCAAATGGGTGGGTGAGAGTGAAAAAGCCGTGAGAGAGACCTTCAGAAAGGCTCGACAGGCGGCACCGACCATAATATTCTTCGACGAGATAGACGCCCTTGCCCCTCGCAGGGGCAGCAGTGCGGATTCCAACGTCTCCGAAAGGGTCATATCGCAGTTACTCACAGAGTTGGACGGTCTAGAACCACTGCACGACGTGGTGGTGATGGGCGCTACCAATCGGATAGATATAATCGACCCCGCGTTGTTGAGACCAGGCAGGTTCGACAGGCAGATATCCATCGAGATGCCGGATCTAGAGACCCGAGAAAAGATATTCCAGGTACATACGAAGGAAAAACCACTGGCCGACGATGTGGATATATACCGGTTGGCCAGAGATACCGGAGATATGAGCGGTGCCGATATAGCCTCTATCTGCAACGAAGCCGTGATGTTAGCCATAAGGGAACACATCGCAGAAGGTGGTGAGATGGACGACGAGAAGATAAAGGAAACTAAGGTCCATCAGAAACACATGGAGCAGGCTCTGGAAAAGGTCAAACGTAAGGAAAAGGGAGAAAAGAAGAAGGGTCCCAAAGGTTACCAGTGATCCTAGATCATCTCCAATATCGACAGGATATTACGGGCGACCACCACTATGAAGAACAGTACTCCAACGTATATCATGATGTCCATCCGATCTCCTACCTCCGGCTTCGTGTAGGACGTTGATAGTTCCCTGCATATCAGCAGGCCGATGAGAAGAAAGATACCATAGAGCTCAAGGTTGCTGGAGCCGACCAGTACCAGTGCGATCACACTCCATAACGCCATGGAGCCGGCCAACTTCTGTGAGAAGGTCACTCTACTACCTCCATCTCATATGTCACATGTTTGTCTTCCTTGCCGAAGTTAATCACCCTCAAGGGTGAATCGATATACTGTGCGGCGGTAGCGATATATGCACTGCATAGTGGGCATGCGGTCCTGGTGCAGATACGTTCATCCCTCTCTCTCAATGAATCACAGTAGTCGTTATACCCGTCATGGGTTATCCTCATCTTGAAGATCCCGTCCTCCTCTCTGATACTGTATGATCCAGCCAGGCCGATACCGTGGGTCAGTATACCCATGACCTCCCTGGCACCCTCTATACCATCCACTGGACCTTCTAGATTTTCCTGTGCAAGCTTCATCAGATGAAGTCCTGGAGGTGTCAGTGAAACACCGACACGGCCCCCGGCCGCAGATACGACGACCATATCGTCCTGCAGGTCCGGCAGTCCCTGGAAATCCTCCGCCGGTACGTAGGTTTTACCTTCGCTCAACGTATCGCTTGGCGGTACCTGTACTAGATCACCGGAGATCCCCAGGTCTTCGAGTAGTCCATCCAGCGTATCCACATCTGACTTCAACGCGGAGACCGCGGTTTCCTCATCGACGGTCCCACCGGTCATCACCATGATGGTGAATATACCTATGAAGATAGAACCGAGTCCAGCGTTCACGTATGCGGTCATGAGGATCAGGTAAAGACCCACCGCTATGAAAGCTGCACCGAATATGGTAGATGAGATATCTGGAAATATTCGCTGGATTCTTTTCATCTCTTTCTGTTGTAGGTGGAAAAGATAAATAAAAGTATCGCAAAGTTTTTTATCTCCCGCTGTACATGAGTTCACGGATGTTGACACGGAACACAGTGGTGATGGTATGCGTGATCATGCTCATACTAGTGCCCCTATACCCAACGGTCTCAGGCAGTCACCAGAACTTCGATGAGGTCGAAGAGGACATAAGTGCACTTCTGTCCGCACTAAGGATAGTGCATCTTTACATGGAGGAAGGATTGAACAACACTCTTACCGTCGAACATGATCTCTCTTCAGAGGGATCAGAATTCACATACACTGAAGGACCTCTGTATGAGGCTCGGGATAACTTTCTAGATGCTTATGAGGCAACAGCGCCGGCCGAGCGTATAATAGACGAAATAAAAGACGACGTTCCCAGCTACATATACCTTGATGAACTGTACATGCCTTATCACGAAACCAGTGGGACGTTATTTGAATTTTCAAAAGAACACGTAGGGATCAACCATAACATATCCGACGCCGTCCACTTCTACATAGAATCGGAAGGTGACGATCATGCAGTCCTCAGCCAGGGGATGAGCTCATTGGAGAACGCCATGGTCAACCTCAGACGTATGGAGAAACACTATGATGACGCTGTTGACAACATCGATGTGTTGAACCAGACGGTCAAGGATCCTGGATCTATAGGGGTGCTATTGGATGGCCTTCCATCTCTTATAGAGGATTATGGTGAAACCCTGGATCAGCTCGGGGAACTATACGGTCACGTTCCCGCTTACATGAGTATAAACGTACCCGAAACGACTCATCCCGGAGAAACATTCCTTTGCGAAGGTTTCGTTTGGGACGAAGGTTTTGCTCATGATCGTGAAGTCACGGTGGAGGTCGAGGGCATAGGATATCATACAGCTGTGACGGAAGAAGACGGATACTATTCCCTATCTATCGATGTACCGTGGGACAAGCTCGGGGAGATTAGGTTGAACGCAACCTCCGATGCTCTGTATGCTGAAGCCACTGTGGATGTGATCCAGTACGATACAGAGGTTATATTGAGCACAGACAGACCAGCTTACTACCAAGAGATGATACTCTTTGAAGGCTACTTCCGAACGAGTGCTGAGGTAAACCTTGCCGAGATAACGCTGAACGTATCCACAGGCGAAACTTTCAACCCTGACCCAGATGGAAACATATCCTTGGAGTACCATGCTTCTGACTTCCATTGGGGTAAGAACGATGTAACCGTGTCATTCCACGGTAACCGTACCTTGAAACCAAGTTCGACAACGGTATCCTTCGAGATCAGTATCCCCACCCATATCACGCTGGAAGGTTCAGTCTTTGATGATAACATATCCTTCTATGGAACACTCTTCAACTCATCCAGTGATCTAGGGC
>PUPH01000103.1 GCA_003553085.1 Thermoplasmata archaeon
AAAACAGAGGGTTCATGATGATCTATCTGTCCTTGTGGATTTTCTTAACTTCCTAGCAAATTCCACACGATCCACGCCATATCCCCAAGCACCGATGGCGGCTTCTACAACTCCTTCCTTTTTTTCTTTCTTCGATCATGTTCAAGATGTCATGAAGTTGTTTGTCCATTTCGACAAGCTTTTTTCTATCTCTGATGTGTTCATTCGACGCACACTAAATCATAATGTACATCCAGATTACAAAACGTGTCTACGAGTGAAATATCATTTTTCTGTTTAAAAACGTATGAAAGTGTATGTCTCAAAGCTTTCCCCTCCAGAGCAAGGAGGACGATCGGCGAGGGAACGTGGGCGAGTTTAGTGATGTCCCCCTTATCCCAAAACCTTCTCAAACTCTAACAAATAACCACCTACCTGATCCGATACTCGCCCATCGACGAACTCCACCACATAGATCTTCGCTTCTTAGTTCGTATCACGTTTCGTATCTGAGATCAGGCAATCCTTCGATCACTTGAAAATCCAGTTTTTCGTACAGATCTTTAGCGGGATTCTTCGAATGTGTGTCGATGTAGACCTCTTTTCCTCCTTTCTCCTTCACCTGATCGATCGTATATCTTAGAAGATATGTTGCTATGCCCTTCCTCCTTTCATAGGGATGAACACCTAATTCTCTTATCCAGTACATCGTTTCGCCAGTGAAAAGATCCCTCACTTCTACACCGGAATACCCTACTGTTTTCCCACCTTTTAAGGCTAAATAGTAATTGATATCTCCTTCCAACTCCCATCCTAACTCTTCTCTAATATCCATCTTATCGTCGAAGCGGTCTGAGATCTCAACTATCACATACGCTAAAGCTTCCACCAGATCTTTCTGTTCTGCACTCTGCAGTACCTCCACTTCAGCCTCCATCTCGACATGGTCCTTCTCCTCTAGCAGTTCCTTTTTCATCAGGATGTGGTAGGGAGCTCTTTCATCCGCTGTAAATCCTACTCTCTCCCAATCTTCAAAATAGTCTTCTCTTCCAAAATCCGGAAACAGCGAGATAACACCTTCTATCTCGGTCAAAGATCTTATGGATCCCATGATCTCTTCGAAAACACGTGTTTCTCTGCACTCCAGCCGATCATACATGAGATGGCGGTCTTGGTAGGATCTTATCAAGAAGGATCCCAGCCTCTTCCCTCTTTTTTCAACCAAAAAACATCGGTTATTTCCAACAGGTTCATCAAAATATCGACGGACGAACTCGCTTTTTTTCATCTTCGGGGAATATGCTCCCCTGGTGTTCTTCCACGAACGATAAAGTGCATCTACTGATCCTCGCCCTACTTCCTTTATCATCGTGTAAGGAAGTGGTTTCGTTCGTTATAAATGTTGACTGAACGTGGATCACTTTGAGAGACGAATTAGCTTGGAAAGAGATCTAAGATTTCTACTCTATCTCATAGGTCAAGACCGGATGTTCTTTCTCCAGTTCGAAGCCGACTCTACGATACAACCTCTGGGCTGGGTTCTTGGAGTGAGTTGAAATATACATCTTATGGTATCCTCTCTCTTCAGCCCTGTGGAACGAGTCCTGGAGTAATGCTTCACCGATGCCTTTGTTCCTGTGTTCTTTTTTTACCACAAGACCGATGTTTTGAGCTATACTGTCTCCTCTGAGCAAATCTAAAAACACGGTCCTTGAAAAAGCAACTACTTCATCACCCTCTTCCAGTTTTGCTATACCATAGAGGATGTTATCTATCTCCTTATCCCTCTTTTCGAATATGTCGATGATATCCTCCAGCTCAAAATTATCTTGATCCGAATAATCCAGATGAACTTTCGCCAGATCTCTAGCCGAAACAGTACCTTCTAGATCCTCTACCGCAAAGATATCGATACCTTCGAGAGTCTTCTGCTCAGACAGGTCTTCAAGGTCTTTTTTCATCCACAATCCAGACGGACAGTCCTCAGACTTTTCGAATCCCTGCTCTTTGAAGAAGTCTATCACTCCTTGAGGATAGATATTAGGTGATAGAGTTATCTCCGATCTTCCTTTTTCTTTACAGTATTCTATCGACCTTTCGAGCAGTTCCTTCGATCCTTCTCTGTGTAATCTTTCTTCGGGAACTAAAAAGTCCAAAGATGTACCCGCCTCTTTTGGTCTCATCATTATTATGGATGCCCCGATAAGCTTGGAGTTATCATAAAGTGTAAAGCACCGCAGTTCGATACTCTTCGAGGTCTTTAGATGGGTAGCCTCGAATCCCTCCATATCTTTTTCAGCCATGTAGGGCCTTTCTTTTATGACTTCTCTCCATAGCTGATAGAGCTCTTCTAACTGGTGATCTTCGTACCTTTTAATCTCCATCTTTATCACGGATCAAACAAAGACGGATTCATCATAAGTATTTTACCGGGATATGATCTTATCGACCCCTGTGTAAACCATCAATATGTGTGCAGGAAAGGTATCCCTTCCATCCTGTCACCCCTTTGTCAGAATGATGACTCGTCAACAAGGAGGTGAAACGGATTGATCTAAATCGATTTTAGAACTACTGCATTGTCCAACATCATTATCGCTCCAGCCGATCTTCCGGAGAGAGTGTTACCAGGCTTTCTATTGAAATGTCCGATATCTCTCTTATGTTTAGTGATAGAGAGGTAGCTGCTATCAAACAGTCGTTCATTCTATTTCTTTACCTTCATCTATCAAGTCGGAATATATATCCCCACCATCTTCAGCATCTGTTTCCTCCTCGAAAGTGTCTTCATCCAGTGAATCAGCTTCCTGCTTTCCTTTTTTCATCCATAGGATGATCAGCGATAGTAAGATTATCATGATGACTCCTATCAAAACGTACAATCCCGTAGACATGCCTTTATCTTCGGGTTCCTTATCATTTGGATCTTCGTCGTCCGGTGGTACCTCTTCATCTTCCCCGACCACGACTTCTTGAGATAGATCGTAGAAGGATATCGAATAAGTACCGGGGTCTTCGAATAGATGAGTGAAGGACGTATCAGCGGTCTCTCCAGCCGGGATAGTTAACGATCCGATGGAGGTTCCGTCGATACTAACCGTTATAGAGCCTTCTTCTTCACCGATATTTTCTCCGGTAACCGTTATCGTGACTTCGAGAGGTACCGTACCTTCGGTGGGTTGGACATCCAAAGTCAAGTTCACCGGTTCGAACCCGATCTGTTCCTCAACGACGACTATGCTGGTTTGGTCGTGGAACTCTAATTCATATTCCCCCACATCTGAAAAAGTGTGGGTAAAAGTGTGCTCTGCAGTATCTTGTGCAGGTATCTCAAGGGTTTGTATGACCGTTCCATCTTTGAGCAGTTCTAGGGTGCCGCTCAGCTCTCCGATGTTTTCGGCACCGATAGTGATGCTGACTGTTAGAGGGGCATAACCTACCTCAGGATCGATTATCAATGAAGCGTTCACCGGTAAGAATTCCGGATCATCCGGGATATCTATGCTGAAAGATATACTGTCTTCTTCGGATAGTCCTTCCCCATCCACTACCCTTACAATAACCGTATAGGTACCGTCTTCCAGATCTACAAACGTATATTGGGTATCAGACCCAACATCGATCCAATCACCATCGTTCAGCTTGATCTCGTGGTGATCGATGGGATATGTGCCCTCCTGAGATTTCCAATAGATGGTGACGATGTCTGTACCGAAGGTTTCGCCATCATCAGGAGAGGTGATCTCGATGGATGGCGGTACCGGATCCTGTATCACAACGAAATGTGCTGTTAGACTCTTGTCATCGTCCATCGTTATAGCTATGGTCTCATCGCTCTCTTTTCCCTCTGGGTGATCCCCTGTCCAGTGACTGAATTCCCATCCATAGTCGGGGGTCACGGACAGAGTTACCTCGGCTCCATGTTCGTACACCGGCAGATCTGGAGATATATCTACCGATCCTTCACCCTGGAAATCCACGGTCAATCCGTATGTATTTATCGCAAAGACCGCTGTTATCGAATAGTCGCCGTGGATGGTGATAGTCGTCTCATTGGAATCGGGATCAGCTATGGTATCTACATCTCCACTCCACTCGACGAAGTGGTAGCCTGTATCAGGCACCGCTACCAGGTCAACAACCATGTCGTAGTCGTACGTGAAAGTATCCTCCCCGGGAACGGTCACAGTTCCTCCGTCCGTAGAATCAACGGTCAGTGAATGGGTGTCTATCGCAAAGACCGCTGTTATCGAATAGTCGCCGTGGATGGTGATAGTCGTCTCATTGGAATCGGGATCAGCTATGGCATCTACATCTCCACTCCACTCGACGAAGTGGTAGCCTGTATCAGGCACCGCTACTATATCTACAACAGTACCATATTCGTACGTGAAAGTATCCTCCCCGGGAACGATCACACTGCCTCCATCCGTAGAATCAACGGTCAGATCGTGTGAAATCATTTCAAAAACAGCAGTTATGGAGTAATTTCCCTCCATGGTAACGTTGGTACTGGATGAATAGATATCTGCGACGGTGTCCACATCACCTTCCCATCTCATGAATTGATAGCTGGTTTGATTGGTAGCAAACAGATCGACCACTTCGCCATATCCATAAGAGAAACTGCCTTCTCCGGGAACCGTCACATCTCCACCATCGGTACTTACGATATTGAGCTGGATGACAAGTATGGAGAATTGATCACTAACGTCGATAGCACTCAGGCCGTTATCGTCGTGCACGGATATCCTGATCCTGGCAGATGTAGTGACATCATCTGGAACCAGCCACGGATATGTACCGGTATCATCGGTACCCTCCACTATGTTGATCCATGTATCACCGCCATCGATGCTGTAATCTAAGTCAACACCGATGATTTCTCCATCCCCGGGTACAGTGTTCCATGTTATATTCCTGAAAGCCCCTACTTCGAACACGTCTCCAGATGTGGGGCCCGTGATCACCACGACCGGTGCTGTGATATCCCACCCGCTTGGTACAGTCCATGGATAATCATCTTGGTTATCCCCTCCTGCTATGCTCCTGGGTTCGTCCACTATCCCATCACTACCCGGTTCATCCTGATCGGGACCGCTGTATTCGTCCGGTCCGGTCCAATCCGACCAGTGGTTACCACCTGACGGATATCCACTGTCCCAAACATTGTTACCATCGTCGTGGGCCTGTACGCTGTTGTTGATGAAGTTGTTGTGGTAGATCAAATTCCCGTTGGATGAATGAAGGTATACACCATAGGAGTTGTTCACGAGTGTACTGTTAAAGATGATATTGTTATCCGAGAAACCGAGTAATACGGCCACACCACCGTTCTCGATGGTAAGGTCGGTCAGCATCATATCCGAACAATCTGCGATGATCACCTGACCAACGTTACCAGATACGTTTCCACCGGTAACACCGGTCCGATATATCAAGGGTAAGCCGTTGACGGTGTTGTTTTCATCCATGGAATGGCTGTTCCAATTGGAAGCGTCCCAACCACCACTGATCATTATACCCGAACCGTGCATCTCATTGCCCTTTAGCACACAGGAAAAAGACGATGAAAGGTGTATCGCATGCTGAGAGGCTTGCAAAATAGTGTTGTTATATATATCTACGTTAGAACTACTTTGTATCTCTATTCCGTTACCTTGAGGGTCCGAGATGATATTTTCTTTGATCATATTGTTTGAACTTGCAACATATATCCCATGGGATGAACTGTTATCTATCGTATTTGCAAACACAGTATTGGCAGTTCCGATAATATAGATACTGTACCCTCCACTGTTGAAGATAGTGTTGTTGGATATTAAATTGTTATCCGAACTCGTATAGATACTCTCCTCTACACTGTTTTCGATGGTATTCCAAACTATCTCGTTATCGCTTCCAAGTGTATAGATACCCACATTGCATTCCATGAGTGTGTTGTTCGATATGATATTGTTGGTTGCAGAAGCGAGTATGCCCCGTGCGGCCTTTTCGACGGTATTGTTATGTATGATATTGTCGTTGCAATTGCTTTCCACATGTATTCCATATGCGTTCTCAGCATCTTGATGAGATATGATATGATTATCCACTATCTCGGTTTCGAGGGTGGTGTATGGTGAATGAGTCCTCACGTATACACCACGATCAAAAAAATCTATGATAGTATTCCCCTGTATAATATTGTAATGTGATCTTCTAAACAGCTGAATACCGTTACCGTGGATCACGTTGTTATCGAATGAATTATAACGTGAATAATACAAGCTCCCGCCTATGTTAATAATATCTAGCTGTATGTTGTAGCCACTGTGTTCTGCGATGGTGTTGTTCGAAAAGATATTGTTGTTCGAACCTTGAAGGAAAAATCCACGCTGCGTATTATTGATAACTGTATTACCATCGTATGTATTCTCATCGGCCCTTAACAAGTAAAATCCCACACCACCATTGTCACGTACAGTGTTGTTCAAAAAGTGATTGTTGGATGGTATGTTTCCGGAGGAACCGTCTATGTATACACCGATTCCATCGTTGTATCGTATGGTGTTGTTAAGGACGACATTATCGGTTGAGCTGGAATGAACATACATACCGACGGAATATCCCATCTCGATCAGATTATCCCGGATCATACCATCGGTTGATCTCTCTATATGGATACCATGATCCCCGCTACCGTTCATCTTGGAACCTTGTACAATCGCCCGGTCCGACCTTTCAAGTAATATGCCTACTTTTTCACTTTGGTGGATCTCACTTCCGACAACAGTACAGTCGTTGGACCGATGAAGGTATATCGCATCATGACTTAAACCCACCATGGAACAATTACTGATAGTCACCTCGTTGGAGTATCCGGTCAAGACAGCTGTGCTCCCACCTAAGAACTCCTGGTGCTCCACGGTCACATCTGTGCTGCTGACAACTATGACCTGACCTGCACCTGATGGAACTGTCAAGTTCTCTTGGCTTTTTATGTAATAT
Source organism: Thermoplasmata archaeon (assembly GCA_003553085.1). Lineage (GTDB taxonomy): Archaea > Thermoplasmatota > Thermoplasmata > Halarchaeoplasmatales > Halarchaeoplasmataceae > Halarchaeoplasma. Next base: position 6,970 of record PUPH01000103.1, read on the forward strand.
ACCGGACCGCCGTTCACTGTATTGTTAGTGTCTATGGTATGAGAATTCCAGTCGTCCTCCAAATCTCCAGACATAAATATACCGTTGTTCATCATCGCATTATTCAACAGATGACACCACCGAACTGAATCAAGAAAAATACCGTGCCCAGTGTTGTTGGAAATCACATTGTTGCTGATAGTGTTCCAGTACCCCCCAACCAAAATCCCGTTACCAGTGTTGTCAAATATATCATTATGCTCGATAGTACTGCTACGAAGACTTCCATAGATACCGTGTCCATGGTTACCATATATGTTATTGCCCGTGAAAACCTGGTCTGCACCATGGTTTTCGATACCAAATCCGTTATCTGATATGGTGTTGCTGATATAGTTGTTCCATACCACTACATTTGAGTTGATCAAGATACCGGACTCGGTGTTGTTGTAAATGGTATTATTCGATACGGTGTTATAACGAGTTCTACTTTGTGTCAAACTTATGCCCAAATTGTTATCAGATATGGTGTTATTATTGATCATATTATATTCCGTTTGTGGGTTTGGATGCTCGTAACTATTTCTAAGGTGTATCCCACGATTGCTATTATAGGAAAAAGTGTTGTTAACGATGATGTTATTCCGGGAAACATCGAACTGCATCCCGAAATTGTTTTGAGTGATGGTATTTTTGTCAAAGATATTATGATCAGCCCGTTCGACATTTATGCCATAAGCATTGGATTCCACCAAATTGTTGAACATTGAGTTATGGTTCGCTCTTCGGAAAAAGACAGCGTAAGTGTGATCCTTGACGGTATTGTTGTATATCGTACAGTAATCACTATCCCGTATCTCCATTCCGTAGTTGGTGTTCACGATGGTATTATCACGGAATTCATTATTATCTGAATTCGTCAAAAATACACCGAAGCTCGTGCAGTCGCTTACATCATTGTTCAAGATAAGATTAAATTCACTGGAATCGCGGATATTTATACCCCTTATGCTCCCGTACACCACGTTATCCCTGAGCTCGTTGTCTGATGAATGCATCATATAGATCCCATCAGGGTTGTTGTAAACTATATTACCCACGATGGTTCCGTTGGTCACCTCATGGAGATTTATACCCGAATTCCTGAAGAACTCACCACTGTTGCCGCTGGCGTTGTAAACATAATTGTCCCTAAGCTCGAAGTGGACCGTGGTATTACCTATGAATATGCAGTTACCCATACCCTCCCCATCTATCTCGTAACCCTGGATCACATAAGGATCTCCTTCAGTACCATCCCCAGGCCAGCCTTGAATTTCAAAATCATCATCTTCGTTGATACGTATTGGGGGACTAGGTGTATATCCCTCCAAAGGTCTCGGCAGATCATAGAAGATCTCGAGCCATCGACTCCAATCGATCCGATCACCATAGCTGTTTTTAGATGACTCGAGGTAACCTATATCGAGGAAAACCTCGTAATTTTCGATCGTTTCATTTACTTCTTCATTCGAATAATCACCCATCACAGTGACCATCATAGTTAATGGGCTTATAAGAATTCCTAAAATTACTAGAGATGAAAATATCTTTTCTTTCATAATTATTCACCAGAATTATTTATGATATAGATATCACCTACATCAAAATAAAGTTATCTCATACCATTTTCATTATCGCCTCATTTATCCTCAACGATAGTAAGAGGGCTGTAACTGATATAATTGAACTGATCCAGGACGTATCCTATGGGTATGGCGATCCCGATTATCTGCAGTGTTAACCCGATCTTCCAGGGGCCCATATCGATCACTTCAACTTTACCGCCGTAGATCAACACTTCGGCGGCACTCTGCATCACAGAGCAAGTTCCATGGCTAGTCGGTAGACCCACACCAAAAACGTCCCAACCACCCTGATCCAAATTTGTACTGATTTAAATTCGACTCCAAAGCCCGATCGGATGTCGGGTCTAATTAACTTGATACCTTCCCAATCCAATTTATTCCAGCTATAACAAAATACTTAAATATTCTTAAGCTTATTTCGGAATATATGCGCCGAACCGAGATCGTGATAATACAAACGCTGATAAAAAAACCGCTCCGGCTTAAATCTCTTGCTTCAGAGATAGACAAAAGCCAGAGCTGGACATCTGAACTGGTAAGCCATCTAGAGGAGAAAGGCCTCGTAAAAACCGATACTAACATATCTTTAGCAGATACTTACGAAGCAGATCTTCTTAGAAAGCTTTCTAAAAGATTCGATCTGAAAAAGATACTCGCAGGTAAGAGAGAAGATATCTTGAGATCGCTCCGTTCCGATCAAAAAACACTCTCAGGATTGGAGAAAGAAGGATTCGCCAAATCCACCGTTTACGAGGCTCTTTCAGATCTAAAGGAGATAGGGGTCATCGTCGAGGAAGAAAAAGGATACAAAATAAAAGATGAAACACTCTGTGACCTTCTTAAAGCCATGACTAGAGACCCCTTCCTTGAAAGTTATAGAACGAAGGACGAGGTGATCATAAAAACTGAAGAAGTTGTAGAGGGAGAGATCACGGCTTTCACTGCTTTCGAACGCTACGGACTCAGATATTTCCCGTCTGAGAACTACTTTTACCAGGGTAACACTCCCACAGAGATCGAAAACGTTCTGATACACGCGGTGAAGTTCGCCGGGAACAAAAAACAGATGTCCCTGTGCGGAGTATTTTACTTTAAAAGGGAACATACCTTATCCAACGATAAATTGTGGAAACTGGCCAACAAGTGGGATTGTCTGGAAAAGTTCGCAGACCTACTGGCGTACATCGATAGGAGAGAGGTGAAACGATCAGAACTTTTCCTTCCTTGGGATGAGTTCGTAGACGTATGCAGAGATCATGATGTGTATCCTAGGGATAAATTCCCTGAAAAGATACTGACACGAGAACTCACATCAGTTGGAAAACGTTTATCCCAGAAGACGGATGCTTATCTCATAGGCGGCGGGAACCTGATCCTTAGAGATCTAAAAGATTCGACCAAGGATATAGACCTCGTTTTAGAAGGGGAAGGGGATCTAGATAGATTCGTCACCGCTCTTACAAAAGCAGGTTACAAAAATAAAACCGACTTGACGGATACGTATCAAAAACTGGGCGCGAGAACCGTACTTGAAAGATCGGATCATCCTCGCTGGGATCTATTTGTAGAGAAAGTAGCCGGAATGCTTAGTTTGACCGAAGACATGAAAAATCGTGCTGTCCACAAAGAAGGTCATGGTGCTCTCACGGTCCGACTCGTGTCACTCACCGACTTGTTTTTATTCAAATCAGTTACTGATCGTGAAGGAGATCTAGAAGATGCCGCCCTGATCATGGGACAGGGTGAGGTAGAATGGAACCGATTGATGGAAGAGATAAGAAAACAGGAGAACATCGGAGATAAGATCTTTTCTTTTTCTGTTTTAACGACTCTCGATATCCTTAAAGAAAGATACGACCTTGAATCACCTATCAGAAAAAAGTTATCTTCTTACTGTTTGGAAAGATCTTTACTGTTCATCCTAGAAGAAGAAAAAACCATAAAAGAACTGAAGAAAGAACTTGACTTTCCAACTCACCAGATACACAATAAACTCAGAAAGCTTGAAGAAGAGGGAAAAATAATAGTCGACAGAAAAGGTAAACTCAATAAGTACAAAGTGAAATGAGACGGAACGAACCCACATGGGTAAAAACACCGAAGGTATCAACTTCATCCTAGAAAAAAATAGAGATCTCTAGGTTTCAAAGTAGTTGGTGAGAAGGAGATCTTGGCATCGAAGGATGGTGACATCTCATACCTACAAAGATCCGAGGACCATATAAGATGATCATTTTTCAGATAACAAAAGATACTAATCATACTTCATCCCTCTTCAAACAGGTAATCTCCATGAAAATATTATATTATGGTATCGAGGACGAAGACGGCAATATCCCGGGGAACGTGATAGAGGAAGGAAAGTTGGTATCTTCAGTTCTTATACCTTCAAAAAACCTTTCAGACAGAAAAAAACCCGGTGAGATGGAGATCGAAGACGATGATATCCTAGAGGATGCATCGGAGATAGATCCATCGGAATATCTCGTCAAAGAGTGGAAGGATGGAAAAGCCAAACGGATATACTCGGGTCTGATCGGAAGTATGAACGATGAATGGAAGGAAGTGGATTCGATAGAGGTCTATGGAGACGGTTCGATATATGCTGACGAAGAGAAGATAAAGGGAGAATTCACCGCTACCCAAGGGTCGACAGTATTGATAAGAGACGTTCAGGATATCACCGAGAGAACGGATCATGAGATGGAGAGGGAATACTTCCGATGTTCGAGGTGTGATAAAGAAGTCAGATCTTACAGGGCTATCGAGGATGCGGTCCCCGATGAATGGTTCATCGATCCAGAATATATGAACCCAGAGAGAAAAGACGGTGGTTCCATAGTGTTGAAAGGGATATGTCCCGACTGTGCAGACTGAAAAACTAGTTCCACACAGATATTTCAAATAATGTTCAAGCAAAATACTCGATATATATCGTAGATAGGAAAATCTGAAGGGAGCGGCATTTAGTTGAAAAGGAATTTCCGATAGCTCAAGACAAAGAGAGCAGGAACGCTCTTTACGAACTTACGGATAATTACTATGATTTCTGGTTCGAATTTATCTATACTAATAAAAGTATGCTGGAATAAGGAAAGATCGAAAAGGTGTTAGATAGAGATGAAGAATATATCCTGTTCTCCGATAGCGGATTTGAAAAGAGATTGTATCAGATAGATGAGGAAGTGAAACTATTCACAATAGATGATCTGAAAGGAGTTTTCTAGTGATACTTCCATATAAAAAGGATTGGTCTCGGACATATCTCATCTTAATGGTCCTGAACATGGGCATCCCAGCCTACATCGGCAAAGGTACAGTTGTGTTATCTGCGAAATAATCACGGGATAGGACAGGATGTGTGAGGACAGTGATAGCATCCCCCTTTCAGAGACATCTGTATCTAGTCCTCAACATACATGTCAAGGGCCATCTCTATGATCGAGATGGCGTACTCGTCACCATCCTTCTTATAGATGTTCAACAATTTATCGGTGAATTTAAGCACTTCGATCTCCTTGATCTCATGGCCCTTTACAAGGCCAAACTTGTCGATACCGCTTTCAGCGAGTATATCTTCCATTCGTTCGTATGGGATATCACCCAGGAAGGAACATAAAGCCAGCATGACGTCCAAAAGGTCCCCCGGTGTTTCTACGGTCCTTCTCCTTATTACCTCTTTCATATCTTTTAACGAGAATCTGATATCATGCTGTACTCTGGTGGCAAGACTTCTGAAGATGTATTCTACGTTTTTCCCGGTTTTGGCAGAAGAGAAGATTATGTCGTCGAATGGCTCGTAGGATCTTCCTTCCCATTCTTCTATCATCTCCTCGTCGGCCAGGTCGTATTTATTGACCGCCAAGATCATCGGTATTGATCTGTTCTTGATCGAATTGTCCTCTTCGGTGAATCTCTTATATCTTGGCAGCCAGTCTTCCAACAGATTGTCGTAGCTATCGGGTCTGGTTATATCGGCTACGGCTATGGCTCCGGTGGATGCTCTGAAAGCCCCTTCCTGTACGGAGCGGAACGTTTTTTCTCCCATGATATCGTTGATCATCAAGACGACCTTTCCGCCCTCGAAGTTTAATTGCTTCTTGTAAACGTTAGTACCGATGGTCTTCAGGTACTCATCGCCAAAAATATTCTTGACGTATCGTAAAACAAGGGACGTTTTACCGACGCTGACGTCCCCCAGAAGATTTATTTTTCTTTTATAGGCCCATTCTTCCATGATATTACCGCAGATGAAATGTTTTTTCATCATCTTATAATTTTCTATATGAACAACTAAAAGTGGGCATACCATGAGGTTTGACTCATCAGTGATTATATATAATACTCACATACATGTAGGTGTACGGAGTGTCATGAAAGGTACAGTAATATTCTTTGATCCTTTGAAGGGATACGGCTTCATCAGACCGGATGGGAGAAAAAAGGATCACTTCGTCCACCGCAGCCAGATCGTAGGAGGAGTCTCTCTGGACCGAGGTGACAGAGTTGAATTCGAGAGTAAACGGGGAGAGAGGGGTTTTGAAGCGCTGAACGTTGTTGTTCATCGACAATGATTGTAGAAGGTGATATCAAAGAGTCTTCAACCTCTCTCAACGATTTTTAAAAGATGGCAAACTGTATCAAGATTCTAGCTCCTCTTTAGCTCTCATCGCCCACTGAGGATCTTTCCACTGTTCTCGTCCCACGGCGATCAGATCGATCCTTTCTTCACGGATAAGGGAGTCTGCAAACCTTGGATCTTTCACACCACCAACACCGATGACAGGTACTTCAACTGCACTCTTGATCTTCTCTGCAAGGGGAACAAAGTACCCCTGCTCCTGGGTATCAGGCCTAGAGCCGCATAGGTTCCCGGAAACGTCTATCACGTTCACCCCTTTTCTCTCGAGCTCACTGGCAAATATCATCGACTCATCAATTGTCAATCCCTCTTCATCCATGTCCGAGGCACCGAGTCTGTAGAGCAGCAGTCTATCACCGACCACTTCTTTGACCCCCTCGACGATCTCCAGTGGGAATCTCATCCTGCCTTCGAGTCCTCTACCGTATCCGTCATCCCTCTGGTTGGTGAGGGGCGAAAGGAATTGACCCAGAAGGAAGCCGTGTGCTCCGTGCACTTCGACGGCGTCGAAACCGGCCTTGACAGCTCTTTCAGCAGCTTCTACGAATTTCCTCTTGATGACCTCCATCTCCTCGATAGACAGATGCTCAGCATCTTCAAAGTATGACTCGGATGGAGCCACCACTTTTGAACCGGTCACATCTTCACTGCATTTGCCGCCGGCGTGGTTTATCTGTATCCCAGAGACCGCACCTTTCGATTTTATCGTCTCAGCGAGATCCCGCAGTCCCTCCAAATGTTCGTCAGAGTATATGCCGAGCTGATCTTCGCTCAACTTACCTCCAGTATCCACATACGAATGCTCAACTATAACGAGGCCGGGTCCCTCTGAAAGTTCAGCATAGTGTTCAAGGAGCTCGTCGGTGATGTGTCCAAGATCGGTGGATTTACCGGATGCCATGGGAGGAAGAACTATCCTGTTCCGCATTTCGACCGATCCGACCGCCAAGTTTGTGAAGAGGTGGACCATCTTACAACCTCCTCTTCAAGTAGTCATCGAGTATCTTGAACACCCTGATCTTCTGGTTAACATCTGTGCTCCCATGCACTTCCTCGTTCAGCTCTCTATACTCGAAATCTTTACCACCCTCATCCCGACCTGATCTATCCCAGTAAAAAGCCACCTTCTCTCCGTCTGAAGAGGCTGCAGGATGATAGAATTCGGGCAAACGGACCGATCCTTCCAACGGATATTCCTCGTCCATGATTATCCCTACTCGTGAAAACAGTTTAGGATTAAAATAGTTTGTCTTCCTCCTAAACGATCCGTCAACCCTAGTTCATATTTTCAGGATTTTTATCGAACTCCAAAAAAAACGGTATTTTCTACCATTTATGACCATAATTTAAAAGGCAGATATAGATCAGGTCCAGCAATGCTTCTTCAGGAGGTCCCACTTTGACGCCATCTAGTCCTCCAAATCTATAAGTTCATCATAGGTTTGTCCCTTGTGTCCCAATCCCTTCAATTTCTCCAGAGTTTCTTCGGTGACCGGTATCCTCTTATCTGCCATCGACCTATTACATTGTAAAGTATTTACAGCATTTGTAATTTTTAGTGATCAGTTGATAACCCAAAGGATCTAGAATTAGTGATGATACCAAATCAGATGATCATATCATCGTAACGATCATGATACGTAGTCAGACATATGAACTACTGTAGCAACCTATAAAAACAACGTTCGAGTTCTGATAAAAACATAAAGAAGTGAAAAATATGGTGACTAACAGAAGATATAAGTTATTGGCTGATTTTGAAAAGGTCAGTCTGTTTTTAGACGATAACTATGATCCGGAAACGCTGAACAGTTATCTATTACAACC
>PUPH01000106.1 GCA_003553085.1 Thermoplasmata archaeon
GACGACATGGGTGTTACTCCTTCTTTAAAATGGCCAAACGATGTATTGGTGGATGATAAGAAGCTTTGTGGGATCCTTGTGGAAAATGTGGGGGAGAGAGCGGTCGTTGGGGTAGGTTTGAATGTGGATTCATCACCCATAGATGGATGTACATGTCTATCTACCATATTGGGCAGAAATATATCTCCAGAAACGGTGATGAACGGTTTTTTAACCAGGTTCTATAGGATCGAAGATGTGATGGATATATACAGAAGCTACAGTTCCTCCATCGGACGTAGAGTGGTGGTACAAACACCGGCCGGTAAACTGAAGGGCTTGGTCGAGGACATAGATGAGAGGGGTAGGCTGATACTCGATGGGGATCGACCGGTGGTTTCCGGTGATGTGATCCACCTCCGTGGAGATAATGGAACCAGCTAAGCCCGTTCCCAAAAGATTTCCCTAACGATGGTAAGATCTTGTTTATCCAAACCACCTACCATGTATAGTATCACGAAATAAGCCAGGACAGAGAGTGTCAAAGTATATGGAAGCAGGGCTGGCATGCCAGGTAAGATGATTACCGATGCCATGATCAAACTTGCTAGGAAGGGTTTCCAAAGGTATGAAAGAGGCAGAGGTCTAAGAAAATCGGATACAATATGATAGTTCAGCACGAAATGAACCATCTCGGCCAAGACCACCGCCGCCGCGGCTCCCGTCACCCCATAGTTCGGTATCATTACAGCTCCGACGACCACTAATGTTGCTGATGAGATGAACAGGTTGACCGATGCTTTGGAGGTTCGATCACTGGCCCATAATACCACCTTCAGACTTCCGTTCATGAACAGGAACGGTAGTATCCAAACCATGGTGCGGAAGACCGGTGCAGTGGCTATGAAATCTTCATGGTAGATCAACCCCAGAACCATATCAGTGATCAGATAAAGTAAGATTGTTATCGGAAGAGCTGAAATAAGCAGGTACTTCATGGATCTGCTGTAGGTTCTTTCCAGCTTACTCTTTCCCTTCTCGTACATCTTTGAGAAAACTGGATAGAGTGCCCTACCGAAGGAGTAAGGGACCACCCCAAGGAACACGACGATCTTCCAACTCGCGCTGTAAACACCGGTAGCATAGTCCCCCTCTAAGATCGTCAGCAGAAGTATGATTATATGGCCGTAAAAAACGGCAAGTAGTACGAAGATGGTGAATGGAAAGGTGGTCTTCACAGAACCGTAAATATCCGTTGGTTTATCGAAGCGATACTCCAGGACAAAGGTGTAAGAAATGAGTGAGATCGCGAAGTGGAGTATATATGAAATTAACAGCAACGTCAATATACCTTTGAGATCCATACCCATGTAGATGGCGGTGAAACCTATCCCCAGGTATATCCCTTTAGATACCAGTTCTATCATACCCTGGATATCCATACGTTCGTGGGCTTGGAACACGGCTGAGAAGGAGCCGGTGATCTTCTCCATCACCAGCATACTGCCTGCCAGCAGTAGGACCGTGAGGGTCATCTCTGTATCTACCCAAGGAACAAATAGTGCATAGATCAGGGCTAATATCCCGAAGTTGACGAACAGAAGTATCCCCCTTCCAAGCAGTACAGTGGACAGTATCCTCCCGGTGCTGTCAGGCCTTCTGGACACCTCCCTAATGGTCATCTCGTCGAAACCGAAGTCCATCACAACCGCTGTTATATATGCTATGGAGAATGCCAGGTTATATATGCCAAAACTAGTGGGGAGAAGATGGTTGGCTAGCAGGATCACAAACACTGCTGTAAGTATCCTGGATGTGAATTTGGCTAACATCAACCACGACGTGTTCCTGGCGATCCGATTCCCGACGCTCAATATATCAAAGGGGCATAGGGTAAAAAGCTATAAAAGTTCCTCGGCGAGATCGATCATCCACGATGTGACGTCTATCTTATCCTTGAGCAAACGTTTCCTGTTATCAGCCAGGTCCTTTCCGTACATCTCTTTAGCGGATGTAAGTGCCCGAGGATACGAATCAACCTTACGGCCGAGCCCGTACTCTTTCTCCTGTTCTTCCAGATAGCATCTACCATTGCCCGAGATGTAGATCCACGGGACACCCAGAACACCGGCCTCCGACGCCGCGGTCGCTCCTTCGCCAACATAAAGTCCGGCTTGGGCCAGTAAGTCGTGATACCGGTGTTCTTCTATGTGTAGCCCGTATGGTTTGAGGGGCTCGGGCAGCGGATATTCCGAATCTACGAGGACTTCACCCACCCGACTCAACTCGTGAACAAGCCGCACCTTCTCTTCAGCAGTCATCACTCCTTCTTTCTCCTGATGACTAGCATCAAGGGACGAGAATCGAATCACGATATAATCTCCATCTTTGAGTTCTAGGTCTTCTAAGATCGATGGATCGGGGGTATATCTTTTTGGATGAAGGTAAGCGAGTTCGTGATATCCCGGGTAAGGCCGATGCCTATCTTTCGGGACCTTACCTCTGTAGCAATCAGGGGTCGCTATCACGGTGGCAAAGGGGAACGTGAGCAGATTGGTTAGATCCGCTCCTTCCGTGTCCATGAAATCGATGGACGGGACACCCATGACGGCACCGGCATGTACGGAGTACAGCCCAGCGATAGACATTGTTATATCCGGTTTGAATCCATGGGCTTTCATAAGTAGCCGCAGGTCGTTGGCCAATATTCCCCAAGCCTTTGCAGGTCGATTAGGATACGTCTTCCCGAATATAGCATAATCCCTTCCATGAAGATCCAGTAAACGAGTAGTGTTCTCCCTCTCTTTAACCGCTAAAAAAAAATCATGACCCCTAGATTCCATCTCGTCCATGAAGTTTTTAAAGAAATGGACATGGGCGGGGTGACCTATCACGATCAATATCTGCAGAGGAACACCTATGAGGTCTATGAAATCAGGAGTTAATAAAAGTAATCATCTCGGCATATCGCCCGGATCCGCATCGATGATTTCTACACCATCCGGCGGGAAGAAGAAATCATCTGGTATGTTGTGATTTACTCTGATGTTGGTAACCGAGAACGTGTGGGTTATCCCCTCGGCATCAGTTTCTTGGAATTTGAAATCATCGGTAGTACTCCGCTCTTCGATCTCTTCTACGATCATCTCGATATTATTCCAGTGGGTGTTAGCTCCCTGCAGGGCAGCCATATCCTCATATCTGTACCAAATATCCTCTATACCAGGGTCAGACTGAAAGAAAGCCTCTCTCTCACGGTTGTAGATGGATGTATCTGAGTAACCGTCTTCCATGGTCCTATCCATCACAAAATCGAATTCGGAGTGATGAAGGTTTCTAGCTTTGAAACTAGATTCTCCTTCACCATCGACCACTGAAACGTTAGCTTCTATACTCGTTATCTCTCCATGGTCATCATCATCCTCTTCGTCCTCGACACACCCTGTGAATGCAGTAGCGAGTGAGATGATGATCAGTATCGCCAACACGGTCTTGATCTTGCGCATATCACATTTTGATTAGACTTCCTGGTTTATATAATTTTGGATATGCTGGCTCTCTACTGATCTAAGTGTTTGATCGCGAAAATCTCTATCGAGCAAAGAAGATGTAAAGAATTTTTTCCCAAATAACAAAATAATTATATGGACTATCGATTTTCATGCAGCGATGTCGTGGTTACTCATCGTTGGAACCGCCTTCACACTGATAGCCCTAGCTGAAATTGGTGATAAAACCCAGCTAATGACGGTTTCTCTTGCATCGAAGTACCGGTCCATACCTGTATTTTGGGGTGTGTTCCTTGGGATGGCGACGATAACAGTTCTCGGAGTAGCCATCGGCACGATACTTTTTTCTCTGATCCCTATGGTCATCGTCAAACTGATCGCAGGCGTATTGTTCGTGATTTTCGGTATATATACGTTGACCTCGGAGGAGGATGACGGGGAATCGGTCATCGATGATAGGCACGTCTTCCGGAATTCCTTCTTACTTTCAGCCGTTGCTGAATTCGGTGACAAGACGCAGTTGGCGGTCATAGGTTTGACCGCACGGTATGCCGCACCTATCCCTGTACTCATAGGCGCTCTTGGCGGCCTCGCATTAGTCATAGGGCTCGGAACCATATTGGGTGAGAGGATATCACACTGGATAGAACGTGAAAAGATCGAACTAGGGTCATCCATTTTATTCCTGGCCTTGGGGATATTCTTCATCGTCGAAGCGTTATTATGATCATGCTTGCCGGGGATACAATCTTTTTAAGGATGTTGACTATGGGTATACATGCCCCGGTGGAAGAAGAAGAGTTCAAAAGAAGTCGGTCGCTCTTCCATATTTACCATGGTGGAAGATCATGTGATCATGAAAGACGGTACTGAGAGGAAGTACACCATAGTTGAGTTCCCTGATTTTGCAGGGATACTTCCCATCCATGAAGACAAATTTGTATTTATAAAAAACTACCGTTATCCTATCGACGAATTCGTACTCGAGTTACCCGCTGGGCTTATAGATGAGGGCGAGACTCCCTCTGAAGCCGCCGAACGGGAGTTGGAGGAAGAGACGGGTTTTCTTGTGGATGATATGGAGGAGTTGTGTGAGTATCATCCCATGGCGAGTTTGAACACCCAACGGGCCCATCTATTCGTAGGACATGTCAAGCCGGGAGGTGCTAAATCCAGGGATGATGGTGAGGACATGGTCACCTGTTTGATAGAGATACAAAAGGTTTACAATATGCTTTTGAGGCGTGAGATCGAGCATCCTCACACTATGATAGCTCTCTTCTATGCCAAGAACCTGCCGTACGTGGCCAAACACTTGTAAAATATCGAAAAAGTTTATACATATTGATATCATCTGGTTCTTGATTCATGGCCAAAAAGATACGCAGCGATAGCGGTGTTATCTATTGTTCATACTGTGGCACTGCTGTAGATGAAGGTGACGAAAAATGCTCCAACTGTGGAGAATCTCTAGAACGGGGTATTTCCGAAGGTAGAGTATGCCCTTCGTGTGGTACACCAGTTGGAAAGATGGAAGAAGTCTGCCCTACCTGTGGAATAGCTCTTGCGGAGATCGGAGAGGAGGGAGAAGACGACGAATACCTTTCCAGACTGCTGGGATGGAGTGACGAGGCCGAGGAAAAGCTGCGTGAAAAGGCGGAGGAAAAGAAGAAGGCCGCCGATGTTTTCAAAAAGGTACTGTCTGGCGGTGCAGTGGGAGAAGCGAAAGATGCCGGTAAACAGACCAAGCCGTTGGAAGATATATCCTTCGATGGGTTGTATGAGTACATCGATAAGAGGAAGCAGGTGTTGGTGGATAAAGATAAGGATGATGAGGAAGCAATGGCTGAACTCGAGAGATTGGAGGGTCTGAAGGAAAACATAGTTGCCATAGAAGCCACTGTAACCGCACTCGCAGAGAAGAACGAGAAAACGCTCGACAACAAACGGGATGAGTTGAAGGAAAGGATACGGGAATTCAAGAAGGTTGTGAAGAGGAAAGAGGAGGAAAAAGAACGGATCGAGGATCGTAAAAGTAAACTATCTGAAAAAGAACAAGAACTCAAGCAGTGGGAGGTGCAACTCCGTTCGTGGGAGGAGGATCTGCGGGAACTTGAAGAAAATTTAAGGCGGGAAAAAACCATGTATGAAGAAGGAGAAAAGAAACTGGAGGAGATAGAAAAAGGCATCCCGAAGGAAGGAACCGTTACTCCTGAAGAATGGATGGAAGAACAGCAGCGCATACAGCGTGAGCTCTTCAAATTAAAGGATGTATGGGAAGATGAGGACTCAGAGCTGGAAGATATCAGCGGTGACAGCATCTCTTTGTTGAAGAAAAAGATCAAGCAGAAAGAGCAGGCTTGGAAAGAGAAAGTCAAGGAACTGGAAGACGAATTAGAGCGGGTCAAAGAAGAAAAAGAGGGTGTCAGCCGTAAAGAATTTGAGTTAGAGGTCAAGAAGGATGAATTGGAGAAGATATTGGTCGTGTTAGACCGGCTACTCGGGGATCTACCGGAGGAAAAGATAGAACAGTTCGCGAAGTCCAAAGATTTCGAGCTGTATGAGAAGGTATTGGATGCGTTTGGATTATAGGAGCTAATCAGATGGGCCTACGAGAAAAAGCAAGGAAAGTCCTGGACGAGGAAAAGGAAGTTCGTAAAGAATCAGAGACGGTAGAAAAGGAAGTTCAGGAGAAACAAGAACGGCTTGAAGAACTGGATAAAGAGATAGCTGAATTACAGTCTAAGAAGGAAAAGATCGATGCAGAGATATCAGAGGGCCAGGATGAATTGAAACAAATCAAAGAGGAGATCGACAGCGTAGATACATCCGAACTCGAATCTTTGAAACAGCAGGTCGAGGAATTAGAAGTCAAACGCAAAGTCCTGCAGGATGAATCTGTGGATCTCGAGACAACTCGAGATGAAATCAAGGCTGAGGTCGGTGAAGAGAAGGAAAAGCTGGACGGATTACGTGCTGAGTTAGAGAAGAAAAAGGATGCTCTAAAGGATATCGAAAAGGAACTGGCGGAGAAAGAGGACTCCCTCTCTGAAGAAGAGAAGGATATAGAAAAGAAGAGGGAAAAACTTCAACAGAGAGAATCGCAGCTCGAGAAAGAACTCAAGGATATAGAGGAGTACAAGAAGGGTGTGATCGAACGAGAAGAAACATTGGAAAAGGAAACGGATGAGTTACAGCAGGAAAAGGATAGTTTACAGGAACTACGCAAAGAGCTCGATTCACGTGAAAAAGAGATGGAAAAGGAGATGGAAGAGGTCAAAAATATACGTATTGAACTCGAATCTCAGAAGGAAGAATTCGGTAAAAAGATGGAAGAACGTGAAGGGGAGTTATCCAGTCTTGAGGAAGAATTGGCAAAAAAGAGGGAAGAGTTAGAGAGTGAAAAAGAAGAAGTCGAGGACCTACGCAAAGAGCTCGAACAGCGTGAATCAGAGGTAAAAGAACTCCAGAAAAGCCTTCACGGAAAGAAGGGTGCTCTGACCAGGAAAGAGAACGTACTCGAAGAACGTGAGTTGGAACTGGATCAAAAGGAGGAAGTACTCCGTGAAGAGGTGGAAGAAAGCATAATGGGGGAGAAACGTGAGGAACTGCAGGGATTAGACGAATCGATCTCAGCGTTGAAGGATGAGAAGAGTGAACTCTCGGAAGAATTAGATGAATTAAAAGAAACAGTGGATGAGTTAGAGTCAAGAAAAGACGAGTTGGAAACTTTACAAGATGAATTGGAGAGCAAAGAATCCGAACTAAATGAGTTAACCGAAGAGCTCGAGAATAGAGAGGATCAGGTCGCGAAAAAAGAAAAATTGATCAAAGAGGCCGAAGAAAAGTTGAAGGAATTGGATAAGAAGGAGGAGAGTCTGGAATCTCTTGAAGATGGTTTGAAAGATAAAGAGAAGGAACTGTCTTCCAAGGAGATCGAATTAGAAGAAAGATCTTCTGAATTAGAAGATAAAGAGAATGCCCTAGAGAAAAGAGAGAAAGAGATCGATGAAACCTCGACGGAACTCGAGAGTAAAGAGGAAAAAGTACTGAAACTGTCCGACGAGCTGTCGGAAAAAGAAGATCGGTTATCCTCTTTGGAAAGTGAGCTCGAGAGCAGAGAAGATGCGGTGGGACAAAAAGAGTCTGAATTATCTAAGATGGAAACACAGCTGGATTCCATAGAAACTGAATTAGAAAGTTGGGAAGACGAGATCGAGGTAAGACAGGAGACTTTAGAGAAGGAGGAAGTCGAGCTGGAGAAGCAGACATCGAAACTCGATGAAAGAGAGAGTTCTCTTAATGAGCTACAGGAAGAATTAGATAAGAAGGAAAAAGAACAGAAGGAAACAGCCACCGAACTCCAAGAGTTGAAGTCCGAGTTAGAAAAGAAGGGGGTAAGGTTAGATGAGAGAGAGTCGAACCTTGAGGATCTAGAGGGGGATCTCGACGGTGTCAAAGCAAAACTATTGGAACGGGAAAAAAAGATAGAGAAAAGAGAAGAGGAACAGGATCTCAGAAAAGAAGAACTGGACGGATGGAGGAACGACCTCGAGACCTTGGAATCGGAGCTTGAAGAAAGGGAACAAGAAGTCAAGCAAAGAACCGAAGAGTTAGAGTCTTTACAGGACGAGTTGTCCAAAAGAGAAGAGGAGCTAGATTCGAGAGAAAGTGGGTTGGATACCCGGGAAGAGGGGCTGGCCGATTGGGAGGATCGTTTAGAAGAACATTCAGCGGAACTACACAGTCGTGAGGATGAAGTTGGTAAAACTGAGAACGAGCTTACAGCATGGGAGTCCAGACTCGATAAAAGGGAGAAAGAGATAAACGAACGGAAAGCCAGGGTTGGCGACCGTGAGAAAGCAGTTGAAAAACAGGAGACCGACCTCGAGAAACTGTCTGACGATCTAAAAACAAAGGAAGATAGATTGAAGAAACGGGCCTCGGAATTGGAGGGATTCAAGGATGATCTTGATTCACGGGAACAGGATCTAGACAAGAAGGAGAGTTCCTTGGATAAAAAAGAGGCCACACTCGATTTGGAGAGCGAAGCTTTACATGAACTCAGGGAGGAGCTCGATACCTGGCGTACGGAGTTGAAAGAAAAAGAAGACGAGTTCGAAACCCAGTCCGAGGAGATGCGAGATGAACTCTCTAAGCGTGCAGCCATGCTGGAGGAGAAGGAAGAACTTCTTTCTAACCGGGAAGAAGAACTTTCTGCACGTGAGAAAGAGATCAACAAACGCGAAGGAAGTATCACTCATCGGGAAGAAAATATCCAGGAGATGTGGGAGGAGATCAGGAGTAGAGAAGAGGAATTATCCTTTGAGGAACAAGGTCTGATGGGTCTGAGGAATGAACTGGAGCGATGGAGGGATGAACTATACAAGATAAAACAGGACGTAGATAGAGACCTGAGGAAAGCACAAACACGCTGGGATTCGACAAAGCGGTTAGAGGCCAAACTTGAAGAAAGAGAGACCGCAGTGGAGCAGACACATGAACGCACGGAAAAGGAAAAGGAAGAAGTCATATCGCTCTGGAAGGAGGTGGGCCAAAAACTCGAAAGGTTGAAGCAGCAGGAACGTACCCTCGCCAAGAAGAAGGAAACCTTGGAAAAGATGGAGAAGGAGATATCTGAGAGTAAGATGTCCCTGGAACAGCGCGAGGATGCGGTGAAAGAGAAAGAAGTGGAACTATCTGACCGCGAGGCGAAGATCCAGGAACAAGTGGAGGACCTAACATCGGAGATGGACAAGATAAAAAGCTGGAGCGAAGCTGCCCTTGATAAGGAGCAGGAGTTGGCCAAATGGAAGGTAGAGCTAGAGGATTGGGAGGCGGAGTTGGAGGGACGTCGTGAGAACCTCGAAGAGGAGAAGGACGAGATCAAGGAATTGAGGGATACTTTACCCGAGCGTCTGGAGAAGGTCAGCATCATGGAGGATGAGCTGGAGGCCCGCAGAAGAGAGCTTGCCGATCGGATGGAGCAATTGAATCGCTTAGAACATCACTTACAGGACGAAAAAACGGAGCTCGAAGAAGAGCGCACCCATCTTCAGGAGGTAAAAGAGAGTGCCCTCAGTTTCATGGACTATGCAAGATCAAAGAAGGCTAGAGAGGAAAAGAAACTCCACGATCAGATCAAGGATGAACGTGAAAAACTCGAGCGTGAAAGGCGTTTACTACAGGAGGACCTTGCAAAACGTGAGAAGACATTGGAAAGTAGGGAAAAAGAGGTCGAATCCCGCATATCACACATCGAGGAAGTTGTCGAAAAGTTAGATCGAAGGGAAGAGAAGTTGGACCAAAAGCAGAGGGAGTTATCTGCCGAGCGAGAAAAAGTGGCCGAGATGTGGAGTAACGTACAAAAGGAGTCCGAGAAGGTGAAGGATCTTGAAGAGGGGGAGGAACGGTTGAAAGAAAAAGAGAGCCTACTAGAGAAAAAGAAGAAACATATAGAGGAGATGAAAGGTCATCTAGACGATCTCCTCTAGCTGGAACGCCGCACCATCAGATCTACAAGATCCTTGAGTAGTTCTTTTTGATCACTTTCTGGCAGTATTTCAAGCTCTTCTTTTGCTTCCCGTGCATAGCGTTCTGCCCTATCTTTAGCGTATTTCAAAGCACCGCACCTATCTAACATTTCAAGCGCCTCGTTCACTTCCGCCGGGGTGTTGTTTTCATCTTCCAAGATGTCGATCAAGCGATGGCGTTTTTTATCATCCAGTACGTTGAGCGCATGTATTATCATCAGGGTTCGTTTTCCAGAGCGTATATCGCTCCCCACTGGTTTCCCCAGTTTTTCTTCATCACCGACCAGGTCCAGATAATCGTCCTGTATCTGGAACGCTATACCCATCTTTCGGGCGTACTCGCTCATGGATCTTTTCTCTTCGTCGGAGGCACCAGCGATGATAGCTCCTCCCTTGGCACAGGCCCGGAAGAGGAAGCTCGTTTTCTTTTCGATCATCTCTATGAATTCATCCTCTTCGATATCGAAGGTCCTCTCGAAGCGCATATCTTCCTCCTGCCCCTCAGCAACCATCAAGACGGAACAGGCTACTTCGTGCAATAGTTCTCTGAAGGCTTTACCTTCGAGCTCTGTATTGGTAAGTACCTTGAACGCTAAAGCGAATAGTGCGTCACCGGTATTGATGGCGCTGGAAATCCCCTCTCGTTTATAGACCGTTTCTATCCCCCTTCGCAGCTCATCCTGGTCCATTATATCGTCATGTACAAGTGTGAAGTTGTGGATGAGTTCTATACTCAAACCCAAATGTAGTGCCTCCTCTTCATCTATACCGAAGGCACCGGCAGAGATCATCGCCAGAAAAGGTCTCAATTTTTTACCACCTGCTTGAGGGTACAGAGACATCATCTCCCAAAGGATGTGCTCTTCTTTCTTCACGAACAGTTCTTCTAGATAATCGTTCACTACCAGTCTTCTCTTATCTATCTCTTCGAACAAATCTACCATATTATCATCCTCATATTACCCAATCTTTGAGTTCGCCCATTATCATCAAACGTCTGTCCCTTAGATCTTCGACCTTTTTACATCCTAAGAGGAACATCACACTTTTTAACTCTTTCAGTACACCTTCCATGTATTTACAAGTATCTTCAAGGGATATATTCGCCGCCGGCAGCACACCACCGGCTATACCCGCGATGTCCGCACCTAGGGCGATCGCTTTGGCTATATCCAAACCGTTCCTTATACC
Organism: Thermoplasmata archaeon; assembly: GCA_003553085.1. Taxonomy (GTDB): domain Archaea; phylum Thermoplasmatota; class Thermoplasmata; order Halarchaeoplasmatales; family Halarchaeoplasmataceae; genus Halarchaeoplasma. The sequence goes on from PUPH01000106.1 coordinate 11,213, forward strand.
TCCAGTTGCTATGAGAGGTACGTCGGTTGCCCTCCTGCATTCTATGATGGATGCCGGTGTAGGTATGCCCCAATCCCACAGCATATTTGCCAGCTTTTTATCGGTTCCCTCTCTGTAGTACTCCACTGCAGAAAAGGAAGTACCACCCATACCTCCTACGTCGATGGCCTTCACACCCACCTCACTCAAAGAGGAAGCGGTATCGGCGTCGATCCCTGCCCCGGTTTCTTTTGCGATCACTGGAAGTTCATCACAGAATCCGGCCATAGCTTCCAGAACACCTTTGGCTCTAAGATCTCCCTCTGGTTGAACGACCTCCTGTAGATAGTTAAGGTGTATAGCTAGGTGGTCGGCCCCGATCATATCCATGGCCATTTTTCCGTCCTCGATGTCGAAAACATGCTTACCCTTTTGATCTATGAGCTGGGGTGCACCCAGGTTGGCCACGACCAGGGGTGGATGAGATTCTCTGATGACCTCGTAGGTTGAACGTAATCCTTCATCCTCCAAAGCTGCTCTCTGGCTCCCCACCCCGAATCCTATACCATATTCTTCAGCGGTGCTGCTCAACCTTCTATTGAATTCTTCAGCACCTCCATATCCCCCAGTGATAGCGGATATCATCAAAGGTGCGGAGAGTTCACAGCCAAAAATCTCGGTTTCAAGTGATATCTCCTCCATGTCTACTTCCGGCAACGCTCTGTGTACGAACTTTAGCATACTCCAGTAGTCGTCTTCGACCTCTACATCCTTCTCTAGACTGATATTTATATGATCTTCTTTCCTTCTCTGGATCATCTTTTCACCCTTGTGCAAAATGTTCTTTTTCCGCTCAGGAGCGAACTTAACCTGCCGGGTACTTTACCATTTACCACGTAAGTTCTGCAGTGATTCGATACTTCCAGCATCAGTTTCGCTTTTCGCTCCATACTGCCGGTTACGTCTATCGATCCACCCTCATCGGGCATATCTTCTTTTGTGAGGGGTAACATACTTTTATCGAAAACGTCCACCACATCCCCTTCTTTATAGATCCCGTCGACGTTGGTGACGAATATCGACATATCCGCCAGGTGGGCGAGTCCACGCATTATGTCGTCCCCCGAACAGATAGTCACCCCTCTGGTTTCATCTACGGCTACGTCACCAAAGGCCACCGGTACTGTACCTATGTTAAGATAATCGATCACGATATCTTCGTTTAGATGGATCAACTTACCGTCCTTGTATTTGGTGATCATCGCCCCAGGAATCGATACCGCCAGTATATCTTCATCGATCATGATCTCAAGGATCTTTTGATTCATCCTCCTCATGTCCCTCTGGACCACGGCCGTGCCCTTTTTTATCGAAAGAGGTACCCTTTTGTTTAGACCATACCTCTCGGCCCCAGGATGTCCGAAGCTGCCCCCTCCGTGCACGACCACTATGTCTTCTTCAGATACTTTGATCTCCCGTGATAAACGTTTGGTGGTCTCTTTATCGAACGAAAAAGGGATGGATTTATCTGTCAGAACGCTACCACCTAGTTTAATCAGAATCAAGGTCATTACCTGTCCCGTTTTTTTCTGCTGCATATGGCGAAATCGTCGCCGTCGAAAAATACCTCTCTATCAGGATACTTTTTTTGTATCTCGTCTATCATATCCTGGATATCCGTTAGAGTGACGCTTTCGTCATCCCTGTCTATTTTCATATGGATTCTCTTATCCATTCAGATTCCTCTGATATTTAGGTAGATAGGTATCTAACTACTTATATTTTTTCTGATAGTTTATCCGATAAGCGGTAGGTGTTCTGAAGCAAGGTCAGCACTGTAGTCGGGCCCACACCTCCGGGCACCGGCGTTATCTTTCCAGCCCTCTCCTTAACGGCGTCGAACTCTGCATCCCCCACAAGTTCTCCGCTTTCCAAGCGGTTCATGCCCACATCGATCACCACTGCATCTTTTTTGACCATATCTTTCCTGATCAGTCCAGGGACGCCGGCGGCGGTTATCAGTACGTCCGCCCTCTTGGTGAAATCGGTGATGTCCTTTGTATATTCGTGTACCACCGTTACTGTTGCATCTCTGCTGAGCATCATCAATGCCATGGGTTTGCCCACCACTGTACTGTGGCTGACTATGCAGACCTCTTTACCTTCTAAGTGTACACCTTCGTATTCCAGCATGGTTATTATGCCGCCGGGTGTACACGGAACTACACTTTCATCACCGGCTATCAGCCGTCCTAAATTGTAGGGGTGCATACCTTCAACGTCCTTTTCGATGGAGACTGTCGATATGAGTTCTGAAGTATCTAGGTGTTCAGGAAGAGGCATCTGGACCAGTATCCCATCGACGGAATCGTCTTCGTTCAATCCCATGATGATATCCACCAGAGCCTCTTGAGAGGTATCCTCCGCAAGAAGGTGTGTCTCGGTTTCTATGCCCACACGTTTACATCCTCTATCTTTTACACCGATATACACCTTCGATCCTTCATCCTCTCCCACCAGTATGGTGTGCAGTGTCGGTGGTCGATCAAGAGATCGGATCTTTTCCTTCAGTATCTCTTCATGATGACGGGCGATCTTTCTGCCGTCTATGATGGTGTCGCTCATCGGCGTTGTAGGCATATAGTATGTTAAATAAGTTGTCTTTTACCTTGCTGTTCGACCTCATCTTCTTTTATCACGTATCCATTTAGGGAATTCCGGCGAATCCACCTCATATTTAGTGGTGTATGATTTCAGATCGATCACCGGCGTGTCGTTATAAGCGTCCAGCCCTTCCACGACCAGTATATCATCCCTTCTCTCCACGAGACGGCAGACGGTGATAGAGACGGGATTCGGTCGTACCGGGCTTCTGGTGGCGAAAACCCCTGTGAGAGGGTTATCTGGGTCTCTCATCGGATGTACCCTAAGGATATCACGGTCACTCCTGTTGAACCAGCAGAGGACCACGATATGCGAATGCTCTTCTATACCCAATAATGCCTCCGAGTACTGTTCGTGGATATGGATCTCGGAAGTTTTTTCCTTATAATCATCAGCCACCTGTTCATCGAAAGTGTTCTTTACCCTGCCTATCTCTATCAATCTCATCTCTTCTTCGACCATGCAGGTCTAACGACCGTGCATGATAAATGGATTATGGTCTGATATTTTTAAACAATCGTTGAATACCGCTTCTTGGGATACTCAAAAGGTGTTATTTTATGGTGTTCGAGTGGAAAGACAGCCTGTCCGTTGGTGTAGAAGAGATAGACGACCAGCATAAAGAACTGATAAAGCGGGTGGACGACCTGGCCACATCCATACAGAAGAACAAGGGTAGAGACCGGATCTTTCATCTTCTTAACTTCATGGAAGATTATACCGAGTTCCATTTTCAGAGCGAGGAGAAGTATATGGAACGGTTCGACTACCCTGGTACCGATGATCACAGGGGTGAACACCTGCGCTTCATGGACGTAGTGGCTAGATTGAAGGGGAAATTCAAAGAGAAAGGTCGAAGGGAGGACTTCGCCATGGAGATCCAGCAATTCCTGATCGATTGGTTGATCCTGCATATACAGAACACAGACAGCGAGATGGGTGCCTTCTTGAAAGAAAAAGTTGATGAATGATGAGATAAGATGAAATCCTCTGAACCTTTACACCGATACGTTTCAATAACGACGTCACTCAGGATGCATTTCAAACGAAGACTCTGTGACTATTACTCTCGTATCTCCACCGCCTTCTTGGCACCTTCTTCCATCCCACCGACAACGCAGTATCCCGCCTCTTCGAGTAAATGCTTTCCTTCTTCCTCGTTGGTCCCCATCATGCGGAC
>PUPH01000178.1 GCA_003553085.1 Thermoplasmata archaeon
TCATATTTTACAAAAATAAAATACACATTCGATGTTTTTGCTAGAATTATCAAAAATTGTTTTCAGCATCATCCCTTTCCTAGATGGAATAGGAATCCCGAAAAAATAAACAAGTCTCTAACCACACGTATAATTCATGATTTAGACGAAAAGCTTTAATGCATGGTGATTCTCACGTCAATCACAGCACATATGAGTGAGACCATGAAGATCATCAGCAAAGAGGATTTTGAGGCTTTTGTGGAGCATTTATTGGAGGATGACCCCCGTGAAGTGGTGGGGGTTCAAGATAAGGAGGGAAAGTTCGACTTCGACGTTTTAAACAAAGCATCTGACTTACGTCTGGATTATGATACGACGGTCTTACCTCCGACTAAATATTTTATGTCTCAGCGAGAAAACCTCTTGCTTGAAGATCAGGATGAAGAGACACTGGAACATGATATAACCCCTAGGATCATAATTGGTATACATCCCTACGACCTCGATGCAATTCGTCAATTGGACAACGTTCTCTCCGAAACCCCAAAAGGAAGAAACTATCTCATAAAAAGGAGATCTTCTGTGCTGGTGGGTGTCAATATGGATGTGGTGGCAGATAGATGTTTTGCAGGAAGTATGAACACTTCGAACGTCTCAAAAAACTACGACCTGATGCTAACAGATCTTGGAGATACTTATGCCATAGAGATCGGTTCTGAGGACGGTTTCAATCTATTGGATGGCATAGACATCAGGGATGCGACAGAGGATGAAAAATCCAGGGTGGATAATAAATTATCTGAATTAGAGACAAAATTCACTAGAGAACTCGATTTTCCACTAGAAGAACTACCCAAAACTCTAGATAGAAATTATGATGACATCGAGTTCTGGAAAAAACATTCTAAAGCTTGCACAGAATGTGGTTCATGCATAATCGTATGTCCCACTAGCTATTTCATAAATAAGGATGATATCACAAGGGACAACCTCGGTGAAGATGGGAACCCGGAGATATGGAAACAGTGTTTATATGAAGAGTTCTCAAAGGATATCGCCGATGATCATGTGATGGATGAAAAGTACCAGCGATACCGACACCGATTGATGACTAAGGGGTTATATATCTATAAGATATTCGGAGATATAGCATGTGTCGGATGTGGCAGATGTGCTTCGCAGTGTCCAACTGATGTGGCGGACCCATCCGTGGTTTACAATGATCTACCGAAAGGTTCTACGTGACCTAAACGGTATCGGATCGATTTTGTGAGGCATCGCAGCGATCATCTCAACTATACCTATATCGATATAGCTCAGCAGGTAACGGTCCCTGCCAGTGTACTTCGCTACCTTGAGGTCCGAGTAGTTCAGTATCTCTCTTTACTGTCTAATAGTCTGCCGTCGTTAGAAACTAGATCCACCATCAAGGGCATATTGCCTACAGCATGTGTAGAACATGACAAGCATGGATCGTAGCATCTGATCACGCTTTCAAGTCTGTTCAATATACCTTCGGGTATCTCTTCATGCGACCCATCTATGTACTCTTCAGCTACGCTCTGGATGCTCTTATTGATAGCAAGGTTATTATGGCCTGTAGCAACGATGAAGTTAGCGTTCTTGATCACACCATGTGCATCGGATACATAGTCGTGTATCAGAGTTCCTCTAGGGGCTTCTATTACACCGACACCTCTAGCTTCCCTGGCTTGGGTTGGTACATTTATCTTCCCGGTATAGATGTCTTCATCCTGTAATAACTCCTCGATCCGTTCGACAGTATGAAGACTTTCTATCAGCCTCGCGTAGTGATAAAACAGGGATCCCTCTTTTATCTCTTTACTTCCGATCTCCTTGTAGCGTATCCATTCTTCATGGGCTAACTCAGTGCTTATGCCGTCGATGAGATTCAATCTAGCTAATGGTCCTACTCTGTACACTCCATTTTCAAATCCCAATTTTTTGTAATATGGAAATTTCATGTAACTCCAGTTCAATGACCTTTCTCCGATCACATCATCGTATCTCTTTGGATCTATCTCTGTAAGTATCGTACCTTCCCCATCGACTATACGGAGATCCCCGTCATAAAATTCCAGATGTCCGTTTTCATCCACCAGCCCCATATATCCCGTTTCATGAGATGCAAATTCTTCAACATCGACATCCATGTCCTCGTACAGGTCTCTCAACAGGCTTAACGTGTCCTGTATGTAAGATTTCAGTTCATCTGTTTTCTCAAGGAATTCTTCTCCTTTATCTCGCAGTAAATTTTGATTTACACCACCAGGGACCGATAGTTCAGGATGAACCTTTTTTCCACCTAGAGCCTGTATTATATTCTGTCCAAAGCTCCGGAGTTTGATACCTCTGTTAGCGAGTTCTTCGTCCTTCTTCATCAGTCCGAATATGTTCCTCTCTTCCGGTGACGCATCGAAGCCCATGACTAGGTCTGGGCTGGAAAGGTAAAAGAAACTCAAGCTATGCGATTGCAGTATCTGAGCCATGTGGATGAGTTCTCTTATCTTGTGAGCAGCTTCTGGGATATCAGCTGCGACGAGCTCATCACATGCTTTGGCCGATGCTAGTTCGTGGCTAACAGGGCAGATACCGCATATCCTGGATGTCATCTCAGGCATCTCCCAAAGTACCCTCCCCTCAACGAATTTTTCAAATGCTCTGAATTCAGTAACGTGGAATCTAGCCTCTTTCACTTGTTTATCGTCGTCAAGATGTATGCTTATCTTTCCGTGACCTTCTACCCTGGTTACAGGGTTTATTTCTTTTATTTCTCCCATTTTATGCACCTCTAGTATCTCAATTTATCTTTATCCAACTTCGGTATCTCTCCTTCAAGAAGTTTTTCTAATCCGTATCGGATAACATCCGCTGAAGGAGGGCATCCCGGGATATAGACATCGACGTCGATTATCTCATCTAGACCCTTTGCTTTATCGGTGAGAGTCGGTATCAGCTCATCATCTGGAACCACACTCTCCTCGTCGCTTTTTTCAAGGTAACACTCTTCCAGGATCTTATCGACCTTTTCAAAATTTCTCATGGTCATTATCCCACCAAAACATGCACAGTCTCCCCAGGCTACGAGGATATCACAGTTTTCTCTCATCTTTTTAGCTACCTCGACGTTCTCGTCGTTCGTTATGGTTCCTTCCATGATCCCGATGTCAACTTTTTCGATCTCTTTGACATCCATTATCACATGACTGGATTGGAACTCAACGAGTTCTGCTAGGTCCTTAACGAATTCGTCAACATCCAGAAACGACATATGACATCCTGAGCATCCGCACATGCAAGCAGTGGCTACTTTTGGTTTGTTTTCTGCCATCTTTATCACCTCATTTTGGCCAACTCTTCAAAGAAACCGATCTCCGATCTTATACCTCCTTTCGGCTCGGTTATCCTTTCGACCTTATTCTTAACACCATTTATGTCTATAGTGGTACCTTCTCTCTCGAACATGGTCAATGAAGGGATGACAAGGTCCGCCATCTCGGTCAGTTCGGATCTTCTAGCCGATTGAACTATAGAGAAATCAGCCTTCTCTATCAGTTCTTTCATATCTGCCTGATCCTCTTCATCACCAGCTAAGATGTATGCTACTTCAGGTTCTTCATAGACACCTTCTGTTTCCAGGTTCTTGATATATTGGTTACCAGCGTGGTTCAAGCTGATCACGTAGCTGCCTTCCAGTTTTGCTAGTTCGAATATATGTCTTAAAGACCACCTATCTATGATCTCGTCACCTATAATTATTATGTCATAGGTCGCTTCTTCAAGAAGGTTGACGATCTCCATAACATCTTTTGGATGAACCCTAAGACCTCCGAGTATCGACGATACCCGCGAGAGGTCCTCGATAGATGCCTTTCCTTCCTTTATCACTTGATTGACAAGTCTGGTCAACTGGGTCTTCGGTGATTCTATAGTTATGGATTTGTCTGAATGATTCCAGAATTTGTCCTCGTAAGCGTCTATAGTTATCAGCTTAGTTCCGTTTGAAGTCGCCCTTCTGATATACGAAGCCAATATCGGATGTGTGTGATATATCGAGGTGTCGTAAAGAAGGATGTTATCTGCCTTCATGATTTCTCTTATATCGGTTACGAAATGGCCTTCGATCATATTTATCCTTCTTTTTACTTCAGTTTCGAATCTGTGCCGCTTCGCCCCAACCACATCGAAAAGTGCTCCGTGTGCCCTCATGGCATAGGCAAAAGCATCAAGGTCTTCACAGGTGAGGTCGCCACTGGCATAGGCACTGATCCTATAACTCTTTACAAGCATCTCTGAAGCTTTTTCTAAACCCTCTGACAAACTCAGTTCCTTTTCTTCACCGTCTTCACGGAGTATCACATTTTTTATCCTCTCACCTTTATTGGCTAGAGGTTTGAATCGACCGAACTCACACAATTGTCCTCCAGATTCCTTATGTATATCCGCACCTTCTATCTCAACGATGTGTCCTGTTTTGGTATATACGTTGGTACCGCACCCCATGCTGCAGCTCAAACAGGTGGTGGTCGTCATATCACATTCTTTTTTGACACCTTTAAACATACTCAATTTGCTGAAGATAGCTCCTGTGGGACAAACTTGGAGACACATACCACAAGATGTGCATGTGGATTCTCCCAGGGGTACTCCTGCGTCCACGATGATCCTATTGTTGATACCTCGTCCCCCTAGACTCAGAGTATGATTCCCCACCACTTCATCACAAGCTCTTACACATCTTCCACACCTTATACACCTGTTACTATCTTTGATGATGTAGTCGTGGGATGAATCAACGGGCCACTCTGGATACATCCTCGGGAATTCGAAACGGTCTATCTCATGTTCATACATCAGATCTTGTAGTTCACAATCGCCGTCGGATTCACAGAACATGCAGTAATGGTTTTCAGAGCGATAGATCAGCTCAAGGATCTTTCTTCTATATTTCTTAAGATGATCTGTTTGAGTTTGTATCTTCAGCCCGTCGTCCACTTGAAGGCCACAAGAAGGTAGTATCTGTTTACCGTTAACTTCTACAGAACATAATCGACACGCCATCACGTTCTCAAGAGCCTCGTGCTGACACAACTTCGGTATCGTTATCCCGTGTTCCTCACATGCTTCCATCACAGTCATACCTTTCTTTGCGGATATATCTTGTCCGTCAACGTTGAAGTTCACTGTATTCATTTTTCATCACCTTCCGAGATGGCATCGACAGGACATATCTTGGCACATTCACTACAAGAGATACATTTCTCCGGATCTATAACGTAAGTGTTCTCTCCACTCGAGATGGCATCGACAGGACACACTTCGATACATCTTCCGCATGTAACACAGGTCTCTTCATTGATGGTGTAGGCCTCTACCAATGCTTTGCATGTCCCAGTCGGACATTTCTTATCATGTACATGGGTTTCATATTCATCACGGAAGAATTTCAGTGTACTCAATACTGGGTTAGGGCTGGCTTGACCGAGCCCACAGAAGGAAGTGGCTTGAATGGTTTCAGCCAGGTCTTGAAGCTTATCAAGGTCCTTTGCTTCTCCGTTGCCTTTAGTTATCTTATCTAGTATATCAAGCATCCTCTTCGTACCGAGTCGGCACGGTGGACATTTTCCACAGGATTCATCTTGAGTGAAGTCTAAAAAGAATTTGGCGACATCGACCATACAGGTGTCTTCGTCTAAAACGATGAAACCTCCGGAACCCATTATCGTTCCCGCCTCCTTTAAAGAATCATAATCTATGGGTGTGTCTAGGTATTGTTCGGGTATCACCCCTCCTGCAGGTCCTCCGATCTGTACAGCCTTGAATCTTTTCCCATCTGCAACACCACCCGCGATGTTTATCATCTCTCTGATGGTCGTACCCATGGCTACCTCGATCAAACCGGTATTTTCCACATCGCCTGCAACGGCGAAAACCTTCGTTCCGGGACTTCCTTCGGTTCCTATATCTCTGAACCATTCAGATCCATATTTTATTATCATCGCTATGTTGCCAAATGTTTCGACATTGTTTATCACCGTGGGCTTCCCCCAGAGACCGGATTGTACTGGATAGGGAGGTCGGTATTTAGGTCTACCTTGTTTTCCTTCTATAGAAGAAAGCAAGGCCGTCTCTTCACCACAAACAAATGCTCCAGCACCCACTCTCAACTCAACGTTGAAATCAAAACCCTGGTTGAACAGGTTTTCACCTAGATATCCTTCGCTTTCAGCATCCCTGATGGCTTTTTGAAGGTTCCTGATCGCCAGAGGATATTCTGCCCGGACATATATGTATCCTTGGTCGGCACCCACTGCGTAACCTGCAATCATCATACCCTCTATTATACTGTGTGGATCTCCTTCAAGAACACTTCGATCCATGAAAGCACCGGGGTCTCCTTCATCGCCATTACAAACGATATATTTTTGATCTGAGATCTCCTTAGCGGCCAGCTCCCACTTCAGTCCAGTAGGAAATCCTGCACCCCCTCTTCCTCGTAAACCAGAATCTTTTATCTCCTTTACTATCTCATTTCTCTCCATATCCATTATGGCCTTTCTTGCAGCCATGTATCCATCTACTTTCAGATAATCTTCAAGGCTGCTTGGATCTATGTCTCCCGAGTCCCTCATGACCACTTTCTTTTGACCTCTGATGAAGTCGAGCTTTTCGAACTCTTCTACTCTACGTCCGTCTATATCCTCGATCAAGAGGTCGTATACTACACGGCCTTTGAGTAAGTGTTCTTCAACGATCCTTTCTACGTCGGCAGGTTTTAGATTTCCATAAAATGTATCTTCAGGTCGTATGATTATCATGGGCCCCAGGTTGCATGGTCCCATGCATCCTGTTCTTTTTATCGCCCTGGTCAAAGGATATTTATCCTCTAATTCGTGTTTCCACAGTTCGTCCATCAATCTTTCTTCTATCTCCTCGGATCCTGCAGAGAGGCAGCCAGTACCAGAACATATTAAAATTTCTTTTCTAACCATTTTCATCTCTCCTGTTAGTACCTATCCAAGATATCTTCCAAATCCTCGGGCTGTACTTTTCCGTAAACGTCACCATCGATCATTATGATCGGTGCTTTACTGCATGCACCCACGCATCTTTTCGTGTTGAAAGTGAATTTTCTGTCGTCCGATGTACCCCCCTCTTCGACATCCAACATATCCTTGAGCTTTTTTGTCAGGCCTTCAGCACCTTTTACGTGACATGCAGTTCCAGTGCAAACAGAGATGGTGTGTTCCCCTCTAGGTTCCATGGTAAAAAAAGAGTAAAATGTGACCACCGAGTGTACTTGGCTGTAGGGTACGCTCAACTCTTCAGCTATGAATTCCTGCACCTCTTTAGGAAGATAGCCAATTTTTTTTTGCACTTCATGCAATAAAGGTATCAGATTTCCGGCCCCTTTCTCATATTCTCCTATTATCGGGAGTATATCCCTAAGATGGTATTTTTCCATATTATCTATCCCCATTTTTTCATATGTTATACCTTTTTTTAAAGGATTACTACAGCGGGTTGGTTGGGTCTAGATTGCACTCATATTAAATCCTTTCGTGTTGTTTCCATTGATACTTCTTATTGTATATAGTATGCGACCCGTCATGGACGAGTTGGAAGTAGTTGAGGGTTTCACCACGATTTCATCATATGATGATTCAATTCGACCATTCCTTGTCATCATGACTAAACATATTCTTGTGAAAATCGGTAATCACACACTCGGTCATAACAAGCAGAAATATTTAATAACCGGTGTTTTGTTGCCGAATCTGTCTATAAACAAGTGTGTTGAATCATGATCGAGTTTAAAAGCAAAACCAACAGAAGTTTAAGATGGTCAAACAGGAAGCGAGTTTGCAGAATTTTCTCTGCGGTTAGCTATCATGGGAAGGCACATGAATTTAAGGAGGCATGACATGGGAAATAAACCAAAAGTAGCATTTTTTGATTTTGCAAGTTGCGAAGGAGATCAATTGCAGATAGCCAATTTGGAGGAAAAGATATTGGATCTACTGGGTCTGGTCGAGATAGTCAGTTTCAGAGAGATCATGAAGGAGCATTCGGACGACTACGATGTTGCTTTCATCGAAGGATCCATACAGAGGCCCAGTGATGAAGAGAGGCTGAAGAAAATCAGATCAAACGCTGATTTACTGATAGCTTTTGGAAACTGTGCGGCCAATGGGAATGTAAACAAACTCCAGAAAGACTGGTCGATAGAAGAGGTAAAGGATGAAGTATATCCAGGTCTTGATGAAGAAATATCGAAAAGCGAATTCTTCGATAACTTCCCCTGCAAGGCGGTTGACGAAGTAGTCAAGGTAGATTATTATCTCAGGGGTTGCCCAGTTAGAGGTGATCGAGTTCTTCAGTTCATCGAAAGATTGGTTAAAAAACCGGTCGAAACTAATAAAAACATCGATTTCAAAGTGATGCTGAGAGATAAAGAGGTCGATGAACGGTCGCTGGTAAAATATAATCCAAACAAGTGCATACTCTGTCGGCGATGTGCTAACTTCTGTCAAGACGTCATGAGTGTGGACGCCTTGGGTCCTGTCGAACGTGGATTCGAGACCATAATTTCGACTCCTAAAGATATCGGATTCGATGCCAACGGATGTATACACTGTGGTCAGTGTGTAGCATTATGTCCTGTGGATTCTCTCTATAATGAATCTCCTGTTGAGGATCTGTCTGCAGGATTGATCGATGGTGGTCGAGTAAACATAATCGCACTAGACTCTATAGCCGTTGCATCATTCCTACAAGAACACTCTATCCTCTCTGAGATGGAACCCACAGAGGCAGAGAGATACCTGATAGGCGGTCTGAAGAAGATGGGATTCGATAGAGTAATCCAGTATGACAGGTTTTTAGAGAGATCTAAGGAAATGGATGATGATAACGAAAAACCAGTGTTAGCCAGTTGGTGTCTTCCAGCAAGAAATCATATAGAAGCAGAGGGTATAGACACTCTTGCGATCGAAGCAGGAAATACGCCTTGGAGACTCATCCTGGAAGAAGAAGACGGAGATATATGTATCATGAGCCCATGTTCCGGTTTAAAGGCTGTCGAAGAGATAAATCACGTTATCTCAGCACCGGAGATGATCGACTTGTTCAACCATATGGATTTAGATATCGGATTCGTGGATCCATCAGATGGTGATTACGACGGACCTTGTGCCTCTGAAGGGTTCAAACATTCTGGAATACCCGGGCATGATGAGTATTTCAAGATAACAGAAAAGTTAGCAGATGAACTTCTCGGAAGCGGTAAAAAGAGTGGGGCCGTGAATGTAGTCCCCTGTCTGTACGGATGTCTGAGCGGTGGAGGTAACCATCCTACTGCCGATGACAAGAAGGTTCTGGAAAGAAAAGATATCGCGATGAGCCTCAAGGAAGTGAAACCATGAAGGAAGAAGATACGAATAAGGAACTCTCATGGATGGAAAAGAATGAAATCGAAAAGATAATCAGATCGGTGGAAGATCCCAAATATCAGAAGATCGAGCTGCTACAAAAACTCCAAGGAAAGTATAAATGGCTTCAAGATAAGCACATGGAGTACCTTGCTGAGACCACAGGTATCAGCTATACAGATCTATACGGAATAGCGACGTTTTACACACAGTTCAAACTTCATCCCCCTGGACGTCACAAGATTTCCGTCTGCATGGGTACCGGGTGTCACGTGAAGGGAGGTAAAAAGATACTCGAGAAGTTGAAGGATATATTGGATATAGACGTAAATGAAACCACAGAGGACCGAAGATTTTCGCTGGACCAAGTAAGATGCTTAGGGTGTTGTGGTCTCGCGCCGGTCATAGATATAGATGGTGAGACCTTTGGTAGAGTGAGCACCAAGGAAATAGAAGGTATATTGAAGGAGTTCAAATAGGTGATAACGATGACTGTTAAAACTTTGAAGGATTTAGAAGAGATGGCTAAGATAGGAGAAGAAAATCTTGACCCAGATCGTCCACAGATAATCTTTGGATTCGCTACTTGTGGTATAGCAGCTGGTGCTGAAGGTGTTGTAGGGTTCACTAAAAAGTATCTAGAGGAGAAAGACATAGATGCTGAATTGGGCGCCATGGGTGAACCGGAGATCAAATCGGTAGGGTGCATCGGTATGTGCCACGCTGAACCCCTCGTTGATATAAAGATGCCCGATAAGCCACGGATAACTTATTATGGCGTGGATGAGACAAAGATGAAGAGGATCCTTGATGAACATCTGATCAATGGACAACCGGTCAAAGAATATGCACTTGGTCAATTGAATAAGGAATTATCTGTATGTGATCAAGCGAAAACAGAGTTTTCCTGGCAGTTTGAAGATATACCCGCCCTCAACGAGATCCCGTTCCTATCAAAACAGGTACGAGTTGCCTTGAGGAACTGTGGTATCATAGACCCTGAGTCTATAATGGAGTACGTTGCCAGAGGGGGTTATAAATCGGCTTTCAACTTGTTGAACAACATGACTCCACAAGAAGTGATCGATGAAGTGAAGGAATCTGGACTCAGAGGTAGGGGCGGCGCTGGGTTCCCTACCGGTTTAAAATGGCAATTTGCTAAGGATGCTGAAGGCGATCAAAAGTATGTGATATGCAACGCTGATGAAGGTGATCCAGGAGCATATATGGATCGAGCAGTTCTGGAAGGTGATCCACACAGCCTCATCGAAGGTATGATGATCGGTGGCTACGCCATCGGAGCAAATACGGGTTACATATACATCCGTGCTGAGTATCCCTTGGCCATCAAAAGGTTGGAAAAAGCCATAGAAGATGCAAAGGAATACGGTATACTCGGAGAAAACATAATGGGCAGCGGTTTTTCATTCGAACTCAAGATGATGGAAGGTGCGGGTGCCTTCGTATGCGGTGAGGAAACCGCGTTGATGGGTTCCATCGAAGGTAAAAGAGGCGAACCTAGGACTAGACCGCCTTTCCCAGCTAATTCAGGCCTGTTCGGCAAACCTACAAACATCAACAATGTGGAGACCTGGGCAAACCTACCTATGATATTCGAAAAAGGTGCTGACTGGTTCAGCGGTATGGGTACTGAAACAAGTAAAGGGACCAAGGTTTTCTCCCTAGTTGGAAACATAAACAGGGCTGGCCTAGTGGAGATCCCCATGGGTACCAAGATGAAGGATATCATCTACGAGATAGGTGGAGGGATGCAGCACGATAGGGATTTCAAAGCTGTCCAAACCGGTGGTCCCTCTGGAGGATGTATACCTCCGGAAGAACTCGATGTGGAAGTAGATTATGAGAATCTTAAGGAATTAGGATCCATCGTCGGTTCAGGCGGGATGGTGGCCATGGACGAGGATACCTGCATGGTTGAGATAGCTAGATACTTCCTGGACTTTTGTGTTGATGAATCCTGTGGAAAATGTACTCCCTGTAGGGTCGGCACTAGAAGGATGCTCGAGATACTCGATAGGATAGTACTAGGGGAAGCCGATATGAGAGATATCGATATTTTAGAGCATCTGGCAGTACAGGTTCGAGACGGCTCTCTATGTGCCCTTGGAGGAACATCTCCAAACCCGGTCCTTACCACGTTGAAGTACTTCAGGGATGAATATGAACAGCACATCAAAAAGAGATTCTGTCCTGCATCATCCTGTGCGTCTTTGTTCATTTCACCATGTCAAAATTCATGTCCGGCAGGGACCAATGTACCCGGTCAGATGCAACTGATCATAGAAGAACGATTCGGTGAGGCTTACGAGATACAGAGAGAGGACAATCCCTTCCCAGGTGTTTGCGGCAGAGTCTGTGATCATCCGTGCGAGGAGATATGTCAGAGGGATCAATTGGATAGAGCGGTATCGGTGATGGCTCAACACAGATTCTGTGCTGATAAGGTCTATCATGATGAAGTCGAATATCGACCGGAGACTTCAACGTTGGATACAACAGGTAAACGGGTCGGTATAGTAGGAGGAGGTGTTGCCGGTCTGACCGCTGCTTACTTCCTAAAGAGATTGGGTCACGATGTGACACTTTATGAAGCCAAATCCGAGCTAGGGGGCATGCTAAGATGGGGTATCCCAAAGTACAGATTGCCTAGAGATGTATTAGATTGGGAGATACAGCAGATATTAGACCTGGGTGTGGATGCGAAACTGAACACATCTGTGGGTAAAGATGTACCCTTCGATGATCTGCTGGAAGAACAAGATGCCATTTTCCTCGGTGTCGGTGCACAAAATGATCGTGCGCTGAACTTGGAGAAGGAGGACGAACCTGGTATATTGAAAGGTGTCGAACTCCTTGAGAAGATAAACCGAGGAGAAGAGATTGAGTTGGGGGATAGAATACTCATCGTCGGTGGTGGTAACGTTGCTGTTGATATGGCCAGGAACGCAAAAAGGATGGGCTGTGAAAAGATCATAATCGCATATCGAAGGGAAGAAATCGATATGCCAGCTTATCCCGAAGAGATCGAAGAGGCAAAGAAAGAAGGGATCGAATTCCACTTCCTGTTATCCCCCGAGGAGATACTGATCGAGTATGGAAGAGCCGCCGGGATGGTGTTCACCAAGACGGTTATGGGCGATTTCACAAAATGGGGTCGCAGAAAACCGGAACCCGTGGATTACGAGAAGGTTGTATTCAAAGCGGATAACATCATAACAGCGATAGGACAAGTTATAGATACGAGTTTTGCCGAGGATCTTGCAGATAAACTCACAAACGAGTGGGGAACCAGACTGAAAGTGGACCCGTATACTATGGAAACGGAGCAACCCAATGTATTTGCAGGAGGCGATGCGGTTCTAGGACCGGCCACGGTGATCGAAGCGGTGGCACACGGTAAAAAGGCGGCTAAAGAGATCGATGCTCGGTTGATGGGACATGACAGATTGGAGGAACTACAGAGTATCAATGAATACGAGTATTCTATGACAGCCCCGGACAACGAGCACTACATACCGCGGTCAGAACTACAATCGATACCTGTTGAGGAGAGAAGCTGTAATTTCAAAGAGGTAATTATGTGTATGGACAGAGAATGCGCTGTAAAAGAGGCGAAACGTTGTCTAAGATGCGACATATCAGAGGAGGATGAAGCATGAAGATAACCATCGATGGAAAGGAGTTTTCTTGCAAGCCCGGTCAAAAGGTTTATGACGTTGCTGAAGAAAACGATATATACATTCCTACTTTATGTTTGAACAAGCTCAACCATGAAGAAAGACCGGCGGGATGCAGGATATGTTTGGTAGAACTGGTCGGTCAAGGTAATGCCGAGCCAAAACTGGAGTCTAGTTGTTCCCTACCCGTTCATGATGGTATGGAGATATCCACCAAGAATAAAGTCGTTTACGACGAAAGAAGAGAGGTACTCGAACTACTGCTCTCTGAGCATGAACAGGACTGTAGAAACTGCGGCATAAGCGGTGACTGTTATTTTGCGGATCTGTGTTTTGAATACGATATAGACGGTGTTTCGGTCTGTTCAGAATGTCCTAACCGTAAAGACGGTTGTTTCCTTGCTCGAGATATACTTTGTTTGGGTCCAGTGACTCATGCAGGTTGTAACGCATTCTGCACCAGAAATGGAGATCCCTGTGAGAGCTGTTTCGGTGTATTGAGCAATAAAGATGTGTTAGTCTTCGGTCTTGAGGCCTTTGGAGAGAACGGCTTCACCAGAGACCAAGTCCTTGAAGCTGCAAAAGTTTTCTCTTACGAAGAAGTCCGAGTTCTTGAAGAGCTGATGGATGAATATGATCTTTTAAATAAGGAGGTATCGGAATGACAAATTTAAATGTGAATGTTGAACATGTGACCAGAGTAGAAGGACACGGCAATATCCTCGTTGATGCGAAGGAGGGTAAACTAGAGCGTGTTATGTGGGAAATACCTGAGGCCCCTAGATATTTCGAGGCCTTCGTTAAAGGTAAACCATATACACAATTGGCTCAGATAACTGCCCGGATATGTGGTATATGCTCCATCGGGCACGCATTGACGTCGCTTAAAGCCACCGAGGATGCGCTGGATATAGAAGTATCGGAGCAGGATGTAAAGCTGAGAGAGTTAGCTTTACATGGAGAGAACATGCAGAGTCATGTGCTTCATGTTGGTTATCTTGCCCTCCCTGATCTTGTAGGGGAAGGTTCTGTTATCCCTCTAGCCACCTCACACCCTGAAGAGCTCAAAAAGGTCATATCTTTACACAAACTGGCCAACGAGTTATCGAGGGTAACTTGTGGTAGAACTACCCACCCTAGACGATTGATCCCTGGTGGTTTCTCAAAGTTGCCATCTCCCCTGGAGTTGGAGAACATGAAAACAAAACTCGAGGGATCGGTACCCGTTTTACATGAGGTCGCATCTTTCGTCAAAGGTCTATCTTCCGCATTACCTGATTTCGAAAGGGAGACTGAATTCATATCATTGACACATGATGATGAATATGCATTCTATGATGGTAAGATAGCCTCCACCGACGGTGATATCACCCCTGTAGATGATTATCTATCGGTGACAAATGAATACGTTGTTCCACAGTCCACAGCCAAATATACCAAGAACAATCGAGAGTCCTATATGGTCGGAGCTTTGGCAAGGCTAAACAATAATTACGATCTCTTGTCTCCACTGGCTAAAGAGGTAGCTGAAGACTTCGGACTGTCTCCAGTGTGCCATAACCCTTACATGAATACCATAGCCCAGCTGGTCGAAGTAGTACACAGTGTTGAGGATTCAATAAATTTGATCGACGACATCCTCGATAAGGGTATAGAGGAGCAGGGATTGAATCATCAACCTGACATCGAGCCAAAGGCAGGTACGGGTGTCGGCGCTGTAGAAGTTCCCAGAGGGATACTGTTCCATGAGTACACCTATGACGATGAAGGACGCTGTACCAAAGCCAACTGCATCATACCCACCAACCAGAACCA
>PUPH01000112.1 GCA_003553085.1 Thermoplasmata archaeon
CAAGTTTTTGTTCATCCTGTGTTCCATTTATCTCTACCAGCAGTATGTCTTCGCTGGTACCGACAACAGGGTTTGAAAACCCAACAGCCAGTACTGAGAAGGTCAACACAAATGCCCAAAATAGAGCTGTTTTTTTCATTTTTTCTTCATATATTTTCATAACTACTCACTCCATTATACTATTTAATACTATCATTAACCTATAAGGAATTAGTTGAATAAATAACTTACTATTTCATGTTGTACATATATTATTGTGCAGATTATATTCGCTGAACCTCGATCGAAAATCGCCCATCCAGTCGATATCGATTATTTAAAGGGAAAGCCCATATATCGACGAATATTTATCTATTATATGATCGATAAGATACCTTTCTGATAGAGATTCACCCGTAAGCGATTTCAACATCTCCGGAGCGAGGTGTCGTCTTCCATGTGAATATATATTATCAACGAGCCAATCGAGTAACGGTCGGAAATCCCCTTTAGAGATAAGTCCGTCAAGATGTGGTATATCCTCCCTTACCTTGGCGAATATCTGAGCCGCATACAGGTTTCCCAATGCATAGCTTGGGAAGTAGCCGAATTGCCCTCCGGACCAGTGTACATCCTGGAGTACTCCATCCGAAGGATCTGTTGGGACTATCCCTATGTACTCATCCATCTTATTTTTCCATACTACCTCAGCTTCATCGGGTTCGATCTGGTCTCTAAAAAAACCTAGTTCGATGTCGTATCTTAGAGCGATGTGAAGATTGTAGGAGACCTCGTCTGCTTCGACCCGGATGAATGAAGGTTCTACACGATTGACTGCGCCGTAAAATTCGGATATAGTATGTTCATCAAGGCTGGGGAACCTCTCAGTCAATAAAGGATATATGTACTCCATGAATGACCTGCTGCGGCCGACCAGGTTCTCCCAGGTTCGGGACTGGGACTCGTGGAAACCCATAGAGATGTATTTTCCTATCGGGGTACCATACAGGTCGGGAGATATGTTCTGTTCGTACATCCCATGTCCAGATTCGTGTAAAAGACTGAAGATGGACATCAAATTCTCAGGGTTGTACCTATTAGTTATCCTTACCTCGTGATCCATGCCAACTGTGAACGGATGTACCGTATCATCCAAACGTCCATGTTCAAAATCGAATCCAACTTCTTTGGCGATATGCTTACACAATGAGATCTGTTCTTCTATGGGAAACTGCTTTTCGTCAAAAACCCCCTCTCCAGGGATCTTATCCTCAGCCCCTATCTTATCCACGATCTTCGACAAATTCTTTTTCATAGGTTTGAATACCTCCTCGATCCATTTGGCCGTGGAGCCCGGATCGAACTGGTCTAAGAGTGCATCGTAGGGTTCATTTTCATATTCAATATAACTGGCAAATTCTTTCTTTAACTCGATGTTCTTTTCCAAATACGGCAAAAACATTTGAAAATCGGACTTCTCACGGGCCCTCTTCCAAACGGATTGCCCTTCGCTGGCTGCCTTTGCGATCCTTTGGATCAAGTCATCAGGCACGTTATATTTTCTCTGAAAATCCCGATCCATCTCCCTCAACGAGGCTTTTTGAAATTCGTCCAACTGATCATAATTTTTCGGCTTTTGTAATTCATCGATACACCTTTTAACTCGATCCGAGGTAAACATCTGGTGATGTATCTTATATAAGGTCGCCCTCATCTCCGACCTGCCCTTTATGGCACCGGGCGGCATGTAAGTCCTATCATCCCATGTCAACAGTGATAATGTTCTCTCTATGTTCCTTAATTCATATGATATATCCATCAATTCATCGAAGGCCTTCATGTGGCATGTTATACATAATTGATTAATATATCTATCGTACACATTTGCATAGTCCACCTTGGATTGAATTAATATATGAGTGGGTCTTTGTTATACTGATCGCTATGAAAGGAAAAGGTGTTGTTAAGAACAGTACAGAGATCATAAAAGAAGATGTCCCCAATGCCGATAAAGTCAAGATCCAATGGTTGATATCCGATAATGATGGTTCCCAAGGGATATACATGCGTAAATTCACCATGCAACCCGGTGCAGATATGAAACTCCACAGTCATCCGAATACAGAACATCTACAGTACTATCTAAAAGGTGAGGTTAAGCTGCACATGGGCGACGACGAGTACGAGGTAGGTGAAGGTGATTCTATTTTCATACCTGCAGGTGTAAGACACAAGTACAAAAATATTGGCGAAGAGGAAGCTGTAT
The DNA here is from genome assembly GCA_003553085.1 of Thermoplasmata archaeon. Lineage (GTDB taxonomy): Archaea > Thermoplasmatota > Thermoplasmata > Halarchaeoplasmatales > Halarchaeoplasmataceae > Halarchaeoplasma. Next base: position 2,246 of record PUPH01000112.1, read on the forward strand.
TCTTATGTATCGTACCTGGGGGAAACTCGGAAACCGTGCTGCAAGGGTAAGTTATTTTCTATCCATCATATTTATATACCTGTAGTTCTATGACAAAAGCAATACGAGTCCTAATGGAGGGCTAAAAGTGCGCGAAAATGTTGATTTAGAGTACGAAGAAGATGTCGAATACGAAGAGGACGAATTCGAAGAAGAGATCGAGGAAGAAAAGGTAACGGGCGGACCAAATTACGGCGCAATAGTACTGGTCTTGGGTGTGATAATCATACTTGCGGTGGTAGCGATTAAATTTGCAGGCCCTGGCGAACTCCCTGTGATAGGTGAGTATCCCTCAGAAGTGATGACCGGACCCGACCACTACTCCTACCATTTCTTCATGGGAATGATCTCTGGTCTGGTAGTCATGGCCATCGGAGGCGTGATGACACTAAAGAAAACAACGGTCACCGAGATCGAAGAGGAAGTTGATTTACTCGAGGAAGAGGAAGAAGAACTCGAGGAAGGTATCTGTCCGACCTGTGGAGCAGTCATACCGATCGCATCCGACGAGTGTCCAGAGTGCGGTGAAGAGCTTGAACCACCCGAGGAAGAGGAAATCGTCGAGTGCCCCATCTGTGCTGCAAGCGTTGATGCCAGTGAAACAGAATGTCCAGAGTGCGGTGAACCACTGAGCGAGGAAGAAGAAGAAGAGGAAGAAGAAGATCTCTTCGCTGACCTCTAAACCCCCTTACTTTTTTTTACTTTTTTTAAATACCTTGAAGAAATCTGTCACAATATCTTTGATCAAGTTCCATACTTCCTCGATGAACACTCTACTTTTCTCAAAGTACATGACCGCCGCCAGTGCGATGGTCAAAAACAAACCACTGGATGTATCGGATACACTTGGATAACGTCTTACAGCCTCTCCTACACCTATCCGCTCCCCTATAGCCACTGTTGATTCAGCAGATATTACGTTCCAAGCGGCATCCAAAGAGGGATAAGGTATTGTACCCCAGAAATCGACATAAACACTAACCGTAATCTGATAGAAATCTGTGGAGAGTGGGTAGAATAATGCGATACCCTCGCTGAAATCCAAGATCAGATGTGAGGCCAGGTAGAAAATTC
>PUPH01000111.1 GCA_003553085.1 Thermoplasmata archaeon
ATAGATATGAAACGGTGTTATCAGTAATAAACTAATAGTTTGATTTAAAGTAAAAGATAGTGAAATTTAGAATGGAGATATTAATATGAAATACCAAAAGATATTGGCGTTGAGTGTGGTGGTATCATTGATGATCGGTAGTATGGCACTTGTTACAAGTATGGCCGTGGAGGATGAGATAAGACAGGGTCTATTCGATGGTTATGTTGAGATATATGATTGGCATGATCTGTATGATATACGGGATGACCTATCCGGCGAGTATGTTCTCATGAACGATCTGGACGAGAACACCGAAGGGTATGACGATTTAGTAGATACTGAAGAGGGTTGGGAGCCCATAGGCGATGCTGATGATAGATTCACGGGTGTTTTGGATGGGAACGACCATACCATAACCGGCCTTTACATTAACCGACCAGATCAGAGTTATGTCGGGCTTTTTGGATACATGGATTCAAATGCGGAAGTATCCGATATCGGTTTAGAAGATGTGAATATAACCGCCTACCGATGGGTTGGGGGTCTTGTGGGACGGATGGATTATAGTACGGTATATAATTCACATGTTACAGGGAACATAAGTGGAGACCAATTTACTGGTGGATTGACCGGATATAACTTACATGGTGATGTGACCGATAGTCACACCACATCAGATGTTGCTGGAAGTGTGACCGTAGGTGGACTCATAGGATATAATTACCTTTCCACGATATCAAACTCATCTGCGACTGGAGATGTGATCGGTACAGGGAATGAAGTAGGCGGGCTTGTAGGATCGTCTCATCATGGAACCGTGGAGAGATCATACGCTGTAGGTAATGTAACTGGAGGTGGTCGATCGGGTGGACTTATAGGGACCACCGTATATGGTTTGGTGTCGAACTCTTATTCGATATCCTCTGTGAGTGGAGGTATGCGTTTAGGGGGACTCATAGGGCGTAATGATGCCGGTGAGATCGAATACTGTTACGCGATAGGAACCATAGATGGAGATGCATTATTGGGAGGACTCATAGGTGAAAATGTGGGCCATGTACATTCATCTTTTTATCACGAAGATATGCCCAAGTGTGATGCGGAAGAATATGATAGTCTATCTTTGAACGATCTGGAATTCAATTCGATAAGTACCTTCGAGCATGCAGGTTGGAACATCGAGATGGAGGATACCGAAAGGGATAACCCCTATCTGTCCTGGGAAGACGGTCAAGAGGAACCCACGTGGCTGATCCAAGAGAGTGATACACAATACGAATTGACCGTCCAGGTCGAAGGCGAAGGTCATACCGAACCTGCTGCGGGAACTTACACTTTCTATGAACATGGAAAGATCGTCGTCGAGGCTTTCCCGGACCATGGAAATCTGTTCGTTAACTGGACAGGGGATATCGTCTCAGATGGTAGGATATCCAACGTGACCATGGACGCAGACAGATCAATCACCGCAAATTTCGAACCTATAAGTTATGAGATATATGATTGGGAACAGCTGTATCAAATCAGATACGACCTTGCCGGGAATTACACATTGATGGCAGATATCGATGAACACACTGAGCACTACGATGAATATGCATCAGAGGATGCCGACGATGGATCTGGATGGCTTCAGATAGGCGATGATGAAGATCCCTTTATCGGTGAGTTCGACGGGAACGGTTTCACGATCGCGGATATCTATATCGAGCGCGGCAGCACGGATTCGATTGGTCTGTTCGGCGTCATCGGTGAAGAAGGGTCCGTACATGACCTCGATAACTTACATGTTGAGAGGATGAACGGCCGTTTGTTCGTTGGTGCTTTGACCGGGACCAACCACGGTACTTTATCCAACTCGTCTGCCACGGGTGAGGTAGAAGGCATGATCCACGCCGGAGGTCTTGTGGGGATCAATCACGGTAATGTTACCGGATCCGATGCAGAAGTCGATGTCCATGTCAGAAATTTTCGTGCGGGAGGTCTAGTGGGAACCAATCATGGTACGATTTCAGATTCATTCTCACTCGGCGATCTGACCAGTCCCCAACAACGGGAACTAGGTGGATTAGTAGGGCAGAGCTCGGGACCAGTCGAGAACTCACACTATAACATCGAAACTGTTCTTATCAAGGGCGACAATCATGTGACCTTGGGTGGTTTATATGATGACCAATTCGAAGATTGGCTTCAAAATGACAGGTATTTAAACATAGAGGACTATGAAGCCACTCTTTGGCCCGTTGATGGATATTATGAGATCGATGATGCCATGGGGATAAAAGACCTGTTAGGCTTCGCAGCTGATGATGAATACAGATTCCGTCTTGCAGGGGACATAGACCTTTCCGAAGATGACGGTTTATACATACCGTACATCGAAGCCGATTTCGATGGAGATAACTACACCATATCCGATCTGAACGTTGACATCCCCTTCGGCTACTATGTAGGTATGTTCGGATATGTAGCTGAAGGTGTATCCATCAGTAATGTTGTGATCTCAAATTCAAGCGTGACTGGAAACCGTTATATCGGTGGATTAGCCGGGATCAATTATGGTACGATTACTACTTCCTCTTTTACAGGTGAGGTAGAGGGCTCATGGTATATCGGTGGACTATCCGGTTCAAATCACGGTCTCATCTCGTCCTCATCCAGCGCAGGTGATGTGGAGGGTACGGGCAGTTATATCGGTGGAACGATCGGAGAGAATACTGGGACGTTGTCCGATTCATCTTCCACCGCAGTAGTTTTTTCCTCACATACCGGTCAAACCCATATCGGTGGATCGATAGGACGGAACAGCGGTTCGGTGGAGAATTCTTTTGCTGCGGGGGAAGTAGATGCGGTCCATCACAACCAGGCGGGAGGTTTGATCGGTACCAACGCGGGGACGGTATCGAACTCTTATGCCGCAGGTACTGTGAGCGGTAACGAAGGGGTAGGTGGACTCGTCGGATATAACACAGGTCCCGTGATAAACTCTTATTCCGAGGGTCAAGTGACCGGAGGCACGAATCTTGGAGGTCTCGTTGGACAGATCCATAGCTCGAGTGGTACGGTATCAGGATCGTATTCTACCGGCGACGTGACCGGAACCGGTAACAACGCAGGCGGTCTCGTCGGATATATCTACATAGGCGAATGGGTCCCCTTCGATCTTAGGAACGAGGGTATGGTAGGGAACTCTTACTCTACCGGTAACGCGACTGGTGACTGGAACGTGGGCGGCCTGATCGGGCATATAGACACGGGGTCCGTGTTCAACTCGTATTCAATAGGAACCGCAGATGGAGATAATCGAGTGGGAGGTCTCGTTGGATATAGTAGGCATGAAGGAACCGTAGAGAACTCCTTCTGGGATATGAACAC
>PUPH01000013.1 GCA_003553085.1 Thermoplasmata archaeon
CTATAAGACGTACAGCCAGTCCATAGGCGATAGTGGGTTGGAACTGACCAAGAAGATCGAAAAGAACGCCAATGCGTCCTGGGCGGTGTGCCCCCAACCGGTGGATATCCGTACCGTAAAAGAAGAGACGGAGATACCTGTTTTTTCACAGCACATCGACGCCGTCAAACCCGGGAGCAATACCGGTCATATTTTGATAGATGCCATGGTAGATGCAGGGGTTGAAGGGACCCTGATCAACCACTCGGAGAACAGGCTGAAGTTATCGGAGATCGACGAGATAGTGACCATGTGTAAAGAAAAGGGGCTGACCACCGTGGTATGTGCCAACAATCCGGCGACTTCTGCGGCGGCGGCGGCACTGAAACCTGACTTTGTGGCCTACGAACCTCCGGAACTGATCGGTGGAGATATATCGGTATCGACTGCAAAGCCAGAGGTGGTAAGGGAGGCCGTGGAACGTGTAAAAGCGGTGGATCCCGAGGTCAAAGTGCTGTGCGGTGCAGGAGTAAAGAACGGAGAGGATGTAAAAAAGGCCCTGGAACTTGGAACTGTAGGAGTTCTATTAGCATCTGGTTTGGTAAAATCCGATGATCTCGAAGGGGTCATCCGAGACCTAGAGAGCGGCCTGTGAACGTCATCTAGGCTCAAGAGCGTCTTCAGGACATATCTCTGCGCAGCAGTAACACCTTATGCATTTCCACCAGCTTATCTTGGGATACTGGTTCATCTTGATGGCATCCTCGGGACATATCCTATCACACTCACCACAGGAGATACATCTTTCAGGGTAAAGCACCGGTCTTTTCATGTATAGATTGGCGAGCAGCCCTCCAAAAAATTCAGGCATCCACCAGGGAGTGGTTCCTCCATCGGGATAATCGATATGTAGATCCGGGAAACCATCCCCTACCATCTCGATGTCATCATCCTTCAGTTGAGATTCGATCAGGGTAGGTACTCTGTTCACATCTATGCCGACCGCTCTACATGCTGCGTGATCCAGGGCCGGTGCATCCTTGGATATCAACACCATATCCATCTTCAAGGGATCACCTCCTGCGGGACCCTTGCCCTGCATACCCAATATACCATCCATTATCGAGAGGTCTGGCGACGCAGCATCGTGTACATCCAATATCACTTTAGCGAACCTCTGCATACCGCGGTACTGTCCGTGGAACGCGGACTTTGTGAGTCCAGGCACGGTACCGTACATGTTCTTCACTGCGCCGGTATATACCGTCAGACCATGGGTCTTCAACTTCGGCAGGTTGATTGTAACATCTGATTCCAGGCAGACGTTCAGTATGGGGACAGATTTAAGGACCCTTCCAAAAGGTAAGGGCACCTGAGAATAGGATACATCGTAACTCAATTCTGCATCTGTTTCCTCCACAACCCTATCCCAACCGGCCTTCTCATAACATCCCTTCAAAAATTTTTTCGAGCTGGGCCCTCCCGGACTATCCGCTATGACGACCTCTGCACCGGCATCTTCCAATATGCGGACGACGGAGATGATAAAATCCGGATGGGTCGTGACCGCTTTCTCCGGCGGAGCTCCTTTCAGCAGATTTGGTTTCAGCAGCACCCTCTGGCCGGGTGAAACGTACCGATCAACTCCTCCAAGATGTTCGAAACCGGACTCTATCACCTTTTGTGAATCCTTGTAATCGTTACACCTGCCGAGATATACTTTCATGATAGCGATAGAAAGAACAAGGATATATTATCTTTGAGGATATACAGCGTCAAGGTACTTTCACAAAGTCGCAGTATCCCAGGGACTCGCTCTCTTTCTTCACCTGGTCCCAATCATCTATCTTCTTAGCCGCTACCGGGTAGAGCATATCATTTTCTATGAAGCTATGAAAGCGAAGTAGATATACTAGTTTTCTCAGGTCATCTGCTATCTCTTTATAGTTCTCTTTATATTCAGTTGATGACGATCGCAGTTCATGGAATAAATCTCTGATCTGAGTGTGTTCCTCACTCAACGATCGTAACCTACCGACTAGACCTCCTTCTAACCTTTCCAACCGGCTGAATATGGTGATCTCCTCCCTTTTGAAATGTTTCTCAGCCTCATCGAGATTATGGACGATGGCTTCGAATTTTTCTTCAACACCAGAAAAGGATCCATATTCCATCTTATCGCTCAACTCTTCCAGTTTGAACAAGAACCCGTGTATCCGTTCATGTTCTATGATCATCGTCCTGACAGGATGGTCTTCATCGAGGAGCTTCAACATCTCTCTAGCTTGGTCTTTTACTAATTTTGGATATAGTTTAATTATGTCGTGGAGTTCACCTTCTTTCAACCCTCCATCCAACAGCTCTATGTCCGCAAGATATAGATCCAACGGTGTTATCCCTTCGAGCTCTTCCATGACCTCCTTCTCGGACATGACGTCATAGTGATATGATCTTAATGCCAACACGATCTTATCTATATCCATATTAGTACACCTATATATCTTTTAAAAGTGAAGGGGCGATAATAAACATATCCGTGATTTTCCAAACCGTTTACGGTAATGGCAGGAATTCGCAGTAACCGATATCATCAGAACGATCTTTAAAGAGATCCCAGTCATCGATCTGCCGAGCAGCAAGGGGATAGAGCATGTCGTCCTCGATGAATTTATGGTGATTAAGAGTATAGACCAAGCAGTGTATCTCTTCCACTATGTCTTTTCTGTTTTTATCTGGGTCTTGAAACAACTCCTTCAAATTATCCAGCATACATCTTACATCGGAATGTTCCCGTATCAGGATCCTCAAGCGAGTTGCAAATTCACCGGTCATCCTTTCTTCGATGGCGGGGAAAAGTACGTTCTCTTCGCGGAGAGAATGTATATTCAGCTGGTCAAGGTTACGAAGGATGGTATCAACATTTTTCAAGTCGGGGCCGATCATCCCCTTCTTCAATGAAGATGCTAACATGTCCAACCGGATAAGATTACACTCCAATATCTTATGCTCCTTGATATAAACCAAGATGGGATGATCTTCATCCAATTCCCTTAACAATCTATCTGACCCTCCTCTCACCAGATCGACGTAGAGTTTACTGATCTTCTTGATATCCGATCCCCGAAACCCACCGGCCACCAACTCCACTTCAGCCATTAGAAGTTCCAGGGACGAGGTCCCATCGAGAGCTTCTAAAGCATCCTTTTCTGTGATCACACCAAAATGATAGGCTTTCAAGACATCGAGTATGTCGTCTAGGTCCATCTAATCCCCTTCAAAATGGACCTCGACTTTCTTGACGTCCCATATAGGCTCTACCTTCTCTTTTATATCCTCTTTAATAGCGTTTGCGAACTGATGTTCTTC
>PUPH01000094.1 GCA_003553085.1 Thermoplasmata archaeon
CGCCTATTTCATTCGTTCCAACGGCTCTAACCACGTACCACCAGTAAGTATCATCGGCTTCACCCATATTCGGGTCGATGTAATGGTACAATTCAGAGCCATCGGCGTAAACTGTGTCGATATGGGTGGTTTCATCCCATGGTCCCGTCATCTCTTCTGAACGATAGATATTATAATGGCTGACTTCTCCCAAAACTTCACTATCACTGGCATACCACCGCAGTCTGTTGTGTGCGTCCTCATCCACTAGATCAACAGATAGTTGGATATCGTCTAAACGCCAGCCTTGTCCTTCTGGTCCAGTCGGCCAATCCTCTACTCCAGCGTCCCATCGGACCTGCACGGTTTCGCCGATATAATCATCTAGATCGATCGTTACTTTTTCCCAATCGGCCGTGTATCCCCAGGCGGGCTGACCGTCTATGGGATTACCCCAGCCTGTACCTATATTATAGTCGTAAGGTGGATCTGGATCTTCGATCAGTTCCCAAGTCGTCCCATCGGTGGAAACTTTTACGTTGACTCCGTCCCAGGTATCTGCGATGTTTCTCCAGTGGTAGAAGGTAAGCTCGGCGCCCTGGGCTTCTGTTAGATTGAACTCGGGGGATATCAACCAACTATGCTCTCCTACTTTATCGTAACTGGCATCGCCCCAATCCCAGGATTGATCACCTACGTAAGCGCCATGGTCTCGGATATCCCAAAGATTTGTGGTTCCAGTGCTTCCGGTTTCATATCCTAGATCCTCGGAAACATCGTCTTCAAAGATGACTGCAGATGCTACATCCCAGTGCTCTACCAGTAGGTTACTTGGTGCTTCAGGGGGGACGCCCTCTATGGTGAAGTCGTCGGAAACGTCTTCTGCCCAAAGACCGTTCTCATCGATCACCCTGGCTCTTACACGTACCTCGGAGTTATCTATGTTGGGTACTGTCCATGTATATTGACCCGCATCAGGATCAAGATCTTGAGCTAAGATGTTCCAACTTGCTCCGCTGTCGGGACTGTAGAATAGATTGACCCTATCCAAAGGTGCGTCTCCTTCTGCAGCCGACCAGGTTATATCTTCCTCAGTATTGCCAACCCATACTTCACCTCCAACCGGACTTTCTAAGTCAAGGGTCGGTGGTACTCCGACGATATCTCCTTCGATTGCGTTGAATGCAACCAATGCGTAATCTTGGCTGTTGTATCCCAGGTTCACTGCATCATCGACGATGTTCCAGCCGTGGACTCTTACGGTATAGACACCTGCCTCGACTTCACCAGCTGGTATGTAAACATTTTCTACATTGTTGGTGTCGTCCCATCCATCTCCTGTCCTATCAAATATATCCATAGCATCGGTGTTTGCCTGGGACCAGCCGCCTTCAAAGGCGTTACCTCGATAGATGTGACCTCCGGGTGATTCGACCTCTAGGTTAAGATCGTTAACCAGTGAAGGAGCTGCCTCGGTATCCGGGGCCGCTTCTTTGTCCGTCCATCCAAGAGTGATCTTCAATGGTTCATCGGGATCAACTTGTTCTATCTCAAATTCATGGACCTGACCGCTGTCGTCGAACACGTTCTCCTCATTGACCGTGTAGAAGGGTATCGGAGCATCATGTGGATACGCGAGTTTGGAGATATCTATCATCCCCCAACCTTCGTCCCTGTTCGGTATCGGTCCTTCCGTGTTACCCACCTCGTGATCGAGTTCATTAGCCGTGTTTATCAGTAAAGAACGTACCATGGCCGGGCTGGGTAATTCTTCATAAACCTCATCATACCACTGCACGACCACTGCGGCCGCCCCAGCTACAACCGGGTTCGAAGATGAAGTTCCACCCATCCACCTGTATTGACTGGGATTTGGTACATAATTACCCATGCCTAAAGGCGTCTGTGTGGACAACGTAAGGTCCGCAGGTGCAACGATATCCGGTTTGATCCTGTTATCAGCCGTCCATCCCCTGGAGCTGTATCCGATCATGTTCTCGGGATTGATCCTGTTAACTCCACCATAGGTCGCACCGTCGGGGTACCATGTGTGTGTCGCTCCCACTGTTATAACGTTCTTTGCGTTACCCGGGCTCCCTGTTGTTTGATAACCGGGCCCCGCGTTTCCAGCGGACACGGTTATCACCATGGGAACATTGTCAGGATCAGCTCTATCAGCATCCCTGACAGCTGCATCAAAATCGTGATCACTTATTATGTAAAGACCTCCTGTGCTAGCACCCCAGGAGTTCGAGTGTACATATGTATCTGAGTCCTGTGCAGGTATCTCGACTATCTCTCGATAATCCATTGGACCGATCCATCCTCCACCCGCATCGAATATCCTTGCAGAATACAGTTCAGAATCAGAGGCCAATCCCTGGGCCACATAGTAAGGTCCAGTTTCAGCTCCCGCATAGGTTTCTTCCGTACCGCCATACGAGTGACCGGCGGCTAGACCGGCACAATGTGTACCATGGTAATGCTCGTCCTGCCAACCTATGCCCTGCCAATCGTGACCACCTATGACCCTACCGGTAAAATCCGGGTGACCGGAATCCCCGGTTGTCCCATCACCGACACCTGTATCAGCTATCGTTATGGTAACTCCATCGCCGGTGTAACCGATCTGATTTATATATGCACCATGATCGCCGTGCAATCGGTAAGGTTCATTCATAGGTGTACCATCGTCCATCATGAACCATAATCCTCCACCCACGAGCTGCGATTCTACCTCGTGTAGTTCGGGCTCGAAATACTGGTTTATGTAGTAAACATCGTTCATCCGGGCTATATCGTGAAGGACATCCAATGAATCTACTTGGGCTCTTATCCTGTACTCCCCATCGGGCAAAAAGATCGTTTCGAACACATCGGGTGTTGTTTCCTCCTTCACCAACCTGTTATCTTCGATACGTTGACTCTGCGTATAGGATACGAAAGGAGATGCGATATCAGCCTTAGATTGCAGGGACATCCCTGGACTTTCCGATGAAATTTCTACACCTACAAGATCGGCTATGGTATCGATAGTCTCTTGCTGTGTACCGGAAACCAATCCGATCTCGACCATCCCTGACCCGATACCTCTTTGTAATTTATATTCAGGATGATAGAAACCAACCCAATCCACAAAGTATTGCTCTGAAACCTCACTAGCTATCTCGGGAGTCATCCTCACCCTATAAGCGTAGTTGGGAACGTAATTCATCACTTCAACATCCATACGTTCTAGTTCTGTTCTCCAGCTAGAAGCGATCGGACCGAGCATGTGGACTATGTAGATACCTTTTTCACCCGGTTCGTATCCTGTTATCCTGAGGTCTTCAGGTATATTCGGTTCTCCCTCGGTAA
>PUPH01000102.1 GCA_003553085.1 Thermoplasmata archaeon
AAAGCCACCGTTATCACTTCCGAACTAAATTTCATGGTGTATCCTCGCTCTTCCAGCCATCCTTGTACCTTATCCATAGCTACTTTGGTTTTATCCTCTGGTTCGGCAACGTATGCTCCGGAATCTGAGCACGGTTCCGCTACATTGTACATGTTTTATCCACCTACCTTTTCGAAGATCAACCTTTCGATCAGTGCATCGGCACGGATTTTTTCTTCTTCCCTTTCGACCTCTTTTACCGTACTGGCGACCCTGGGGCCGTCTGGTGTCAGCATACAGCATACCGCGGGCTGTGTGGATATCTCATACGTCCCGATATCCCTGGCTATCCGCATGACTTCTTCTTTATCCAGTCCGATCAATGGTCGATGTACAGGTATATCCACCGCCGTGTCCTCTGAAGCAAGATTGGAAAGGGTCTGAGATGCCACCTGACCCAGGGATTCCCCCGTGGATATGGCGTCGGCACCGATCTCTTCCGCTAAACGTTCGGCCGCCTTGTACATCATCCTTCGACACAGTATGCACTGAAAATGTCGATCTGCCTTTTCCGCGATGGCCTTCTCCACCGATGAGAAGTCACATCTGTAGAATGTGATGTTTGGGTACAGGTTTTTCAGTCGTTCACCCAATTCGTGTGCCGCATCCACCGTATTGTCATCAGTGAAGGGACGTATATCCAGGAACAGCAGGGTCACTTCCGCACCGGTATCGGCCAGCAGATAGGCTGCTACCGGTGAATCGATCCCTGCTGAGAGTAGATTGACTACTTTGGCAACCATCTTCATCGATGACGGTCCAGGAGTATATTATGGTTGGGGTGTTTCATTCCCTCTCCTGCACGGATCCGATCTCATCCGCCACACCTTCCAAGTTCAGTCTTCGGAGGGTGTTCTTCAACGGTATCCCTTCCTGGTCCCAGCCTCTTACGTCGTAGTACCTGTCGAGTTCTTCTTCGAACTCCCTTCTTGAGAGGGTTTCTCCCTCGGTGGGTCCGTATAAGACCTCGTCGTCGAAGAACCGGTCTGGGAGTCGATCGTCCTTGCGTCCGAACCCTTCTCTGATGTTGAATGCTTTGGAGAGGTTGTACACTCTTTCACCGGCTTTTAAGAACTCGGAAAGATCCATATCAAAACCGGTGACGGCTTTCACCAGTTCCAGTTGACCCTCATCTACCATCAAGCCTCTTGAGAATTTACAAAGACCGGTCATATCGTAGAGGGTCATCAGATCCTCCATGGATTTCAATGCGAATGCTTTACCACTCAGTTTTGTGCGGTCGTAATCCTCGAAGTCCCAGTAGTCGCCTCCCATCTCCAGAGCATACAGACAAGATGTTAGGTGGTCCGCTCCTCTAGGGGCCACCGCGAAGGCCAAAGCCATACCTTTCACTCCCCGTACTTCGAAACCCGCAGGCGGCATACCCTTAACATGTATAGCGAACTTCTCAGAACCCTGGCCCACTTTTTTGCAGGCTTCGTAAACACCGTCGCCTAACAGTTCTCCCAGTTCACCTTCTTTATACGCCAACCTCCTAAGGGCTTCCAACATGGCTTCGGCGTTACCGAATTCCAGATCCAAGTCCGTGTCGATCATACCTTTTTCGTACGCCTCCATGGCCCATGCGATGGCGATCCCGGCGGATATCGTGTCCAATCCTAAATTGTCGCAGAGTTCATTTGCTTTCGCAACGGCCTCTATAGAATCCACCTCACAAGCGCCTCCGAATGAGTAGAGGGTTTCATACTCCGGTCCATCGACCTCTATATCTCCGTAGGGCGTACCTTCCGCCACGAAGTACTGGCTGCAGGGCTTGGTGCAGAACGGACAGGGTCTCCTTCCCTGCCGGTACTCGTGGACCCAGTAGCGTGGGTTCAACTCGATCCTCCCTTCCGGGTCCTCCAGTCTATCGTAAGCTCTTTTGAAGTAGCCCGCCTGCCAGTTCCTGGTCGGGAAGCAGCCGTAAACTTTGTTCTTGGCGGCCATGGCTTCTCCGGTACCGTAATTCATCTGGTCTTCCGGGCTGAAACTGTCATCGGCTGTTTCACCCTTTCCAGTGGTTATCTTACGCCACTTTTTGTTCAGTTCGTCCAGCTCGTCTTTGTCCTCAACGGGAACTTCCTTGGTTCCTCTGATGGCGATGGCCTTCAGGTTCTTCGAACCCATGACCGCACCTCCGCCTCCTTTTCCAGCCTGTCGATCCTCACACTCTATGGACGATATCTTTGACAGTTTCTCTCCAGCCGGACCTATCACGGCAGTGGAAAATCTTCCGTATTCTTCCTTGATCTTCTTATCGGTTTCCCGGTTATCGAGACCCCACAGGTGCTCAGCATCGACCAACTTTACATCGTCATCTTCGATCACGATCATGGTGGGTTTCTCTGCTTTACCCTTGACCACCAAGACGTCGTATCCCGCTCTTTTTAGATGATTACCCAGCTTTGCCCCCACTATGGTTTTACCGTATCCACCAGTTTGTGGTGCCTTGAAGCCGAAGGTGGTTTTAGAGCCCGTGGGTATCTTCGGTCCCACCAGGTTGCCCGGTGCCATGACCAGGACGTTATCCGGCCCAAGTGAGTCGGTGCCCGGCTCGATCTCATCGTAAATTATCTTAGTCGTAAAACCGGCCCCTCCTATGTATTGTCTAAGAAAATCGTCGGATAGTTCTTTTACTTTTATCTCTTTATCGGTCAGATCTATTTCAAGAAGTTTTTTCCAATATCCCGGCATGTTATCTACCGATTGGCAGATTCTACATTGAATATATAAAAGCAACGGTCTCCGTATCTTAGATCCGGTCTAGGTTATGTCGAAATGGGTGTAAATTCTAAAAGCCCCTCAACATTCTTCCCAGATATATCATCTCTCTAGTATCACGAAGTAACCCGTGATCCGACGGATATTAAAACGATGATGACGGCGACCATCGAAATATGAGAGGGACCTCTAGGTGATCGTTTTCCAGAACGGTCTCTTCAACGCTGGTTGTTTCTAGCCCCTGTAGAGGGATAACGGTCATGAATAAGATGAGTGAGATACAGATCACATATGCCTTCGGATTTTTGGACCTTACCAAGAATTTACCTTTGCTGTGGATTTAAAGGAATTAGCTAGATATAAACATTATCTTGATATAGTGTATCTAATTTTGTGTAACCTAGATACTTCTTCGGTAAATCACTGCTTCTGATCATTACCGAATTTCCCGGACTTCCCAGACGCTACCACCATGAACAGTATCAAAGCTATGAAGATAACGAGCACTACCGCAACAATTAGGAAGATCGGCCTTCTGTCTTCCTCTTCGAACTCCTGCCACTGCAGGTACGGA
>PUPH01000135.1 GCA_003553085.1 Thermoplasmata archaeon
GGACCAAGGCCTTTTTTTGAATGTAATATGACCTTAACGAGCTCCCTGAATCTATAATTCTCAAGGAGCGGTACCACCCCTCCGATGGGGTAAAAAGTACCGTCAAGTTTTCCCAATTCACTCCCACAGTACTCCCTCAGATCGTAATGCACAGAACCTTGAATAGGAAGTGCGATATGCTGATCGCCTCGGTGAACCATGGCCTGTTTTGCCCTCTCTATGGTATCTTCGACTTTTTCTTCTACCAATCTCCTACTGTCATCGGGCTCGGTGAATCTATCCAAGATGGTACATACATCGGAACCGATACGGCGCTGAAAGGATAGTATCTCCTCCGGCTGAAGATCCACTTCACCGTATACATGAGACTGAAACGTTCCTGAGTCCGTCATTATGGCTCCGGAAAAATCGAGTGACGAGTGGATACCTTCTGAAAGTGCCTTCTTTTTCAGGTCCTCACTGCGATATATTATGTATGAATTGGTGATCAGCATCTGAGCTTTGAATCTATTTTCCAGTACCTTAGGTGTGATGAACTCTATATTCGGGTTGACTACCGGCATCAACGTGGGGGTATCTACTCTACCGTGGAGAGTTGAGAACACACCTATCCTGGCGGGACCGTCCCGTGCTTTTATCTCAAACATGAGTAGCCTCCCCAAAGAGCCGGCCGTTCTTTACTATTTCGGGAAGATGGTCCATGAGTATCTCTATATCCTCTTCGGAGTTCCATTTGGATAGTGTGATCCGCAGGGCGCTGTTGGCGATATCATGGGACAGACCCATGGCGAGAAGCGTTTTGGAGGGAGATCCTCCTGAATCACAGGCGGAGCCCGATGACACGTAGATACCTCTCTCAGATAATTTACGCACAAGATAGGAGCTGTTGATCCCCTGGAAAGAGATATTGATATTGTTCGGCAATCTCTTCTTCGGATGACCGTTCGATCGAGTATCTGGTATCTCGTCCATGATATGTTCAATGGTACTATCCCTCAGAGATCTGATCTTTGGGATATACCCTCGGCTTTGATTATTCAATGATCTGCACGCCTCGCCCAATCCGACGAACCCCGGTACATCTTCAGTCCCAGCTCTCAACCCATCCTGTTGTCCACCGCCGTGGATGATCGGTTCTATATCGATATCGCCTCTAACCAGCAGGGCTCCGGTACCCTTGGGCCCGTATATCTTGTGTCCTGAAATGGACAACATGTCCACATCCTCACAGAGTTCTATCTGACCAACGGCTTGTACCGCATCTGTGTGGAAGGGGATACCAATCTCATGAGCCATCTCTACCATCTCTTTTACCGGCTGTATGGTTCCGACTTCATTGTTTGCAGACATCACACTCACTATAACGGTGTCATCCCTGAGGGAGTCTTCGAACTCCGCCAGATCGATGATACCGTGGTCGTCAACACCGACCACACTGACCTCGTACCCGGATCTTCCTAGATACTGACAGCAGTTTTGAACGGAGGGATGCTCTATGGCGGAAGTGACCACATGCTTTCCCTCTCCTCTACGTGCAGTACCCAATATTGCGAGGTTGTTGGATTCTGTCCCACCCGAGGTGAGTATCACCTCTTCAGATGAAGCCCCCGATGTGGCGGCGATATGCTTTTTTGCTTCTTCAACAGCCTCTTTGGCTCTCCTCCCCATGGCATGTACACTGGAGGGGTTTGAATAATTCTCTTCGAAGTAAGGTAACATGGCCTCCATGACTTTCGGATCCACCCGTGTAGAAGCGGCGTTGTCCAAATATACTGTTTTCATCGAAATACCTTCTTTATTTTAAAGACCTATTAAGCTATAAAAAGGTTGTTTTAATGATGATATCAGTAGAACTGACCACTAAGAAGATGATCTACGTTGATAATAAAAAATCAGTGTGCCTTTGCCCAGGAATACTTTCTGATCTTGGAGCTCTTACCGAAACCACATGAGGCACATACCTTTTTGCGGATATGGTAAGCTTTATTCCCACACCGTCTGCACTTGATGTGGCTTTTCCCTTTCGATTTCTTCCCTTGGGATGGTGTTCCTTTTGCCATGTTCTTACCTCTTAAGGTGACACATATATAACGTTATCGCCTCTGACCAGTGCTTTGTTCATGGTCCTGGTCTGTTCTCCATCGATGAATTCTTTCACATCGCTCATCACCAGGTTCAGATGAGGGTCATAACCTTCCAGGGTCCCCCTATATTCCTTACCATATCTGAGCTCGACTATCACGTGGTTGCCGATGTTCCTGTTGAGCACCGATAGAGGTCTGTTATCTATCATGTGGGCCGATGTATGAACTCCCACTACTTAAATCTAATGCATGGACGACACCGACAAATCTATTAGCCGAGCATGACTTACCATGAATATGTCGATGTTCATCGTATTTGAAGGGATCGATGGGTCTGGTAAATCCACTGTTGCTAGCCGTATAGTTACAGAGAATGAAAACATCTACCTTACCCAAGAGCCTTCCAGAAATATCGCTGGGAGATTGGCAAAAAGGGCCGCACACGTCGAGTCCTCACCGTACTACGATCTATTCTTATATCTCGCCGACAGAGTACATCATACCCAAAAGATAGGAGAGGTCATGAAAGGGGGTAGGGACGTGATCTGCGACAGATACTGGGGTTCCACCGCGGCGTATCAAGCCGCCGGTGGAGAGATAGAGCTTGATTATCTCGTCGAGATACAGAAGCCGTTCATATCGAAACCGGATATCACCATCCTTTTCGATCTTTCGCCGGAGATCTCTCTTCAAAGGATAAAGGTAAGGAACGAGAGGAGTAAATACGAGAAGATCGACTTCTTGAAGAGGGTGAGGGAAAATTACCTACAACTCGCCCAGGATTACGGATGGAAGATCGTCGATGCTTCAAAAGATCTCGAATATGTCTATTCTCAAGTTAAAAAAATAATAAAAAAATGAAGGGGTTTTAGGGTTTAAAGGGCGTCTACATCATGCCGCCCATTCCGCCCATTCCACCCATGCCGCCCATTCCTGGGGCTCCACCGGGTGCTGGGCCTTCGTCGTCTCCATGTCCCTTGGATGCTACTACATCGTCGATCCTCAGGATCATGTTTGCGACTTCTGTGGCGGCCTGCAGTGCCTGATTCTTTACACGGAATGGTTCGATGACGTGACTCTCCACCATATCAGTTATGCTGCCGGTTATGATCTCTATACCGTAGGTCTTCATGCCGTCCTTTTCGTGGGCGGCGGTTAGCTCCATGAGTACATCGATACCGTCCATTCCAGCGTTCTCAGCCAATGTCCTTGGTATTATGGACAGGGCGGATGCATATGCCTTTATAGCGAGCTGCTCCCGGCCTTTGACGGTGTCGGCGTAGTCTTCCAGTCCGTTCTTGATCTCGATCTCAATGGCTCCTCCACCAGGTAATACAGCGCCGTCCTCTATGGATACTGCGACTACCTTGAGGGCGTCATGGATAGCCCTTTCCAGTTCATCAACGACGTGGCTGGTTCCACCGCGTAGTAACAGTGATACCGCTTTGCCCTTTGCGGCGTCCTCTATGAAGGTCATGTGGGTATCGGCGACGTGCTTCTCTTGTACAAGTCCCGCTTCACCGAGGTCTCCTTCTTCGAGATCCTTCAGATTGGTCACTATGTTTCCGCCAGTAGCTTTAGCGAGTTTTTTGATATCGGATTTCTTTACACGTCGGATGGCGAAGATGCCTTCTTTAGCCAAGTAGTGCTGTGCTAGATCATCGATCCCTTTCTGGCAGAACAATACATTGGCTCCAACATCTCTTATCTGATTCACCATCTTCTTGATCGTTTCTTCCTCTTCATCAAGGAACTGCTGCAGCTGTTCAGGATTGGTTATCTCTATCTCGGCATCGATCTCAGTTTCTTTGATCTCGACTGCGGAGTTGAGTAGAGCTATCTTTGCGTTCTTTACTTCCTTCGGCATCCTGTTGTGCAGCCGTTCTTTATCGAGTATGAGTCCGTTGACCATCTCAGATTTCTCGACGCTGGCTCCGGCCTTCTTCTCTACCTTGATGTTGTCTATGTCTGATTCGTATGAACCATCGACTTTCTGTGAGATCTGTTTTACAGCTTTGACTACCATCTCAGCGAGTTGATCCTTGTTACCTTCGATAGCTTTGCCGGTCATGGCGGTCTTGGCTATGTCCATCAGTTTTCCTTCATCATCTATGTCTATGGTTATCTTGTTCTCCTCGAGTATCTTCTGAGCTTCCGTGGCAGCCATCCTGAATCCCTTCGCTATGACGCTGGGATGGATGTTCTGTTCGATCAGTTCTTCAGCGTGTTTCAGTAGTTCTCCAGACAGTACAACAACAGATGTTGTTCCGTCTCCACACTCGTCATCCTGGCTCTCTGCGACTTCCACGACCATCTTGGCGGCGGGATGTACGATGTCGATCTCGCTGAGGATCGTGGCACCGTCGTTGGTTATGACGACGTCACCAAGACTGTCAACGAGCATCTTGTCCATACCCTTTGGTCCAAGGGTAGTCCGTACAGCATCTCCGATGGCCTTTGCGGCGGCGATGTTTCTCTTCTGTGCATCGCTGCCCCGTTCTCTGGTCGTTCCTTCCTTCAAGAGCAATATTGGTTGGTTTCCTCCGAACATTTGTTTCACCTTTTTGATTCATTTTTTTAATAACTTAATCTGTAGTATATAGAGGTTCTATAAATACTTTTTGTCTGCTGCAATCTTGAATTCTCTTAGTAAAATATTTATACAGCATCGTATCATCAGACAGTATAAGCCTCCCTCCTAAAAATGGTGGAATTATAATGGCATATGGGAATGCAAACGGAGAAAAAGTCCTTTTGATTGCCAGCTACAGAGAGAAATATACATCGGACGCTCTTCAAGAGATCGCTGATATACTTCGGGAAGAAAAACCCGACAAGGTGATAATTTCTAAGATAATAAAAGAAACTTCAGAGCCCACTATATTCAAAGCCATGGTGGGTAAAAAAGAGCGAGAGGATCTATGTAGATCCATAAGTAAAGAGAAGAAAAAACAGGCCGATGAGATATCTTCTGATCTGGTAGAACTGGTGAGATCCATGGACATCCCTTCCGAGGTGCACTTCAGAAAGGGGAAAGAGATCTCTAAGGAGATAATCGACGAATCGGAGAAACTGCAGGTCAGTAAGGTGATCATCCATAAAGGAAAAAAGAACGGTTTTGAAAGGCTCGTCGAAGGCAGTGTGGCCGTCAGCGTACAGCAGAAATTACCCACTGAGAACGTGATAACTCTGAAGTGAGCCCCGCCCAAAAGATTATATCCTTTGGGATTGGATGTAGCTCCGATGCCCGCTGTGTATTTAGGTAAGATAAATCTTCACTGGTGTAGCGAATGTGATATCCCATTGGTAGAAAAGGGTGAATGTGGGATATGTTCAAACCAAGGGGTATCGGTGAAGGTAACTCCACCAGGAGATGTTCGTCCTGCATTCGATAAGGATATAGAACTGATACGTAAAACCACCGATCAACAGTGGGGTGATGGTTACTCGGAACACGTACTCCCTGAAGATAAGATCGTATTGCTCAACAATTCTCCAAACATCGATCGTATGGATGAAGTGATATACGATGGAAAGGTCAGAGGGATACTCAGATATTCACTCGATCGTAAGTTAAAGGGGAAGGATCCATATGTATTCATCCTTCGCCCATGGAAAGGTTTGCCTGAACCAAAAAAAGGATCCGTGTACATGGATAAAGGAGCGGTCAAACCTATCCTGAACGGTGCTAGTGCCCTTGCACCGGGTATCCTAGATGCTGATGAAGATCTGAAGAAGGGAGATGAAGTGATAGTCTTAGATGACCATGGAGATGTTCTCGGCAGCGGTCCTGCATACAGAGATGGAAAAGAACTGGTCAGGGCAGATAAGGGGAGAGGGATCAAGGTACGCTGGCGGGTCAGTGATGATCCGCTGAGCGATGAGAAGAGAACATGGGATGATGTGATAGAGGCGAACAGAGGTCTGATGGGATCCAAGGTGGACGAGGCTAAGGAGTTCATACTATCTAAGATCGATGAACACGACGTCCCTTACGCCGTCTCTTACAGTGGTGGTAAAGATTCTTTGGCCGTTCTGCACCTGGTCATGGATGCAGGACTGGAACCCACCATGATGTTCGTAGATACAGGAATAGAATTTTCAGAGACCATAGAAAATGTTCATGAGGTCGCAGATGAGTTCGGGTTGGATCTGCTGGAGGCGGACTCCAAAGACGGTTATTGGAGTAATGTGGAACATTTCGGCCCATCGGCAAGAGACTACCGATGGTGCTGTAAAACCTGTAAATTGGGACCTACCGCTCTGCTGATCAAGGATAATTTTCCCAAGGGTGTTCTATCGTTCATAGGGCAGAGGAGATACGAATCTGAAAATCGCATGGAGCATGGAGATACGTGGACGAACCCATGGGTACCCGGTCAGATCGGGACATCCCCTATACAGGATTGGACAGCTCTACACGTTTGGTTGTACCTTTTCATGAAGGAGGCGAACTACAACCCTTGGTACGAAAGAGGATTCGAGCGCATAGGGTGCTGGGTTTGTCCCGCATCCGACCTCTCCGAACTGGAGATGTTGAAAGAAGGATTCCAAGGGTACCATAGGTTCGAAGAGATGTTAGAGGAGTATAGAGAGGAAAATGAACTTCCGGAAGAATGGGTCTCTTTGGGGTTATGGCGGTGGTTGGACTTGCCAAAAGATATAGATGTTGATATATCACGAAGTAAACCTCAGCATATTCCAAAACAAGAACCACCTGAAGAAGATCACCCTATTTTGACCATACTTGGAAACGATAGGAACTACCGAGAAGTTCATGATTTGCTACTTCGAGTAGAATACTGCAGTGGATGTGGAGTATGTGTAGCAGCCTGTCCTCAGGGGGCGCTCTATATAGAGGAAGGAATAAACATCTTAGAAGATGAGTGTGTCAGCTGTGGTAGATGTATGGACAAGTGTCCTGTGATAGAATACAAAGATCGATCATCTATATGTTAGAAAAGATAGATATGATCTCATCTCCGTCAGCATCACTTTTGAAGCCGGTAGGAGAAAAATGTGTTTTGGATGCTCTGTGACCACTATCCCGTATTTCATCGATCACCATGTCCAAAGGAGGAGGTGATCTTTTCAGAACACTCCCCATCACGTTGGTATCGTAGAAGAACGGGGGAAATGAACTCTCTTCCTTCCACATATCGATCATACCTTCATCGAGTAGGCCGACAGGCTCTAACTTTTCGAGTACTCCGTCATCGAATATGTTCCCTCCCCAAAGGGGGCCGACCTCTCCACCCACATCCCATGAATGATCATCAAAGTTGTATCTTTTGAGCTGATCTATCGAATCGTCGGCACAAGATGCGCCTTCTTCTATTTTCAGATATGTGCGGAAGTGATGACCATCGTAATATGACAGCACCGGAGTCGCACTTTTATCGTACCTAGCAGTTTCACGAACACAATAACCTATCAAGATACGGAGACCCAATTCGTGACGGCACCAGTTATTTTTTGGTACCGCTGAATAACGTCTGATACATTTCTTTTTGTACGTGCCGCAGAGCACGGCGGTATCGGTGGCGGTCACCGCAACGATCCCATCCCTTGATACAAACCGGGCGGCCAGTGGAAAGTAGGGTACCGGTGTTCCGAAAGGATCTATATCGATGTAATCATATCTGTATCGGTTCTCTATCAGATGTTTTTCTATGGATTCGTTGTGAACCGAAGCGTCCACACCGGCGTGATCGATGTTCTTTTGTATCAAATCTACAGCGGATCTCGAGATGTCGAGCATGGTCACCTCACCTACTTCGACCTCGTTAGCGATCCTGACACCGCGGATGCCCGTGGCTGACATACCATCTAGAACTTTGGTTTCATCAGCATAGGCACGCAAAAACGATACGGAAACATCTCTGTTCAAGGCCATGGCTGGATTGAAGAACACTTCAGAGTTGACTCCCCTTGGTCCAGCTCCTTTCCTGTGTTTGGGTACCAATACCTCGGTATCTCCTTCTTTGATGGTAACGTAGCCCACGTACTTCAGCTCGTGATCTCTCCTTTTATGAGCTCCACTACCTTGTATGGGAGTAGTTCTTTGTTTATCTCTGTCAACTCTAGTATCCTGATATCATCCCTACGTCTAACATCCTGCAGTAGAGGATTTCTAGATTTTTTATGAAAAGTCAATATGACGGGTTTATCCATGTCAAGAGCTTTTTTTACAGTATGATTGAATTCATCACTCTTTACCATCATCTTACTCGCTTCATCAACGAGTACTACATCCTCCTCGATACAAGCTCTTTCTATCGCCTTGACACCGACCTGTTCTATGGCATCTAGATCAACATTGTATCCATCTACGTTGAGGGATGTATTGATGTAAAGGTGGGCAAAGACCGCTTTTTCTTTGGTCTGCCAATCCATCACCTGAAATCCTACCTGCCGGTTGTCTTCGAATATCGGATCGGTGAGCATCCCCCCCACAGAGATACCCTCCTCGTCCAACATATCGATTATGCGTTTAAGCGTCTCCGTTTTACCCAGACCAAGAGTACCACTGATGCCTATCTTCAAACTTCTTGCCATCTTATCTACCACCTAGATGTTCCTTTTGGATTAAATAATTATTTATGGTATTCGAAATCCTCAACCTATAGACTCTAAGTACATGAGAGGATAATCCAGCTCTTCTATGTATCTCAATCTGCCTTTAGCTTTTACCCCTTTGTATTCCACCTCTACGGTTGCATCCAACATATCTCCAGATAGGGTGGTGTAGTCATGGAAAACCGAATCCGTACGCTTCTTCAGACCTATGGGTTTTATACGCACTTCAGCTCTCTTCACGAAGGCCTGTCTCTCGGTCGTCTTCTCTATCGCTCTTTCGAGTACATCAAGGTTCTCACTGCTGACGGGAGCACCTACGAATTGATGAAAAAGCGCGCCGAGTTTTATACCTAATTCAAAGGCTACTCGCTCTCTATCGTTACAATCGAAGTACCTGTCAGCTATCTCTTCCATATTTTTTACCATGTTTATCAACCACTATAGGTCCTATAGCTACGTATGTTATGCACATCATGAGTGCGGCGAAGAGGAGTATATTTCCTTCCACATAACTAATTTTCGTAAAGATACCACCCATGAACGCTGTTAACAGAAGTATTGATCCCAGGAACAACCATTTTGGACCTCTGAGCTTAGGATATCTGATATTCGAATAAAGAAGTGCGGAGAGCAGGCTTATCGATCCGAAGATCACCCATGGATTCAGATATGCATCTATCGATGTTATTATCACCACGAAGAGGGCGATGACAGGTACTGGAAGGCCTCGATAGTTCAGGCCAAAACTCTCTTTATCAGCGAAGCGTGATAAACGAAGGACGCCGAAGAAGACCATCAGCATAGGAACCCCTGTTGCCGCAGCATTTATCGGTGAGACCCATGCTCTCCCCAGTGCTTTATCATAATATAAGGTGTAAACCAGCAGTGCCGGAGCAAAACAGAAGGATACAGAATCAGAGAACAGATCCAAGTAAGCACCCATCTTATGAGAAGTTCCCATCCTCCGGGCGATCATACCATCGATACCATCTATAGCTACGCACAAGATTATCAGTGATGATGCCTCAAAAAAACGGCCGTCGATCACATATGTGATGGCAAGGAAGCCGAGTAGTCCGTTGGAGAGTGTGACAAGATCCGCCAGGGTTATCTCATGGTTCATCTCCATTCACCCACCTTTGATTCACCGGCACGCACCTTATCTCCCAAGCCTATCGTTAGTTTGGCAGTAGGTGGTAATTCCACCTTAACACGAGAGCCGAACCGTATCAGACCTATCCGCTGTCCTTTTGTCAACCGATCTCCAGGGGATATATATGGAACGATCCTACGAGCGAAGATCCCTGCGAATTGTACTAGTCGGATACGTCCATACATATTTTCCATGATGATCTCCAGTTGTTCATTGCGCAGATGATCTTCACTGTAAGCGGGACGGTGTCCACCCGGCTTGTGTTTTACCGATACGATCTCTCCGGACTCAGGACTCCGGTTGACATGTACATTTGTTACGCTCATGAATATGTCAAAAGACGAGTCAGTAACATCTACCACCGTTCCATCGGCAGGTGAAACGATACCTGAAACTATCTCCCGTTCAGGATCTCTGAAAAACGTTAGTGAGAAAAGAGGTAAAGATAGAAAGATCAAGGCGAACCACAAGACGATAGGTTCGCTGCTAAATAAATAATAGGCTAAAGCGATGGCTGAAGGTATCCACAACAACAGTATCGGCTTCGCCGCTCCTTTAGCTATCATAGAAAACAAAATAAAGGAAAGGGGTTAAGGACTTTTTGTTACCTAGTTCACCATATCGATGCCGCCGTCGAGGGAACCCCCTATGGACATCTTGGCGAACTCTTCGGTGTCCGAATGTACGTTTGTGATCACCAACAATATCTTGATGGTGTGTTGTAGATCATCGAGTATGTTACATCCCCAGATTATCCTAGCATCTTTAGATATACGCTCGTTGATCATGTTGGCCGCTCTCTCCGCTTCACTAACGGTCATATCCGGTCCACCGGATACACGGATCAAAGCGCCTTTAGATTCACTCACGTCTATATCGCCGAGTAACGGAGAACCTAACGCTTCTTCAACCGCTTCTTCCACTCGACTGTTCGGATCGTCGGACTCGCCGATACCGATCATGGCTAATCCACCTTCATCCATAACCGTACGCATATCGTTATAATCTATGTTCACGAGGCCGGGTTTGGTGATTATCTCTGTTATACCTTTTATAGACTCCATCAGAATCTCGTCGGCTACTTTGAAGGCGGCTTCCAGAGGTAGGTTTGGAACGAGGTCCAGTAAGCGATCGTTGGGTATGACTACCGTTGTGTCACAGTGTCTTTCCAGCTTCATCAATCCTCTCTGGGCGTTCCTCATACGTTCTCTTCCCTCGGCTTCAAAAGGCATGGTGACTATGCCCATCACGAGAGCATCTTCATCTCTTGCCATCTGACCTATGACAGGGGCAGAACCAGTTCCGGTACCTCCACCCATACCGCCGGTGATGAACACGATGTCCGAACCGTCCACGTATTTCTTTAATTGATCCTTTGCTTCACGTGCTGATTCTTCACCGATCTCGGGTCGAGCGCCGGCACCAAGGCCTCGGGTCTTGTTCTTTCCGATCAAAACCTTCTTCTGTGCGTGAGTGTGTAAGAGGTGGTTAGCGTCTGTGTTGATAGCTATCAATTCCGCGCCGGTTATACCTTCCTGCGTCAGACGATCTATGGTATTGGATCCTCCACCACCGCAACCGAATATCCTTATCTTGACTTCGATCGTTTCCAACAACTTCCGTAACTCTTCATCCTCTGGAGCTGCTTCTCTTTCTTCCATCCGGACCTTCTTTTTGCCGGTTTCTTCTTCTTTTTCGTGCTTGTTTAAAGCCTGATCAACTATAGACTTCATTGTAAATCCCATCCATATATTGAATCACAATCGATTTAGGTATATATAAGAGTTGTTCCTGTTACGGTGGTGAGATGACGTTTTTTTACATCTCGTCCTACGGATTTCAATTATTATTCGCTTTTCGTATGACGTATTGGCCAATTTTGTCTGACGTTTACTGAGGATGAATAAAACCATCAAGTTTTTATCGCACAAGCCGTTCGAACCTAGCGATGGAAAGAAAAAAAGTCGAGGACCTTACTGTAGATCGTTGTACAACCTTGTCGGAACTGGTGGATGGATACGGCGCTGGAGGAGGGTTCACAGCGAAAAAGATCAAGATCGCTAGAGATATACTGGAAAACATGTTTCAGGATGATATCACCAATTTCTTATCGTTCCCCGCTTGTATAATATCCACAGGTACTAGAGGTATAATCAAAGAAGCGGTGAAAAAGGGTCTGTTCGATGTGATAATCACCACATGCGGAACATTGGATCATGATCTTGCACGGGTCTGGGAGGATTACTATCATGGAAGTTTCCATGCCGATGACACCGCCCTCCATCAGGAAGGTGTCAACCGCCTAGGCAACATATTCATCCCCAACTCGTCATACGGCGAGGTACTCGAGAACAACCTACAACCGTTACTCGAAGATATCGTGGAGAATAATGGAGCAAAGTTGAGCACACGAGAACTGATATGGGAAGTGGGAAAAAGGGTGGAAGATGAAGACTCGATACTTTATTGGGCCGCTAAAAACAAGATCCCGATCTTCGTACCCGGCATCACCGATGGAGCCTTCGGTACCCAGCTTTGGATGTACTGGCAGCGAAATAAAGAGTTCCATGTCGATCTGATGAAGGATCAAGAGGAACTGGCAGATATCGTGTTTCCCGCTGAGAAGAGCGGTGCGCTGATGATAGGCGGAGGTATCTCCAAACACCACACCATCTGGTGGAATCAGTTCAGAGGGGGGCTCGATCATGCAGTCTATATCACTACAGCTGTGGAGTACGACGGCTCTCTATCCGGTGCCAGGATCAGTGAAGCTATCTCATGGGGTAAAGTTCGTGAGATGGCCGATAGGATAACCGTGGAAGGAGATGCTACGGTACTCCTACCGCTCATCATGGGAGAGTTCCTCTGAGGTATCACACTATATTTTCGGATATCTCCTCTTCCTTCATCTCTCGTTCGCAGTAGATACATTTGATATTGACGGGTTCACCACTCATCACTTTGAACTCGGGTTCGATAGGTTCCCTTTGATTGGAGATGCAATTTCGATTTTTACACTTAACTATACCCTTGATCCGCTCGGGTAACTGTACACGTTTTTTCTGCACTACCGTGTAATCCCTGATTATGTTGATGGTGGTCTCAGGAGATATCAACGATATCTTGTCTAATTCATCGCTGCCTATCTCTCTGTTCTCCACCTTAACGATGTCCTTCTTACCGACGCTGCTCTCCACGTTCATGGCGATGCTCACCACATCTTTTACTACTGTCTCTGTCAGCCCAAGTATCTTCATCACTTTCAGGGATTGACCTTCCCTTATGTGGTCTATGACGGTTCCCTTTTTGATGGGAGATATCTTTATCGTCTTTTTCTCTTCGCTCACAATTCCACCTCCAGTAACAGGGAAAGTAACGCCATACGGACCGGGATACCGTTAGCCGCCTGTTCGAAGTATCTAGAATGATCTGTATCGTCCACCTCGGCGGATATTTCATCCACTCTCGGGAGCGGATGCATTATGATGAGGCCGTCATCTACGTCCTCCAACGTCTTCATGTTTACATTGTAACTGTCCGCCACCTTCAGATACTCTTCCTCGTTGGGAAATCTTTCTCTTTGGATCCTAGTAACATAGAGTACGTCGAGATCTTCCACGGCCTCATCTATGTTCTGCTGCTGATCGTATTTGATCCCGTCTCTACTCAATCTTCCCAAGATCTCCTTGGGCATCTGCAGCGGTTGAGGGGCGATGAAGGTCATCTCCGTATCATACATGGATAGTGCATGGGTCAAGGAGTGGACCGTGCGTCCGTACTTCAAATCCCCGGCGATACCTATCTTGTTGCCAGAGATCTCTCCTTTCTCTTTGCGGATGGTGTAAAGATCCAGTAACGTTTGGGTCGGATGCTGTCCCGCTCCATCTCCGGCGTTGAGAACCGGTTTTGAAGAAAATTTTGATGCCAACCGGGCAGCACCCTCCTGGGGATGACGAAGCACAACGATATCGGCATAACTGGAGCAGACTGTTATGGTGTCAGCCAGGGTCTCCCCCTTCTTTGAAGAGGATACGTCCGCGCTGGCGAATCCGATGGTGTCCCCTCCTAAACGCTTCATTGCCGCTTCGAACGAAAGCATGGTCCTGGTGCTCGGCTCGAAAAAGAGGTTCGCCAGGATCTTACCTCGAAGGATATCCGAGGTCTTCCTTCCCTTGGCTACGGGCTCCATGGTCCTCGCTACATCGAGTACATGCTCTATCTCATCCACGGAGAAATCCTTTATGGAAACCACGTGTTCTTTGCTGAATTCACTTTTCAATTTCATTAAAAAGAGTGATTGGAAAGGGGTAATATATGGTTTTGGATTGGGGCTGAACCTGATCTAGAGAAGCCCCGCCTTCTGTAAAACCATGATGTCTTCGGTACCGAGTTTCTCTCCTTTTTTGAACTGCTCGTACAATTTCTCCGCTTGCTCTTTGGTGTCGATCTCGTCCTTCCGTTTTTTGGCGACCCGCTTCTTCTTCCTGAGCCCCCATAGGATCTTATTGTAATCCTGAACTTCTTTAACCGCGTCTATGTGTTCCTGGTGATATTCATCGGCTAGAACCTTGGCATCCACGAACTTACGCTGGGCCTCGTCGGCTTCTTTCCTTACCCTGTCAGCCTCATCGAATACTTCCAGCATCTCTTCGTGCATCTCCTGTGCCTTTTCCGCCCTATCGGATACTTTTTGATGTGCTTCTTCAGCGAGTTTTTCTGCTTCTTCCAGCTCTTTTGTCAGCTGCTGTATCTCCTC
The DNA here is from genome assembly GCA_003553085.1 of Thermoplasmata archaeon. Taxonomy (GTDB): domain Archaea; phylum Thermoplasmatota; class Thermoplasmata; order Halarchaeoplasmatales; family Halarchaeoplasmataceae; genus Halarchaeoplasma. The sequence continues at coordinate 14,573 of PUPH01000135.1, forward strand.
GTTCTCTTCGATAACTCGCTTCATCTCCATGACATCTTGTCGTATGTTGGAAATCTTATCGATCAATTCACGCTCTTTATCGGGAGA
>PUPH01000101.1 GCA_003553085.1 Thermoplasmata archaeon
CTCTTTCAAAAGGTTTCTGGTTGACTTATCACCCATCCTTTCCACACTGGTCAGCTGAATTTTACCCAGTCTGTAAAGATCGGCTATACTCTTCACAACTCCTTTTTCCACCAGTTTATCCAGCAGCTTAGGCCCCATGCCCTCTATGTCCATAGCACCCCTGCTCCCCCATAACTCAAGTCTCTGCTTGATCTGGGCGGGGCATTGAGCGTTGACACACCTTCTAGCCACCTCTCCACCGAGTCGCTTTGCGTCGCTTCCACAGACCGGACATGTTCTAGGGAACTGGAATTCCTCCTGACTCCCATCCCTTTTCTCCTTGATCACCTTCACCACTTGAGGGATTATCTCCCCTGCCTTCTCAACCAACACCGTATCCCCTTCACGGACGTCCTTCCTCTCTATTTCATCTTCGTTGTGAAGTGATGCTCGGGATACCGTTGTACCAGACAACTGGACGGGCTCGAGTATAGCTATAGGGGTCAACTTACCGGTCCTTCCAACGTGTATCTCTATCTTATTCAACTCGGTGGTCTTTCTGACCGCGGGATATTTGTAAGCGATAGCCCATCGAGGGTGTTTCGAAGTTGCCCCCAACTTTCGCTGGGCACCCAGGTCGTTGACCTTCACCACCATACCATCGATCTCGTAGTTTAGATCCTCCTTCTTATCCTCCCACTCATCTATGTATTCTATGACCTCATCGATCCCGTTCAATTTAGCCGTATTATCATTGACTTTAAAACCGGCTTCCTCCAGCTCACCCATGGCTTCCCAGTGTGTATCAAGATCCACACCCTCCACATAACTCAAGGTGTAAACGAAGATATCCAGTGGCCTTTTTGCAACGATCTTAGGATCCTTGTTCCTAACCGTCCCCGCCGCCGCGTTTCTCGGGTTAGCGAATGGTTCCTTACCTTCTTTCTCACGTTCCTCGTTCATTTTGTCGAATTCGCTCCTAGGCATGAATACCTCCCCTCTGACCTCTACGGTATTCAATACAGAGTGGTCGTCCAATCTCAATGGTATAGAGCGTATAGTCTTCAAGTTGGGAGTTATATCCTCCCCTCTCTCTCCATCACCTCTGGTAGCTCCTCTTACGAATACCTTGTTCTCATAATATAAAGCAACACCGAGACCGTCTATCTTCGGCTCTACTACGTATTCAACATCCTCAACATCCAGCGCCCTCATGACTCGTCCATGGAATTCCTTCAAATCGTCATGGTTGTAAGTGTTATCAAGACTGAGCATCTTCGACATGTGTTCGACGGTAGAGAATTCATCTATTTCCATAGCTGTGATCCGCTGGGTAGGGGAATCGGCAGTGACCAGATCGGGGTATTTTTCTTCGATCTCCTCTAACTCCTTCACCAACATATCGTACTCGTAATCACTTATGACCGGATCATCCAGAACATAATACCTGTGGTCGTGATACCTTATCTCCTCCCTGAGTTTCTGGGCACGCTCCTCGGCTTCCTTTTTATCTTTCATCAATTCATCCCCAGGTATTTTTTCAACTCATGGATCCCCTTGGTGTTCAAAACATCTTTCCTTTCCAACCATGCTCTTCTAGCCACACCTACACCGTACTTCATGAAGTGGAGATGCTGAAGACCGTGTGCATCTGTACCCAGGGATATCATCGCACCCTTTCTCATGGCCTCCCGAGCATCGAGTGAATCCAGGTCCAGCCGCTGTGGGAAGGCGTTTATCTCCAGAGCTACATCGTACTCTACTGCCGCTTCTATGACTTCTGTCAGATTGACATCGTACGGCTCCCGCTCACCTATCTTCTTACCCGTAGGATGGGCGAATATGTCAACCAATCCCGTGCTGAATGCATCTATTATACGGTCGGTTTGAACGTCGGAACTCAGACTAAAATTAGAATGGACCGCTGCTAACACGACATCGAGGGACTCCAAGGTTTCCGTGTTCAAGTCCAGTGAACCATCTTTGAGTATATCCACCTCCATGCCAGAAAGAACGGTTATATCCAACTCACTATCCACCCGGTCGATCTCTTCCTGTCTTGACACCACTTTGTCCTCGTTCAAACCGCCAGCCACGCTCAGGCTTTGTGTATGGTCTGTGATGGCTATGTACTCATACCCCATCTCCTGAGCCTCTTCAGCCATCTCCATTATCGTGTTCTGTCCATCGCTCCAGTGGGAATGCATCTGAAGATCGCCTTTGATATCATCCAAAGATACCAAGTCCGGCAGACCATCATCCACTGCCGCCTGTATCTCACCTCTATCTTCACGGAGCTCGGGAGGGATCCACCCCATACCTAAGTTGTGATATATGTCCTCTTCCTCTTCACCTGCGATGATATCCTCTCCCTCGAACAATCCGTACTCGTTGAGTTTGTAACCTTTATCGATGGCGATCTGTCTTAACTTAACATTGTGTTCTTTAGAACCTGTGAAGTACTGCAGAGCTGCTCCGAAACTCCCTTTCTCGACCACCCTAAGATCGGCCTGGATGCCGTTCTCGAAAAGTATGCTTGTTTTTGTATCACCCCTTAAAAGTACCTCCTTGATACCTTCATGGGACACGAAGGCCTCCATAAGATCTTCCGGATCCCCAACAGCTAAAATATCTATATCCCCTATCGTTTCCCTCCATCTTCTCAAGCTGCCTGCCTTCTCTAAACGTTCAGCCACGGGTTCCAATGAACCTATGAGTTCATCAGCCAGAGGCACGATCTCGTTCATCAGGTGACGTCCTGAAACTTTATCTAACATCTTTATCCCGTTGAGGATCTTCTCCTCAGTCTTTGCACCGAAACCGTCTAACCCTCGGATCTTCCCCTCTTCAGCAGCACTTTTTAGCTCCTCCAAGGAAGATATCTCCAATTCGTCATACATCTGTTTTGCCTTTTTTGGCCCGATGCCAGGTACTTTCAGCACATCGAGCAAACCCTCCGGGATCTCTTCCTTCAGATCATCTAAATAAGTCAAAGAGCCGGTCTCGATTATCTCTGATATCTTATCTTCCAGAGCCTCACCTATGCCTTCGATCTCCCTAAGGCTCCCCTCCTGGTGATACCTTGATATATCCTGCTTCATGGATTCGATGGTACGAGCGGCCCGCTGGTAAGCACGAGGTCTGAACCTATCGCCCTGTAGTTCTAGTAACTCTGCAACATCGTACAAAAGTTCTGCTACCTTTTTGTTGAGCAAGCATCTCACCTCTCACGGATGTATGAGGTATTCGCCGTCCTCCATTATCTTCTTATCGTCGAACCAAACATCACATTTAGTGAGGATCATGGCCATCTTCTCAGGACAGGTCCAAGATGCTCCAGTCTGTTGAGGCATGGGATCTCCTACGGAAAGATGAACTCCTGGGAACTTTTCATCTTGAAGCATGTTATCAACGAGTTCCTTTAAATAGGTGTTCGTTCCCAGGCCGAACTCTCCTATATACTTCGAACACTGATGGCGTTCTATGTATTCTTCAAAGTCATCTTGCAGATCCTCATTTTCAGTTTGAACATCGGTTATCATAGGCCTGTCCTTGGTAGTTATATCTAGGGTTATGGGCGATTCCTGAAGGTCCTTGTGGTGATATTTATGTCCTAGATAGTCACCGATCACACCATCTACGACGATACGACCTTCGATAGTCTTAGGTGCAGTAAATATCTCTCCATCAGGGAGGTTTATCCACATCCCTGGTTGATGGTTTATACCCGTACTCAATATCCACTTGATGGTATCACTGAAGGTGACTGTGATATCAGTACCCTGTTCATTTTTGACTATCAGCTTATCGGTTTCTTTTAACAATCGATAAATTTTTTCTGTAAACTTTTTTATCTGTGCATAATCCGCTGCCATCCCCCTCTCAAAAACATCATCTGTAACGTTCACTAAATGAGCGTGCCGTCCAGCCACCAATGCGTTGTTGATGAATGGCCATCTGATGGTTTCTAATTCACCCTCATAAGACCTAGCGGTCCAGAACGTAACTGTTGCGTCTTTGGCAGACTTTGCTATCTGATCGGGTAATGCCTCCATGGGACGATTACCATATATCTCTAATTTGAAGAATCTAGCATGAGGTGTTATCTCTTGTGCCGCCTTTCGAAGAGCTTTTCCTATAGCTTCAGTCTCCTCATCACAGACGATAACCACCCGATCATGTTCCTTGACATCCATACAAGTTTCTACCACAACTCGCGCCCCTTCTTTAAGACTCATAGTTTATCGCTCCTGATATTCGGATTATACATCTATAAATATGTTAAATAACTTTCCGTTAAGGACTTATCAGATACTCTCCATCCTCCATAACTTTCTTTCCATCAAGCAAAACATCGCAGTGGGTAAGTATCAGATCCATATGCTCCGGACATGTCCAAGAGGCTCCGGTTTCTCCCGCCATGGGATCCCCGAACGCTAAATGTACTCCAGGAAATTTTTCATCCTGAAGCATGTTGTCGATCAGTTCCTTCAAATATAGGTTCGTTCCAAGGCCGAATTCTCCGAAATATTTGGTGCAGGGGTGCCGATCCAGGTAATCCTTCAGATCTTCAAGCAATTCCTCGTTATCTGTGTGTATGTTCGTATATTTTGGCCGATCATCGGTTTCTATGTCTATGGTGATGGGTGTCTCGAGAAGATCCTTATGATGATATTTGTGTCCAAGGTAATCACCTATGACTCCGTCTGCCACAACCCGGCCTTCGATGCTCGCAGGTGCGGTGTATATCTCTCCATCCGGGAGGTTCAGCCAGTGACCTGGTTCATGACAGATCCCACTGGAGGGGACCCATTTGATCGTATCACTAAATTTAACAGTTATATCAGTACCTTGCTCGTTTTTCACTCTGATCTCATCAACGTCGACGAGCATCTTATGTAATTTATCTGTGAACTTTTTTATCTGTGTGTAATCCGCGGCCATGCCGTTTTCAAACACCTTCTCAGTCACGTTGACTAAGTGTGCATGCCTACCACCGACGAGTACAGAATCTATGAATGGGCCTCTTATGTGTTCCAACTCTCCCTCATATGCTCGAGCGGTCCAGAACCCCACAGTTGCTTCTTTCCCGGCACTTTTTATAGCCTCAGGGAAGTGTTTGATAGGTCGATCTCCGTACACTTCTAATTTAAAGAATCTTACATGTGGAGTATGTTCTCGAGCGGCCTTGCGGAGAGCCATCCCGATACGTTCTGTGTCTTCGTCACAAACAATTACAACTCTATCATGCTCTCTAACATTCATGCATGTTTCTACAGCTACTCTCGCCCCTTCTTTCAAACTCATGCTATTTCGCTCCTCTTCTTACTATCGTGTATTTAAAAGGAAGTAATATAACTTTTGGTTGTCGCTAAACAATACAGTTAACTTTTAATTTGGTTATTCCCATTAGGATATCATATAACAGCAGTTGAAATATATGGTAGAAAAGAAAATTCTTGTCAAGATGGCAAAAGTAGTAAAGGAGGACAAAAACAAGCTAGACCTTTCCAGTGAGATGCTCATAACCGTACCGCCCCATATAGGTAAACTAACTAGTCTTGAGGAACTTCACCTCGCTGAAAACGGAATACAAGATATTCCATCAGCCATCGCGAATTTATCCGATCTGAAAATACTCACTCTTAATTTCAACCGCTTAAAGGAACTACCATCTAGTGTTACACGACTATCCAGGCTTCAAAAACTAGACCTGTCGGATAACGAATTGGCACGTTTACCCGCCAATATCGATAAACTCAATGAGCTTAGGATACTTTTACTTTCCGGCAACAGATTAGAAAATCTCCATCCTAGCATAGGGAAGTTAAGGAACCTCCGGGTGTTGGTATTATCGGGTAACGAACTAGATGAATTCCCCGACCATATCACGTCACTCCGGAAGCTCAACAAACTGGACCTTTCTGATAATGGTATCGCTGAGCTTCCTTCCAACCTAAGCAATCTAAAGAAAATTAAGAGTCTGGTTCTTTCGGCCAACGATCTCGATCATTTTCCTCCAGTTATAACGGAACTACCGAACCTACAGGAACTATATCTTACCGATAACCAGCTAGGCGAGATACCACCGGAGATCGGTGATCTTAAAAAATTGAAGACCCTTTACCTAAAGAACACCGGTCTTAAAGATATCCCTCCTGCGATAGGTGGGCTTAAAAATCTTAGACTCCTCGTCCTTTCAGATAATGATATTTCAACACTACCTGATGAAATAATCGATCTGTCTAGTTTGAAGTGGTTGTATTTAAGTGGCAACGACGGGTTTGAAGTTGATAACGAAATGGGTGAAATCCTGGCAAGTATGAACTCATTTACTCTAAAACTACCAAGATGAGGAGTAAACTTTAATTCTAGTACTCATTGGTGTTAGACGGAGATGTCGATATGCCCGATGACGTTGAATCGATAAAATATTTTGCATACGGAAGTAACATGGATAAAAACCAGATGGAGCGTAGAGGTGTTTTTGTGTTTGATTCGGTGAAAGGTAAATTGCCGGATCATACTTTGATCTTTCCGGTTTTTTCCGAAGGAAGAGGTTGTGGTGTAGCTGATATCATCCCCGCAGAAGACGAAGTATGGGGTGTGGTTTACACTATCGATCGAAGGGGTATGGAAAGACTAGATATGTACGAAAACGTTTATAGAAAAAAGAAAGTAGATGTACATACGGATGAAGGTATTATCCCGGCGGTAACTTATATTGTTGATGAGCCCTTAGAGAAGAAAAAGGACGAACACATCGCACCTTCGGATAAATATCTTCATCATATAATCAACGGAGCTCAGGAGCACGGTATAGAAGAAGATTATATCAAGAGGATCGAAAGGCTGAGGTGAACCATACCGACCATAATATTTCCCTATTGGTAATACTGCAATATATTTAAATTGAGACGGCACAGTTGAGTTCGAGAGTTTCGATACGATGTCGGTAGATGAAGGAATGCGGATGGTCGTCGATACATGTATGAAGATCCAACCTGATGAGAAGGTTGTGATAGTGACCGATGATAACAGCATCTACCTTGGAAAAACTATCAGAAAAGCCGTTCTCGAGAAGACGAAACAGGTGAGATTTTTTAATCTGGACATATATGGTCAAAGACCTCTCCGGTCGTTACCAAAACCGATATTGGATGAAGCACGAAATGCCACCGCAACATTCTTCGTAGCAAGCTCCATCAAAGGGGAGTTGGACCCAATCAGACTACCATTGATCAGAGCTGGTGTTCTGGCAGGGAGACACGCCCACATGGTAGGTTTGACAGAAGAGATCGTCGAGAAAGCTATAAACGTGGACTACAACAGAGTGGCTGAGTTTACGAACAAAATATACCAGATGGCTAAAAAAACCAAAAAAATTAGGGTGGAAGGGGAAAACGGAACACAATTTACAGCAACGGTAGGCAGATACAGATGGGTGTCCTCAACTGGGATATGCAGTAAGGATATAAAAGCGGCGGGAGAATGGTTGAACCTACCTGACGGTGAAGTGTACACGACCCCTGCGGAGCTCGAGGGGGCCGCTGTGATCGATGGGACCATGGGCGACTATTTCTCTGAAATTTTCGATCTGAGGTCGATAAAAAATTCACCTTTAAAGTTGGAGATAGAGCAGCGGGACAGACCTACGATAGTAAGCGTTGAATCAAAAAACAAGAAGCTCGAGGAAGAGTTCAAAAAATACGTGAGCAGACATACTTGTTCAAGGTGGATTGGTGTGATAGGACTTGGTACTAATATATTTATAGAAGAGGAAATAGGTAAGATACTTATGGACAGAAAATCAGCTAACGCACATTTGACGGCGGGTAATCCGATCCCAGAACTGACCTACGCTGATTGGACCTGTCCTGAATCGGCTGATCTGGTGATCCCTAGATGCGATGTCTGGTTCGACGACAAAAAGATCATGGAGAGAGGCAGATATATCATCAGCTGATCGAACAAAATTTAATAATATGTTACCGAATCAGTGAACATGGTTCAGATCGAACTAAGGCCGATGAGGGTTTCCGATGCAGAGCGGTTCTACGAGATATTGAGTAATCCGAACTTTACCTACTTCGAAGTGAACATAGAATCTTTGGAGGATGAACGAGAGTGGTTGAGGGAGGAAGCAAAACGGCGAGAAGAGAACAAAGAACATAACTATGCGATAGTCTTTGATGATAAGGTAGTGGGGGGTTGTGGCATAGCCATCGATCAGCGTAGAAAGCACATAGCGGAGATAGGTTATTTTGTGGATGAACAGTACTGGGGTAAAGGTATCGCCACCGAAGCTGTGAGAAGACTTGAAAAGATCGCCTTCGATGATTTGGATATTGTGAGGCTTGAGATCAGGATGGAGCCCGAGAACACAGCTAGTGAGAGGATAGCTCAGAAACTAGGGTATCATAAAGAAGGGATGGTCCGAAAGGCCTATCGCAGAGACGGTGAGTATCGAGATTGTTTACTCTATTCTAAGGTGCGGTGAAGATACACCGTGCAGTGATTTCATTCAGATGGTGTTTCTTCAATAGTAGTTTCTTGTTCCTGTGTAGTATCTGGTGGTCGTTCTGAGGATGGTGATCCATCCTCTATCGGCGGATGATTTTCTTGAGTGTCTTCCTCGATATCTTCATCACTTTTTCTAGATAAAAAGATGAGTACCACCAGTCCGATCAACAGCATGGCAACCAAGGCACCTATCAATGCCAACGCCCACATAGGTAGTTCAGTTTCAGACGGGTCGTCCTCTTTGATCTCTATGTTGAAGTTGACAGATGCCGTATCCTCATTTCCTTGACCATCTAACACTTTAACATGGAATATATGATGTCCTTCATCTAGTCCGGCGAAGGTATGATGATCGACCATACCTGTGTGCATCCAGTTTCCATCGTCGAACCGTATCTCAAAATGGCTTATCGGGTACTGACCCTGTTCTGCAGACCACCGGATGGTTTCCGTGTGTGAATTGAAAATGAATCCATCATCAGGTGATATTATCTCGATGGAAGGCGAGAGAAGATCATCCCCTTCGACATACACCATCTCACTGAGATCTCCAAATTCGATGGTGAACGTGCCCGTTTCAAAGAATGTGTGGGTGTATGTACTGCTGGTGGAGTCTTGGGCTGTCACCCAAAGAGTGTATTCAGCAACACCATCTATGATGATGTCTAGCGAGCCTTGTTCATCACCAGCGTTCTCCATGTACACATAGATATCAACATCCAGAGGCGTTTCACCTGATGTAGGATCTACCTGTAAGTCAAGATTAACCGGTGCAAATTCTGAAGTATCGTACACTTGAACTGTTTCAGTTAGATCATAGAACTCGATCAGATAAGTTCCCTCTTCGTTGAAGGTGTGAGTAAATGTGTGATCCGCACTATCGCCGGCAGGTACATTCAACGTGTACTCCACGGCACCATCGACTAAGACATCTATGAATCCGTCGGCGGTGCCTATATTTTCTGCACTGACGTATATGGTGACTTCCAAAGGAACCTCGCCTGAAAGAGGATCCACATCCAGATCCATATTCACGGGCTCAAACTCGGTAACATCATCCACCACCACTACCTCAGTTAACTCATCAAATTCTATCAGATAACTACCCATCTCATCGAAGGTGTGACTAAAGGTGTGGTCCTCACTTTCACCGGCAGGTATATCCAATGTATATTCGACAGTCCCATCCACTACGACATCTATTGACCCATCAAGATCGCCTATGTTTTCTGCACTGACGTATATGGTGACTTCCAAAGGAACCTCGCCTGAAAGAGGATCCACATCCAGTTCCAGATTTGTTGGTACGAAGCCGGTCTCCTCTTCGAATACTGCAGTTATCTCTAAGTTGCCATCCATCATGACAGTGATCTCGTCCTCAGTGCCGGTGTGATCTACCTGCCATTCAAGGAAGTACCACCCTGCGTCTGGTGTGGCGGTTATGGTCACTTGTTCCCCTTCTAAGTATGTGTGAGTGCCTTCCCCTGGATCCGTAGTTCCCTGGCCCACCACGTTTATGGTGAGAGTATACTCCTCCGGTTCATCCTCAACCAAGAACGGATAACCATCGTTCATCCCGGGATCTATGTCCCAGATCTCTTCATCGCCCTGATCATCGTTCGGGTTACCAACGAAGTCCCAAGGGTTATCTAATCCTTCAGTATCGGTATCGGTATAAGTGGCTACATCCTTCATCTCTGCTGTGGTCTTGTTTGTTCCACCATCACTCGTATCCATACCTGAAGTTTCAGTATCCCAAAATGAATCGTAGGTGATCCCGTCAGAACCCCAGCCGAAAGCATATCCGACCAGCCCTCCTACATTACCATCTCCACTTACGGTACCTATTGAATATGAGTTCCTGACGGTTCCTTGGGCGGTATTCCATCCCACCAGACCGCCAACTGGAGAATTTCCGTTCACTGCTCCGGTGGCATAGGTGTTTTCAACCTCACCACCATCGTTGTAACCGAGTAGTCCACCGATGGATCCATCTCCACTCACGGCCCCGGTAGCATACGATCTAAAGATCGTACCGTCGTTCCTACCTACAAGTCCACCTACTTGAGAATCTCCATCCACATCTCCGGTAGCGTAAGAAGTAGTTACAACCGAGGATCCTCCGAAGTTATATCCCACCAGTCCTCCTATCTCAGAATCCTCTCCGCTTACGGTTCCGGTGGCATAGGAATCGGACACTGTAGCGTCCCAGTTGAATCCGACCAATCCTCCTGTATTTTCTTCACCCACTACATCGCCGGTAGCGTGTGAAGAGGATACGATGCCGGTGTTCCTTCCCGATAGTCCGCCGATCTGAGAGTCTCCGCTCACAGCAGAATCCGCATGAGAATTGGATAGCGTGCCTGAATTATCGCCCACCAGACCGCCGACACGGCTTTCACCGTTCATATCACCGGTAGCATAGGAGTTCCTAACCGTGCCCCGGTTATTCCCCACTAGCGCACCGACATACCAATTGCCAGTCACATCGGCATCAACTATACCTATATTCATGATCTCCGCATCCTCGTCTACGGTTCCAAATAGTCCTACCGACTCCGAAACGAGGTCCGTATCTGGCCGGTCGATGAAAAGGTCGATTATCTCAAAACCGTTACCGTCGAACGTACCTGTGAAAGGACTGGAGCTATCCATGCCTATGGGTTCCCAACCCTGAGCAGTTCCCACCAATTCATTGTAACCTGAAGTACCGCTGTCAAGGTCGTTCATCAGCACGAAGCTACCGCTCAGATCTTGCCTTACTCCATCTAGATCGTTCCAATCATATATCTCTTGAACAGAACGGACCTCGGTCTCAGCTACTACGGCGAAGAGCATCATGCTGAACAGCAGCATCAGTACGATACACATCGAAGATATCTTGCTTTTCATATCTGACCCTCCTCTTCGGTATATTCTTCTGTATATATCTCAGGTGACGTTTTCTTCCTGTTTTTTCTCATGAGCAGCGCTATCAGGATCAGAACCACTATCACCGCGATTATCAGGATCATGACTAGTGGCATAAACCACTCCGGCAGTTCGGTAGATACGTCATCTTCAGCATCAACGGTGAAGCTCACGGAGATCATCTCTTCCTGGCCCGTACTACTGACCACCTTTATGGTCACAGTATGATCTCCATCCTCCAGATCAGGGAATGTATAGTGATCCATCAAACCTATATCATACCAAGGACCATCGTTGATGGATATCTCATGGTGGCTGATAGCACCTTCGGAAGCCCAGCGGACGGTCACATCTTTCGTATTTGATACTGCACCATCCTCTGGGGATGTGATCTCTATCAAGAGCGGATCTACTGAAACTGTCACTGTCTCAGATAGATGTCTGAATTCGATCAAGTATTCTCCTAAATCTTCAAAGGTATGTGTCAACGAGTGGTCTGCAGTACTATGAGGGGGCAGATCTAATATATAAACGACCGTACCATCGATGTATAAATCTATGGATCCATGTTCTTCTCCAACATTCTCCGCACTGATGTATATATTTACAGTCAACGGAGGTTCTCCTGAGAGCGGATCCACATCCAGTTCCAGATTTACAGGAGCGAAAGTCGCCGGATCATAAACCTCGACGAACCGTGTTTCATCGTGGAACTCCACAGTATAGGTCCCTTCGTCTTCGAAGATGTGTGTGAACTCATGATCCGCAACATCGTTGGCAGGTATATGCAAAGTATAAACGACATCACCATCGATGACAACATCGATTGACCCATCAAGACCTCCGTGGTTCTCGGCCTTCACGTAAATCGAGGTCTCATGTGGTGCTTCTCCGTGGAGTTGTCCTATGAACAACTCTATATTTTTCGGCTCGAACTCTGCCACATCCCCGACATTGACGGTCTGTCTTAAATCATGGAATTCGATCTCGTAGATACCGGATTCTTCGAATGTATGTGTGAAGGTATGTTCTGCATCGCCTCCGGCAGGTACTTCCAATGTATATTCAACTCTATTATCCACGAAAACGTCGATGGAGCCTGGTTCTTCCCCAAGGTTATCTGAGGAAACGTAGATGGTCACTTCCAAGGGTGCATCACCGGAAATAGGAGTCACATCGAGAAGAAGACTGCCTGGTTCGAAACCGATCTCTATGAAGTTCGCAGTCAATGACTTATGATCGTCCATGGTTAAAGTGATCACCGGATTTTCCCGTTCTCCGGCAGGATGATCTCCGGTCCAGTGACTGAAAGTCCATCCGGGATCTGGTAACGCTTCTATGGTTACAGTATCTCCTTCTTCATGGATGTAATTATCTGGAGCCGGATCTGTGGTTCCACCGGCACCGGAAAAGATATCCAATGAATATTCCACGATATCACTTTCCACCGTCAACGTCGTATAACCAGTATGGTACTCGCCTTCAGCTCTGATCTGCCAAATACCTGGATTTTCAGAAGTATAAACATTATCGGTCCAGAAACCACCTGCACCGGGATCGATACCCCATGTGACTTCGTGGGTCACATCTCCGATATCATTACCGAACTCGTCAGAAGCACTAGCCGTATACGTTTGGCTATCTCCAACGACTATGGTTGCATCCTCTGGTGAGATAACTATATCGAAGGGATGGCCGGGTTCAACGGTCAAGGTGGCCGTACCCTGTACTCCATGGTAGGTACCGGTCACAGTCCAGGTTCCTGCAAACTCTGAATAATAGTGTCTGTTCGACCAGGAACCTCCCGCTTCATCATCGATACTGTAAGTGGCAGATATCTCTCCCTTTTCGTTACCGAATTCATCGTAAGCAAAGGCAACATAATCTACATGATCTCCGGCGGTGATGGTTTCATCCTCTGGTGAGATAACGATGTTGTGAACATCGCCCGCGAGTACCCTCAATGTTGCGTTATCTTCCAAACCATCATACTCACCGGTCACGATCCAGTCATCAGCGAACTCCGAATGATACTCGTTCCCGACCCAATAGCCCCCTGCATCCTCTTCTATGGACCATGTGGTCTGGTGTGTCACATCCCCTTTCTCACCATCGAACTCATCGTAGGCCATGGCGGTGTACTCTATGGTATCCCCCGCGGTGATGGCCTCAAAATCTGGTGATATGACGATGTAGCTTATCTCGAACTCGATGGTAAAGGTTACAGTGTCCGTAGCTGAATTGCCAGCATTATCATATGCTCTCACATCCACCTTGTACTCGCCTTCGGCTAGATCGGTGAACTCATGATAGGTATCATTGCCTTTGTCTATCCATACACCTTCGTCTATACGGATCTCGTAGTAATCTAGCCCTGAAAGATCATCGTGACCGGTCCATTCTACTACGACCTCAGGGACCGATATCACATCACCATCTTCCGGAGTTGTTATATCAACAGTAGGTGGAGTCACATCGACCATGAAGGTAACGTTATCCATCGCGTAATTACCAGCTTGGTCGTAAGCGATCACTTCCACAAAGTGGAACCCATCACTCAGATCGGTGAAAAGATGCGATTCGTCTAAACCTTTGGGTATCCAGTCACTTTCGTTTATCCTGATCTCGTAATATTCTACACCGGAGATATCATCGCTGCCGTCCCACTCTACAGTAACCTCCGACGTACCGAATATATCCCCTTCATCGGGAGATGTGATGACCACCGAGGGATCGGATACGTCCACAACGAATGTCACAGAATCAACGGCTGAGTTGTTGGCACCGTCCGTGGCCCTGACATCCACGGTGTGTTCTCCCTCTTCCAATCCCGTGAACTCATGGCTCGTTTGAAGACCTTTGGGTATCCAATCGCCTCCATCGATCCGTATCTCATAATAGTCTATACCGGATGTATCATCGCTTCCCGTCCATTCCACCGTCACGTTGACTGATGGGATCACTTCTCCTTCGGAAGGCGAGATGATATCGACGGAAGGAGGAGTTACATCTACTGTGAAATTTACGTAGTCAGTATCCGTGTTGTTAGCGAAGTCGAAGGCTCTCACGTACACGGTATGTTCACCATCTACTAACCCTTCCAAAATATATTCAGTGTCATTCCCCACGTTGATCCAGTCTTCATCGTTCAACCTTATCTCATAATGGGATATCCCGGTTTCATCGTCGCTACCGGTCCATTGTACGGTGACATCGGA
>PUPH01000006.1 GCA_003553085.1 Thermoplasmata archaeon
AAAAGTATGGCGCCCCGGCCGGGATTTGAACCCGAGTCGCGGCCTCGACAGGGCCGCATGATGGGCCACTACACTACCAGGGCTTTTAGAATTAACAAACTCCGAAGAATGGTTAACTATTAAAATGTTACTGTCGAGGACCCGTTCAAGAGGTTGCATATCCTTCCGTAATTATTTTATAACTCGCAGAGCCTATGTCGTTAACATACCAGGTGAGTCAAATGATGCCAGGCGGGATGCGAAACCCAAAACAGATGAAACGCATGATGAAGAAGATGGGAATGAAGACGGAAGACATCGATGCAGAGCGTGTGATCATCGAGACCAAGGAGAAGAAGTTGGTCTTCGACGACGCACAGGTGGTACACATGAACGTCCAGGGACAGTCCACTTACCAGATAGTCGGAACTCCCCGAGAGGAAGCTCCGGAGGGTAAAGTGCTAATACCGGACGAAGATATCGAACTCGTGGCTCAAAGAGCCGGGGTTTCAGAGGACGAAGCAAGGAAGGCACTAGAAGAGGTAGGGGGAGATCTCGCAGAGGCCATAATCAAACTCACCACCTGATCCAGGGATTGTTTTGGCAAAAAAAGGAACGTCCATCGGAACGAGGATACTAGTTTCAATAGTAGTCATAGTGGCAGCTAGTATCACCCTGATCAATCTACTGACCATATTCGGGGTGATCGATTCACCGGACCTGCTCACCTACGGGGTACTGATAGGTGTTTACCTCCTACCGATACTGGTCATCGCAGGTGTTCTGAACAAGATAATCTTCGAGGAAAAATCGGCCATCGAAAAACGGGCGAAAGGTCCGAAAGAGATAGGAAAACAAGTGGAGTTGAAGATCAACTTCAAGGAGGGAGAGACCATATTCGCCGATACCACGTCGCACCCGGCGTTCTACGTGAAGATAGCCATCGCATCCGCCCTTTCAGTATCACTGGGCGCTACCACCCTGATCATACTGCCGGATGTTTTGGTAGAGGGAAATATCACCAACTTCCTACCGATCCTCCTACCGGTGTTCATACTGTGCATAGTGATCCACTTCTTTAGTAAGAACATATTCGGACCTCATGGATGGGGTGAATTCATGGAGCACACATGGGTCGCTCTGTTGGTGATAGCCATCTCCATATCCACCTTGATCTCCTTGAAGGGATACATACTCACCACATATCCGAGGGAGTTCTGGGAAACCTTCCTCGGCATGCCCTTCTCCCTACCTGCATTGATGTTCCTGGTGATGCTGCTGCTGGTGGGTGGTATCTTGATAAGACTGGGAGATCTGTTGGGACTGGAGGGTGGACCTTTCAAGGCTTCCGGAACCACCTTCGTTCTGGTCTCCATCGCGTTCATGGTACCACAGTTCCAGTTGATCCCGATGGAACTGCTGCTGGAACTGGTTTCCCAGGCCTTCAGCATCTCCTTGATCATCTACGGCATGTTCACAGGACTGCTGCTGTACAGGGACGCGGGCATGAGATTTTTAGTGACCAGCGAGCGGGTGATAAAGCTGAACACCAACAACTTAAAAAATTCCACCTATTACCCGCTAAAGAACATGAATGAAGTAAAGGTGGTACAGGATATCATCGCGGCCACCTTCGGATACGGTAATCTGGTCATGTACTTCAAGATGAAGAAACGATACCATAAAAAAAAGGTGTACTGCGTATTCTACGGCGTATCCGATCCCAAGGCAGTGGCCAAGACCATAAAGGCCGTCAGGTCGTCAAAAAGAAAGAAAAAGAAGATCGTCAGGAAGAAGATAATCAAGAAGAAACCGGTGTCCAAGGATAGTTTTTATTACCGCTCATTGCTTCCGATATTGTTGTTCTCACTCATATTTTCAAGCATACTCACAGGGGTGGCCGCGTCGGAACCATCCGAGCACGTGAGGAACGATTACCTGATCGTGTACGAGGGGTCATCCTCGTTCATGATCGAGGGAGACCACCAGATATTTTCTCTGGTCATAGAGGGAGAGGCCATGGACGCAGACCAGATCAGGACCATCCACCAGATAGAACCCATCGATGACGTCCTGGAGGATGCGATATCGGACCTCCTGGAGACTTTGATATTCGATTCGTACCATATCTCCGAAGAGGACGCAGACGTTCATATCGAGGTATCCCTGGTCCAAGGCACGATGGAGGCCGACGGACCTATCTTGATCGATTCACAAACGACCGTTGAGCTAAAGAACAGTCATTTCGATCTGTCCGAAGATGTTGACGTGGAAGAGATCGCCCACGGCCTTCTGAAGGCCGGTGCCCAGTACTCCACAGAAATGAACATCCAATGCAGGGCCGGACATGAAGATACCTACGTTTTCGAAGCTCCTGAAGGACTGGTCTTCCAGGAGTCTGAGTTTCACATAGACAACCGTGAAGGGAGCGATACCGTCCACGAAGATATCTCCCTGACTTTGAAGCACACCGAACCCGATGAGATCGACGATGTGGATTCTGAGGCTTCCTTGGTCATGGACATCTACCGGTTGAAGAGAGGAGAAAAGGGGGAGTTCATCACGCTGAACCTGAATCTGAGCGCTTCTTTCGGATACATGGACATCCCCTCAGGTATGGAATTACCAGAAGGTTTCCATTTAGATCACGTCAGCCCGGCGGTCATGAGGCTCCTGTATGAGAATGGCCTTGATGGACCGGTAAACGATTTTATCGATAGGATGGAGGATAGAGTATATCACCTGATAAACGAGATCGGTGATGTAAAATTCGACGGAGGTATGGAGGTGATAAACCTAGACACAGGTTACGACCGGGATACCATGGATCCCCACCCACCCATAGAGGTTTACTACAATGCCACGATAGAAAGACATCTGGCACAAGATCTGAACGCCTTATCCTCCATACCGACCAGGTACAGTGTATCCGAGAGGTTCTCACTGAACGTCGAAAATCCCACGGACATCCCCCTGGATTTCTCCGTATCGATCCCCGAAGGGTTGACCCTGCAGAGGGCATTCCTGGGAGAACAGCGATTGAACGTACAGAGGACGGATAGATACTTCGTCCAAGGGACCCTGGAACCTTATGAAAGGAGCGAACTGAAGCTGGACATCGGGACGGAGATCAACTTGATGGACTTCCTCCCCTTCGCCATCTTGATCGGTCTATTGTTCTTTATCTGGATATCTTTGAATTTTTACAACCCGAAAAGATAGTATCACACCGATCCACGAAGGACATCTTCGAGCTGCTTCTGTTCGGTGATATCTATGGCGATCACCAAAGCCGTCTTTTCACCTCCGAACTCCATGCCGGTAGA
>PUPH01000033.1 GCA_003553085.1 Thermoplasmata archaeon
ACACCGGACGTATGGAAACTCAGGGTGGATGATGGCACCGGTACGTTCAGTACTCTGAACCTATCCCGTACACCCCAACTGACGGGTACGGTGATGTCTCTCATGCTCATCCTGATCATAACGGTATTCTTACTTTCAGCTCTACCTATGATAATAGAAAAGATGGAGTGGGTGGCGGCATTCCCAGGCAGCCTGGTGTTCATACCTATTTTCATGCTACCGGCGGCCATCGGTGTTGAACTCATAACCATCGCCATCGTGTGTGTCATCGGATTCTTTGTAGCCATAATCATGGACAAGGAACTCACTAAGTTCCCCATGACCATGCTAGGGCTCTGTTTGTTGATATATGTGATGGACCTTTGGGGTTTCATCCCCTCTTATCTATGACACCACAGAGGGTGCTGTGATCACGGCATCGTAAATAATATATATCATAAGATATTCGGAGGGTCGATAGGATGAAACGATTGTATAAATTGAGAACGAACAAAAGCGGAGCCCTGGAGGGACTACCATTATATCTCATAATCCTGGTCGTTGTGGCAGGGATAGGGACAGCGGTCCTGGCAGGATGGATGATGAGCTCGAGAACGTCTGACCTTGGAAGCATAGAATTGAATGAATCTTCTATAAGTACAAGAAGAGAGAACCCAATAATCGTTACAGCATATGATCAAAATGGAAGCCCATTAGAAGATGTAACGGTTTCTTTTATAGGGTGCGGAATGGAAGAGGTAGAAATGACCGGAAGTGACGGGACTGCTGAATTCGATGTGGAAGATAATTTGACGGTTCCACCTGGACAACCCTATGGAACTATTGAAGTCCAAGCTAGATACACAGGAAGCACTACACTCACTGAGACCGCTCATATAACCGTAACTAGTTAAGTGATAAATCTTGTTAAACATCGATGAAGTGATGGGACGTTCCCAGGGAGCCAAGGAGAGACTTGGATCTAAGGGTTGCTGTTTCCTTGGCAAGAACGTCTCATACCCCGGTGGAAAGTACGAGGAGATGGGTCGTACGTACCTCGACCTCGTCTCTCCCCACTGTATGTTGGTCTTGGGAAAAAGAGGTACCGGTAAGTCCTACACGCTTGGTGTACTGGCAGAAGGATTCGCCTCCTTGGATCCTGAACATCTTCAGAGATTATCGGTGGTGATCGTGGATACCATGAGCGTATTCCACAGTCTGAAGAAAGAGAACGCTAATGAAAGGGAGTTAGACCGGATGAAAGACTTCGGTATATCTCCCACTGGGTTCGATGAACATGTGAGCGTGATGGTACCGGCTACCGCCGTAAGGAAGGCTGAAGAAGATGGTTGGGACATACACTACGATAGGATACTGGAGATACCCCTTAGATCGGTGGATGTCCACGATTGGTTAGAGATATTCGACCTGAGCCTCACCGAACCCGCCGGTACACTCCTTTGTTCCACCATCTCAGAACTCAGGAAAAGAGGCCCTTTCTCCTTCGATGATATATACGATAGCCTGGAAAGCATCGGAGGCGAACACACTGCAGCCATCAAAAACCTGTTCAAGATGATGGAGGATCTGGAGCTCTTTTCAGAGAAGGGGACCATGTCGGACCTGGCAGAACCCGGTAGGATAACGGTGCTGGATGTATCCTACTTAGGGAGACTGGGTGGTTACGATCTGAGAACGTTGGTGGTGTCGATATTCGCCAGAGAACAGATGGCCATGAGAACACTGTATACAACGGTAGAGATGCAGGCCCAAGCGGGTCTGGTTGATTCTGATACATCAAAGGATATCACCAAAGAACACCCGCTCGTTTATATGATCATAGACGAAGCACACCTGTTCCTTCCCCAGGGGAACGATACTCTAGCCACCGAACCGCTTATCGATTGGATCAAGCTGGGGAGACACCCGGGACTTTCTCTGATCCTCGCGACCCAAGAGCCATCGGCACTTCACGAGAGTGCGATAAGACAATCAGATATGATCATCGCCCATAATCTAACCGCCAGGGACGATATCGCGGCACTCGGTATGGCCAAGCAATCGTACATGAATAAGGGGCTTGACGACGCTGTATCTACCATGGAATTCAAAAGAGGATTGGCCATGGTATTCGACGATAAAACACGTAAGCTGCAGATGTGCATAGTAAGACCGAGACACAGCCTTCACACGGGAGTTGACGCATCGGCACTCCCTCCTGAAGATAGATAGCTACAAAAATTCCTTATACACGCTGTGCCATATATCTATATAAGGTGTGTTGATGGCAGAAGGAGAAGTAAGAGGAACTGTGTTGAATGGATTTGTAAAGTACGTGAGGAGCAGATGGGGGGAATCCGGAATAAAGGAACTTGCGGAATACTGTGACTTTGAGATAGATCGGATCAAAGAATCTGAATGGTACGACAGCGATGTTTTAAAAAATATCCATAATTTCTTGGATGGAAAGGGTAAAGATCATGTAAGGCTGGCCGGTCAGTTCGTCCCACAAAATCTAGGTTTGCTCTCATACCTTACTAAATACTTCAACGTTAAAACACTCCTAAAGAAAGCTCCAAAAAACTACTCAGAAGGTTTCAGCTACGGCAGCTGTACCATGGAGTTGGGTGATAAGGAAGCTTTGATCAAATTCAAAGACGTCATGATAGACGAACATGTCTGTCAATCCTGGAGAGGAGTATTGGAAGGTGCGCTCAAGGCCACCAATACAAAGGGTGTTGTAAGACCCATCGAGCCCCCGGAAAAAGGGGAAAAAGACTGTTTCTTCAAGGTAGAGTGGGAGTGAAGTCAACCCATACTATCGTAAATCGGTTTTGACCAGGCGCCCCTTAGTTCTGAGATGGGTATATCCATCAGCTTTTTTTCTCGATCACATATCTTCAATCGGTCTCCACCGGTCTTCCCGAGTAGGGTCAACGGGACAGAGAACACATCCTTCACCTTGTCTGGGTCCGAGACCTCTATTATCCACCTGGTGTTGCTTTCGGAGAATAGATAAAGATCGTTTCTGAACTCCGGATCGATCTCGATCTCGGCACCGATATCTCCAGCGATACACATCTCTGCCAGGGCTACCGCCAACCCACCGAAAGAGATATCATGACAACTTTCTATCGATCCTTGGGAGTGGGCTTCCAACATCTCATCCATGCTTTTACGGAGCACATCGACATCCACGGATGGTACCTTACCGCTGGAAGCACCCGTGTGTTCGTAGTACTCGGAACCACCGAGTTCATCCTTCGTTTCACCCACCAGGAA
>PUPH01000073.1 GCA_003553085.1 Thermoplasmata archaeon
GAATCATTCCGTATATTTGGTGGTATAGTTCTTCTCTCACTTGCACTAGTGATCATAATCCAGGGAAGGCGTTCGGTAGTCACCCTCAAAGGTTCGTTAGATGATATAGCCTCAGAAGTCGCGATCCCCTTCATGGTGGGACCGGGAACGATATCCGTGAGTATAATCATCGGTAACGACTTCATGCCTGTTTTTTCTATAGGGATCATACTCTTGGCCATGCTCATCAACTTTCAGGTGGTTTACCTGCTATCACTGATGCGCAAAAGGGTACTTCATACGGATTCCAGGAGGGCCTTCGATAAAAGATTGGGGATCTTCCTGAGATTGAACGGTTTTTTCATCGGAGCTATAGGTGTGAATATGGTGGTCACGGGGATCAATAATCTGTATATTTTATAGCGAGCCCGATCCCAAGGTATCGGGGATTCAATCGGAAGATTTATTATGCATGTTTATGTCCTTCGGGGTGAATGGTGAGGAAATCATGTACGAAGTGAGATTCCACGGACGTGGTGGACAAGGGGCGGTCACCGCCGCTAACACCCTAGCCGATGCCGCATTCAGAGAAGGTAAGGATGTACAAGCCTTCCCTATGTTCGGTGTTGAGAGAAGGGGTGCGCCGGTAGCTGCCTTTACGAGGATAGATGAACAGCCGATCGACATAAAGACGCAGATCTACGAACCCGATGTTGTCGTAGTTCTGGATATCAGTCTTCTGGATGTTATCGATGTGACAAAAGGTTTGAAAGACGATGGTAAGATAATCCTGAACAGTGCCAAGGACCCTTCGGAGTTCGATTTCGATGGGGCAGAGGTTTACACTGTGGATGCGACTACCATCGCTGTCGATAATGGATTGGGAACTGAAACAAACCCCATAGTGAACACATCCATATTGGGTGCATATTCAAGGGTCGTTGGTAATGTAGAACTCGAATCGATATTCGAGGCCATCACCGATAATGTACCTGTGAAGATCGAAAACAACCAGCAGGCTGCAAAAGACGCATATGATAACGTAAAAGGAGTATGAGAATATGACCGTTAAAATAACAATAGGTGCGATCAATAAAAAGGCCGGAAGTTCCAAGGAATACAAAACCGGCGGTTGGAGGACGATGTGTCCCAAGGTGGACTTGGAAAAATGCATCTCCTGCTACAAGTGTTACGATTATTGTCCCGATGGCGCGATAAAAAAGATAGAAGAGGGGATAGAGTACGACCTCGACTACTGCAAAGGATGCGGGATATGTGCTAATGAATGCCCAGTGAAAGCCATCGTTATGGTCAAGGAGGAGAAGTGATACCATGGGAGAACAAAAATCGATGACTATCAAAGGCAACATGGCCACTGCCATGGGAGCCAAGCTATGCCGACCGAACGTTATACCGGCTTACCCCATAACTCCATCGACCTTATTCCCTGAGAAGATGTCGGAATTCGTAGCCGATGGTGAACTGGACGCATCCATGATCAACGTAGAGAGCGAACATTCAGCTATGAGTGCGTGTATCGGTGCAGCGGCTACTGGTGCAAGGGTGTGCACCGCTTCGGCATCACAGGGTGTAGCTTTGATGCACGAGATGCTTTTCATCGCATCCGGTATGCGGTTACCCATGGTCATGGCTGTGGGAAACAGAGCACTTTCAGCCCCTATCAATATATGGTGCGACCATCAAGACACGGTAGCTTCTAAGGACTCCGGTTGGTTGCAGTTCTATGCGGAGAACAATCAGGAAGGATTGGATCTCATGATAAACGCCTTCAGGATCGGAGAAGACAAGAGAGTACTTCTGCCCGTGATGGTGGGCATAGACGCCTTCGTATTGACACATACTATCGAGGGTGTCGACGTACCGGCACAGGAAGATGTGGATGATTTCTTACCCCCTTACGAGCCTCCACATGGCAAGCTGGATCCAAAAGAACCGGCTACTTTCGGCTCCTTCGGTACACCTGAATATTATCAGGAGTTCAAACAAGCTCAGGTCGAGGCCATCGAAGGCAGTAGGGATGTCATAGACGAGGTATTCGAAGAGTATGAAGAGATGTTCGGCAGGGAATACAACAAAGCCACACCATACTACTGCGATGACGCTGAAATAGTGTTGATCACCATGGGTTCCATGACAGGAACCGCCCGGGAAGCAGTCAAGAAATTGAGAAAGGAAGGCAAGAAAGTCGGTTTGATCAAACTGACCGTGTTCAGACCTTTCCCGTCTCCCGAACTGAAAGAGATACTATCTGGAGTTAAAGGTGTCGCTGTTATAGACAGGAACATATCACCTGGTGCCTACGGTGCCATGTACTCGGATCTAGCCGCCGCATACACTAATGAAAAAGAAAAACCGATATTGAAAAACTTCATAACCGGTCTCGGCGGTCGAGAGATATTCGTCAAAAACTTCGAAGAGATGTACGAGATGACAAAGAAAGCGGTCGATACGGGTAACTTGGGAAAGCCAGTTGAATGGATAAACGTTAACGAGGATGTACTGAGGTGATCAAGATGGCAGAAGAAGAACTAGAATTATTTGCTTCCGGGCACAGAGCATGCGCGGGATGCGGTGAAGGTACTGCGGTCAGACAGATACTGAAAGTCGCGGGTCCGGATACCATAGCGACCATATGTACGGGTTGTTTAGAAGTGATCTCTACAGGATATCCTGAAACCGCCTGGGAGATACCTATAATACACGCAGCGTTCGAGAACTCCGCAAGTGTAGCTTCCGGTGTTGAGGTCGCTCTTAAAGAGTTGGGAAAGAAAGAAGGTGTGAACGTCATAGCCTTCGGTGGTGACGGCGGAACCTTCGATATCGGCTTCCAAGCACTCTCAGGTATGCTGGAAAGAGGGCATAACATAACCTATGTATGTCTGGACAACGAGGCCTACATGAACACAGGTATTCAGAGATGCAGTTCCACACCTTACGGAGCGAGCACAACGACTTCACCTGCAGGTAAACTTAGCATCGGTGAACACAGACCGAAAAAACCGATAGCCGCTATATGCGCCGCCCATGGAATACCCTACACGGCAACGGCTTCTATCTCACATATACCCGATCTTAAGAAGAAAGTAAAGAAGGCGATAGAAACTGACGGTCCGGCTTTCCTACACGTGTTCTCACCATGTCCAACAGGATGGAGACACGGAAGCGACGACACCATCAGTATCGCCAGACTTGCTGTGGAGACCGGTGTTTTCGTACTGTGGGAAGCCGAGGATGGAGA
>PUPH01000016.1 GCA_003553085.1 Thermoplasmata archaeon
TCTATGTCGTTGAATTCACCTTTTAAAAAGGAGCCGTGCAAGTAGGCAAACCTGACCTTGTCCTCTCTCTGAAGAAGGTCTGTCACCTCTGATTTTATCCTTTCCCTTTCTTCCGGCGATAACATATCTCCCACGATGGTCATCTCGATCTTTTATAGGTATAATCGTTCTTAAATACCTTTTGTATATGTTCTAGCAGTGTGTTGTCTGTAAAAAATTTCGTCGGATTCCAAAACCCAAGCCGACAGATCGACCCTAGTCCAAGAGGAATCTATTTATACTCAAATCGAGATTATACACCCATGACGATGGGTGTGATGATACTGGACCAAGGTGTGATGCAGATCCCTCTATTAGGTGGATTTTGTATCGCGTTCGTTCTTATACCGACCATCGTAAGCATACTGATCGCCGTCTGGATGTATCAGGACGCCGAGAAGAGGGACGAAAGCGGTATCCTCTGGCTCATAGTGGGCTTGCTACTAAATTTGATCGGACTGATCCTGTGGTTGGTGGTAAGACCCAGTATGGAGGAAGTGGAGAGGAAAAGACATATGAGATCACAGTATCAACAGCAGTATCCACCACAGTATCCAACACGGTATCAACAGCATCATCAACAGCAGTACACCTATCAATCACCCCGGGGCAAACCCTGTCCCCACTGCGACCACGGTATGCGCTACATCCAGGAGTACGGTAGATGGTACTGCGACAGGTGTCGGAGCTACCGATGATCGGCATCAAAACTTGATCAGTACATCGTCCATATCCTTCTTTTCCACCGGTTCCGTATCACCCTTTGGATATCCGAAGGCGATCATCTCGGACGGAAGGTATCCGGAGGGTAGTCCCAAAAACTCCGCTAGCTCATCCACTCTGAAGTAGGAGATCCAGGTGGAACCCACCCCTTTCTCCCAGGCCGCTAGAACCATGTGTGTACCGGGTATCTTGGTCTGATGCTCCTCCATATTGATCCTGAAGTATAACTGATCGTCCAATGACTCTATATCCAGTCCGGGGAACCTTGCCTTCTGTATCCCCCTATCGTCCACGTCCCTTACACAGAGTACCACCAGCATGGCCGCATCCCGGATCCATTTCTGCCCGTAGGCTATCTCGGCCATCCTTTCTATGGACTCCCGATCCCTCACCAGCACGAACTTCCAGGGCTGCTCGTTCCCGCCGGAGGGAGACAGCCTGCCGGCTTCCAGTATGTACCGCACCACGTCGTCCGGGATGCTTTCGTCGGTGAAGTCCCTCACCCTGCACCTTCCACGCAGCAGATCCAGTACCGTTCCTTTCATACAGGTACAATGGACCCATGTATATTAATCCATCATCCAAAACAAAAAACGATACCTTTAAATCGATATCACCTCTTCGCTGGACTAAAAAAGGCTGCTCACCATGTTAGGAGAAGTTCCCATATTCGAACTGGGCCTTATGATCGTCGCCCTGGCCGTGGCCGCGAGCATCGCACACCGCTACAACAACTCAGATATCCCTCTTTTCATATTGCTCGGCATCGCCCTTGGACCCTACGGTCTCGGAAGGTTCACGGACTTCCACGTGGGCAGCACCGCCTCGGCCTACGAGTTCATAGAGATAGGCGCAGAGTTAGGGATAATCTTCCTCTTGTTCTTCATGGGCATGAGCTTCAGTTTGAAGAAGTTGCGTCAACACCGTGGAAAGATCGCAGTTGTCGGAACCATAGACCTGCTGAACTTCGCACCGGGTATATTGGTGGGCTATCTGTTCTTTCAGGATCTGATAGTGGCTTTCCTGATCGGAGGCATCGTTTACATCTCATCCAGTGCGGTGATCAGTAAATCCTTGATGGACCTTGGTTGGGAACGGACCCCCGAAGCGGATCAGATGCTGGAAAGATTGGTTTTCGAAGATATGGTTATCGTGGTCTATCTTTCTGTGATATCCACTATCCTGCTGGGAGAAGGAGCGAGTTTTACAGCGATATTCACCAACGTAGGTATCGCCATGTTGTTCGTTGTGGGCCTGATCCTATTCATGTACCTGAAGCCGGACTTCTTCGACAAACTGCTGAACACTGATTCTACCGAAGTCTTTGTGTTCCGTGCAGTGGGTTTCATAGGACTCGTGACGGGGACCGCCATGATACTGGGACTCAGTGAGGCCGTTGCAGCCTTCTTCGTGGGTATCGCCTTCGGTGGAACCGAGCACATGGCCAAACTGCAGCAGACCCTCTACTCCTTCAGATACCTGTTCGGTGGGATCTTCTTCTTCTGGATAGGTATG
This sequence comes from Thermoplasmata archaeon, assembly GCA_003553085.1. Taxonomy (GTDB): domain Archaea; phylum Thermoplasmatota; class Thermoplasmata; order Halarchaeoplasmatales; family Halarchaeoplasmataceae; genus Halarchaeoplasma. Next base: position 2,278 of record PUPH01000016.1, read on the forward strand.
GAGACCGACCCTATGCTGTTCAGAGGTATCTCCACCATACTCATAATCACCATAATCGCGTCCGGCATCTACAAGTTCTTCACCGCTTACTACGGCGCAAAGTTCTTCGACCTGGACAAACTGAGCTCCACAAGGGTCGGAGTCGGTATGATAACCAGGGGTGAGTTCTCCCTCATAATCGCCGCCCTATCGGCAGAAGCCGTCGGGCGCTACGCCGTACCGGAGATCACCGAAACGGTACCGGCCTTCGCAGTATCTTACGTTCTGGTGATGAGCATACTGGGAACGCTGCTGATGCAGTACGTGGCCAAGAAAGACCTCTGAAGGTTCAGGAGAGTACCTTACGTACCCTCTCCAAGGCCCAATCGACCTCTTCTTTCGTTATCACCAGCGGAGGTGCGAACCGAAGTATGGTTCCCCTAGTATCCTTGACCAGTACTCCTTCATCCTGTAACCTCTCAGCGTAGGGTCTGGCCGTCTCCGTCAGCTCCACGCCGATGAACAGTCCTCTTCCCCTCACATCTTTGATCACCGGATTGTCGATCTCGTTCAATCCCTTCCTGAAGTAACGACCCATCTCCAGTGAATTCTTGACGAAGTCCTCATCCTGTATCACCTCTAGAGCCTTGGTAGCCGCCGCTACCCCCAACGGATTACCACCGAATGTGGAACCGTGGGATCCGGGGTTGAACACCTTCATCACTTCTTCGTCCGCAGCTACCGCGGATACCGGATAAACCCCGGCGCTCAGGGCTTTACCGAGTATGTATATGTCCGGAACGACTTCCTCCCAATCGCATGCGAACATCTTACCGGTCCTCCCGAGACCGGTCTGTATCTCGTCGGCGATGAACAGTACGTCCTTCTCACTGCATAGCTCACGGGCCTCCTTAAGATAGCCTGTAGGAGGCAGCA
>PUPH01000085.1 GCA_003553085.1 Thermoplasmata archaeon
CCCTATTACAGCTACTCCCGTCAGGACAAGGCCTTCCAGCCAGGAGAGGGTGTGAGTGCAAGGGCCATCGCCAAGACCATCGATCAGTATTCAGATAGGTTTGCAGCCGTGGATCTACACTCAAATAAGATAACCGACTTCTTCAGTATACCCGCCGAAGACCTCACCGCCATGGAACTTTTGGCCGAGCATTCCATGAGATATGAACCGGACTTTTTCTTGTCTCCAGACGAGGGTGCCGTAGATCGTGTGAAAATAGCCGCAAACAGCGTGGATCTGCCTTGGGATCACCTCAAGAAGACCCGGATAGATGCATCCACGGTGGAGATGGAGCCGAAGAACATGAAGGTAGAAGGGAAATCCGTGGTCATATTGGATGATATAATATCCACCGGTGGTACCATGATGAAGGCCGCCGGGCAGCTCTACCGGCAGGGTGCCGATGAGGTACACGCAGGCTGTACCCACGGACTGTTCGTCCACGGTTCCAATAAAAAATTGGAGGAACACTTCGACTCTGTATTCTGCACCGATACCATAGAAGGAGAGAACAGCGAGGTCACCATCGCCCCATTGCTGTTGGACAGATTCTTCTAGTTCGAAGACTGTGCGAAATTGCTTTTATAATACAAGGTAGTTTCAATCAGTGTAACTCGTACAGGAATCAAGATAAACCTCCTCAACCCTTTTTAACAGAAGGGTGGGGACTCACAAGGTGCAAACCATGAAAATGAAAAGAAATCTGTTGACCACGGCGTTCATATGCCTGTTGGTCTTGTTGTTATCTTCCGCCCATGCCCAGCCCACTATGGTCGGGGAGGGCGGAGAGATCGAGGTGGATATAGATGAGGAAACTCCTTCTATATCCATATATTCACTCAACGAATATCTGTTCAGTATAGAGTATACAACATTCGAGTTCTATTCTTCGGAACACAGCGCTGAGATACCCCTGGAAGGGGAGTGGGAAGTGAAAACTGAGAACATAGAAGATGGAGCCTTTCCCCATCTCAGAGTCACGATGGATAGAAAGATAGAACTCTTCGAAAAAGAAATAGATCTTCACTTCCAGTTGAATATCCTTCATATAACTGATACCGTGGAGGTCACCTACTTCTTTGAGATATCGAGGCTCAAGGATATCCCCCTGGGCACATTCACGATCATACAGGAACTCGACGTCAATGGTGAAATAGTAAAAGACCCCGGTCTGGTGATACCTGAGCGGGACCCCATATTATTTTACGAGTTCTCCCTTTCGAAGGGGATCACAGGTTACTACAGCTGGAGTTCCATCGCCAATGTGGACGGAGAAACACAGGATGCGAGGGTCAACACATCTCCAGATGGACAGTCTTTGTATCTGGGTATAGAGTACGATGACCCCGAGGCAGACAGTGTATCGATCTCACCCCTAGAAAAATCAAAAACGAGTGTTTTAGTACCCTTGCCCGAAGCCTACGACCGCCTACCATCTTTCCTGGTAGGCACTCTTGTAGCAGGAGGGTTCGTGATCGGGCTACTCTTCCAGGAAAGGAGCCGCTTTTATAGAAAGCAGGACCCCGCGAAAACAGTCAGGTTGGAGGATTCACCCTACTATCGTGGTAAGGAATAGGGTATGTTCAACAGAGTTGCTAGCTCATCCATCCCCTTTCCTTTCCGGGCATCGGCCTCAATCAACGTACCGTTGGGGTTCACCTTTTTGAAATCACTGTGGATCACTTCCAGGTCCACACCCATGATATCAGCTAGATCCACCTTGTTCACCACTGTGACGTCGGCCTGAGAAAATATCAGAGGATGCTTCCGTATCATATCGTCTCCCTCTGTTACCGAGATGACGACGATATCCGATTCAGTCCCTAGTGGAAAGTCCACCGGACATATCAGGTTGCCCACGTTTTCTATGAACAGATAGTCTATCTCTTCTAAGGGAAAATCATCTAGAGCATGGCTCACGTAGTGCGCGTCGAGATGGCAGTCCTTACCGGTGTTTATGGCCTTTGACGGCATACCGAGGGCCTTGAACCTTAGATGATCGTCCTCACCGGTCAGGTCCCCAGCTATGGCACCCACTTTCTTATCACCCATCCCTTTGTAGAGTGATTCGATCAGGGATGTTTTACCCGAGCCGATGGCACCCAGAACGTTGAAGGCTCTGATGCCGTGTTCTTTGAATAGTTCTTCGTTGTGTTCGGCTATATGCTGGTTCTCTTCCAGTATGTTCTTCTCCATACTAACGTCGCAGATCTTGTGCATCGGTTGAGTTCAGTAACATACTTCATATAAACTTTGTTCCTGAAAAGAATCCCTTTATACCTTCCGCGGGCTCCTCGATGGGTCTAAGTCCCTCCAGATAATCTTTGAAATGGACCGCTCTTTCGTCCAGTATGAGGACCGCGCCCTTATCGGTCTCACTGCGTACCACCCTTCCGGAGGACTGCAGTATCTTCCTGACCGCCGGTGCCTTCACCGTGTACTCCCATCCCTTTCCGAACTTCATATCATAGTAGTGCTGGAGTCCCCTCTGTCTAGCGGTGGGTTTTGGATAAGGTATACCCACGATTACCGCCACCTCCAGCTCCTTACCGGGAAAGTCCATGCCCTCACTGATCCTGCCCCCGATCACCGAGAACAGTTTACCACCCTCGACCTTGAACCTAGCCACTAGCTCCATCAGTTCTGCCTGGTTCATACTCTGCCCCTCGATGAAAACGTCATCCCGTTGGAGCAGCGGGCGGCAGACCTGGTCCATCAACCTGTAACTGGGAAAGAACACGACGGTGTTTCTGTCCACTGACTCCAGAACATCCTCCAATATATCACGGATACTATCCACCATGGTGTCGTCCCTATTCATCCTATCATACTTCGTGGTCACACCCCTCATGTAGTATACCGCTTTGTTTTCAGGCGGGAAAGGTGGGGGATATATACGGGTGACGGTATCGAAGGGGAGTCCCAGAGAATCCCGGTACTCGTCAAGGGGTTCCAGTGTTCCAGACATGTGTATGCTGGTGTGACAGTGATTGAGACATTCGGTCACACGACTGGGATCCAGACAGTAGCCTTCGATGGCCGGGTTGCTGCCACCCCGGACCAATTTTATATAGTGCGCTCTTTCCATGTTGATCCAGAACAGCAGGAAATCCG
>PUPH01000097.1 GCA_003553085.1 Thermoplasmata archaeon
GAAGGAACTACGTTCCTCCTACTCGCAGAATAGTGATTCTGCTCGTCCTCAGGAAACATCCTTAGACATAGACGAACCAATCACCGGCCACATAGACCTCGTACAGATCAGGTACGACAACCTCTACATCCTGGACTACATCACGAGGGCTTTGCCCGAAGTGAAAGGAGGAACTCGTTCCTGCACAAACCAAATCTCAACCGACCGGAACGCCACGCATCCCAACTAGCGTTATACAAGGAAGCCATCCAATGCCGCACCTCGATACCAGAACACAAGATTCACACAGCCGCCTTCAACCACCACGCTTACTACGAATTCGTGTAAGCGAAATAGATTAAAAGGCAAAAGACAATCAGGTATAGAGAACATGGACCAAGAACGATTGAAAGAACTGATACAGGGAGGAGAATCTGCCAAGACCGAGTTCAAAGAGTCATTGAGCTTGAGCGAATCCATCGGTAAAACGATCTCCAGTTTCTCCAACGCAAGCGGTGGTTACATCGTCATTGGAGTAAATGACTCAGGGACGATCAAAGGAGTAGACCTCGGAAAGAACACTCTAGAAAAACTAGCGAACCGCATAAAGCAGCACACCGATCCAAAGATCTACCCTTCGATAAGCATAGTAAAGGTCGATGGTAAAGATATCGTAATCATAGAAGTGAATGAAAGTCAAGAAAAACCGGTATTCTACAGAAACAGAGCCTACAAAAGAGGAGGAAAAAGTACGCACAAACTCAACTCCTCGGAGATAAGGAATCTTGCAAAAAACTCAGGTAAAAAATCCTACTGGGACGAACAGATATGCGAGGAAGCTACGTTAGACGATATCGATGAAGAGAAGGTCAAATGGTATATGAGCCGTAGAAAAGATGTAAGAGGTAATAGTAAACCGTCAGGCATGCCCATAAACAATTTGTTATGCAATATTGGCGCTGTTAAAAAAATTGACGGTGATTTCAAACCTACCAACGCAGGTGTTTTATTTTTTGCTGAAAAACCTCAACGATTCATCCATCAGTCAAGGCTTAGGGCAGCAAGATTTTCAGGAAGAAAGGTCACTAGAGATTTCACAGATAGAAATGATTACGAAGGAGCTGTTTGGGAGATTGTAGAAGGGATTGAACGATTTTTTAGAAATAATATCAAAACATTTGGATTCAGAACTGAATTAGATTTTAAAAGGATTGATAAGAACGAATATCCAATCATCGCTTTAAGAGAATGTGTTATTAACGCGCTCATCCACAGGGATTATAATAAACCTGCTGATACGAGGGTTATGATTTTTGATGATCGAATAGAAATCATAAACCCGGGATCATTTCCAGAGGGAGTTTCTCCAAAAAACCCTAAACATGTCCCTGTGAATCCAGTTTTATCTCAGTTGATGTACGATGTGGGTCTAGTCGAAAAATATGGAACTGGAATATATATGATACGAGAAAAATGTGAAGAACACGGAATGCCTGAACCAGAATATGAAATTGATCCAATCGAGACCAAGGTGATCTTCAAATCTCCTGGGAAAGCGGTCCTTCTTTCTGAACTAGAAGAACATACCGAAATAAACCAAAGGATGAGAGAGGGATTGAAGTATGCATTGCGAGAAGGTAGTATAAGCAATAAAGAATATAGAAAAATCAACGAAGTGTCTCATGATACAGCAAATAATGAACTTACAAAGCTCTTTGAGTTAGACCTGTTAGACCGTGTTGGAGAAGGAAGAGCTACTAGGTACAAGCCTAAAATCTGATGATTATCTGATGATTATCTGATGATTATCTGATGATTATATCGAGGAAATTGGAGAGGGATGGGACAAGATTATCAAAGAACATGAAGAACATCCTTTATCGCCAAGACTTCCAAGGATCGAATTTGATGAATATTCTACAACAGTAACGATATTTTCAACAGAGGAACAATTTAAGGAAGAAGAAAAAGAAGAGGTCGAGCTCAATGAAAGGCAGAGAAAGGCATTCGAATATCTGAAAAAGCGTGGAAAAATAACGAATAGGGAATACCGGGAAATAAATCGTGGTATTTCTAAAAGTACTGCTCTTAGAGATCTTGAAGAACTAACAGAAAAAAATATTATTGTAAGAAAAGGTGCTGGTAGAAAAACTCACTATGAATTAGTATAAAATGACGGGAAAATCACATTATATTAAAGATTCTGTTATTAAATCTTGATAATAAGATGATTCATCGCTATTTGCTTCTGGATCATCTTTATGTTTATAGGTATTTTCTTGACTCACGACTTTGGAAAACACCTTGAATGTTTAAATCTTTTTATCGAACTTAAAACACCTTAAATTAAACCCAAAACCACCTCGAACACGTTTAAAAACCTCTTCAAATCACGCTTTTTTACGTAACACGTTTGTAAAACCACCTACTACGTTACCAAGACCCCACCAGACGCCGTTCATAATACGAACACCGTCAGTTACCCCCTCCCCCCAGACATCAAAATATTAAGATCAAGTCATCCCAAAAATCATTACGAACAGCGTCTGTTAATCATATTTTGATTACGAATGCCGTCAGGTAACTCGTATGTTTCAGAATTTTCTTCGAAAATTCTAAATATCGATGGAATTTTCAATTAAAATTCCAGTAGACACGAACAGCGTCTGATTTCGAGGTTCAAAACCGAGACCTAATCAGAATAGAACATTATTCTGATGGTAATTCGGAATTACTCTAATTCCGAAAGAAAGCGAAGGATGTAATCCGGTTGCCACCTGACGTAGTTCGTACACGATCTGCGTCAGTTTATCCCCCGCCGCCCCCAACAAGTTTTAAAACAGATCATCTCGAGAGCTGATCCATCTCTTCTTCGGAAGCCCCACTTTACTATCCACACACTTAGGAACCCTGTTCCTTTAGTACATACTGATAACCGAAAACAGAAATATTTAAGTCATCGAAAAGTTATAAAGATATGACAAAGGAGTTTCCAAAATGAACAAGGACGATATATATCGGGATATCGCAGATCATCTAAAGCAAGAAGGAGCGATAAAGGTTGCGATCTTTGGATCATATATTAACGATGAAGAGAAACCGGAGAGCGATATCGATGTCCTTGTTACTTTCTC
>PUPH01000061.1 GCA_003553085.1 Thermoplasmata archaeon
CCGCGGAAGTATTAAATAACATGACCTTCGTTGAAAGCGGACGATGAATATTTTAGTCATATGTGAGAAGAACAGCGCGGCTTCGAGGATAGCTTATCTACTCTCCAACGGAGACATGGATAGGAATTATTATTTTAAGATACCTCATTATGAGTTCAAAAGGGACGGTGATAAATACGTCGTGACCGGTTTGAGGGGGCATATCGTCGAGTACGATTACCCGGAAGGTTACAACGATTGGGGGAAGGTGGATGAGGAGGACCTCATACAGGTAGAACCTGTGAAGGAGGTCACCGCCTCCAGGATCGTATCTTTATTGGGTAAAAAAGTACAGGATGCGGACCGTATCATCGTGGCAACTGACTTCGACCGGGAAGGAGAGCTGATCGGCCTAGAGGCCGTCAGGATCTTACAGGAGAAGAAGCCCGATATCGATGTGAAGAGAGCCAGGTTCAGTTCGCTATCGAAGCCGGAGATAGAGCAGGCCTTCTCGTCACTGGAAGAAGTGGACGTCAACCTTGCGGAATCGGCTGAATCCCGGCAGGTGATAGACCTGGCCTGGGGTGCTGTGCTCACACGGTTCCTTTCTAAAACATCCGGCCATCTCGGTAAAAATTTTATCTCTGCAGGCAGGGTCCAAAGCCCGACCCTCGCTTTGATAGTGGATAGGGATGAGGAGATAGAGAACTTCGAGCCGGAGCCGTACTGGCTGATCGATGCACTACTTGAGAAGGATATCGAGTTCAAAGCCCGTCATGAAGAAGGAAGGATTTGGGAGACTGAAAAGGCTGAAAGTATTTACGAAAAACTAGAGGATTCAGATTCTGCATCCATCACATCGTTCGAAGAAGAGGAGAAAAAAGTATGGCCTCTCCCCCCTTTCAACACCACCCAGTTCATCTCCGATGCGACCAAACTTGACATGACACCGGCCCAGGCCATGAAGACCGCCGAGGACCTGTACACCGCAGGTTGGATATCATATCCCCGTACCGAGAACACTGTTTACCCCAGAACATTGAACCTGAAAGGTCATTTGGAAAAACTGAAATCTTCAGAGCTGTCCGAAGAGGTGGAAGAGATACTTCAGCAGAAGAAGATCAGAGCCAGTAGAGGCCGGAAGCAGACCACTGACCATCCGCCCATATATCCAATCAAGGCCGCTACCAAAGGCAAGCTCAAGGGGAGAGAATGGAAGATCTACGAGTTGATACTTCGTCGCTTCTTAGTTACCGTAGCACCTGCTGGAAAGGCCATGACCAGGGATGTCGAACTTGATATAGACGGTGAAGGCTTCGAGTGCAGCGGTTACGAAGTGATCGAAGAGGGGTGGATGAAGTATTACCCCTATTTCAAACCCCGTGAAAACATCGTACCTCCCTTGGAAGTGGGAGAAACTGTAGATGTGAAGGATATCCTACTCTCAGAGGAGGAGACCAAACCGCCTAGAAGATATTCCCAAGGATATCTGATAAGGGAGATGGAGAAACTCGGTTTGGGAACGAAGAGTACCCGACATCAGATAATCCAAAAGTTGTATGACCGAGGGTTCGTTACAGGCAAGGTACCACGGGCGACCCAGTCCGGCAAATCCGTTATCAAAACCTTGGAAGCACACGCGGACATGGTGGCTAAACCCGATATGACCAAGACTCTGGAGGAGGACATGCAGAGGATCGCCGAGAACGAACTGGATAAAGAGAAGGTCGTGGACGAATCCAGGGAGATGTTGGAAACTGTCATGAGATCTTTGAAAAAGGATAAGGAAGAGATCAGAAACGAACTAAAAGACTCCTTGATAGACCAAAATTCAGTGGGCGAGTGTCCCGAGTGTGGAGGAACTCTGGTCGAAAGGAAAGGTAAGAGGGGACGGTTCGTGGGATGTACCAATTACCCTGACTGTGACAACACTTATCAGATACCCAGAACCGGGTCGGTACAACCGGCGAACAAAAGCTGCCCGGAGTGTGGGGCACCGAAGATAAGAGTGTATCATCGTGGTGACACGGAAGAACTGTGTGTGGATCTCAATTGTAAGTATTCTAAGGATAAAAGGTTCAGGGGTAAGTGTCCTGATTGTGACGGAGATATCATGGAGATGCGGTCATACCGGAGTAAACGGTTCCTCGGCTGTTCGAACTATCCTGAATGTAAAAGGACCTATCCTCTTCCGCAGAAAGGTAGGGTCATCTACGAAGGAGATGTTTGTGAAGAATGCGATTCTCCTAAGATGAAGATAATAACAAAAGGAAGAAGGCCGTGGGAGCTCTGTCCCAACATGGAATGTCCTTCAAAGAAGGATGATTAAAGCCTTCTGCTCTCTCGGGCTTTCATTCTAAGTTGTTTGCTTCCACAGCGACGACACTGTTTCGACCGTATCGGATTGTTGGCCGAGCAGTGCATACATATCTTTTTATGAAGTAATCTTTTTTCTGCTTCAGGGAATCTAGCCATCGTTAACACCTTGAATTACGTAATCCGACGAACAGCTCGTTATATATAAATCCTTCCTCGGACAGTGCTAAATGCGAACATAATATATACCTTTACTCCGATGACCCAACGATGTTAGTAGAAAAGAGGAACGCAGGGAGGAATGCTGCTCAGTATGTTGAGGATGGTATGGTAGTCGGCCTAGGTACGGGTTCCACGACCAAACATGCGGTGGAAGCCATTGCTGAAAGGATCAGAAAGGAGGACTTAGATATAATAGGGATACCCACCTCGAAAGCTACCCGGGACCATGCGGAAGAACTCAACATCCCGCTCAGCACACTCGATGAGCACGAACATGTCGATCTTACCATAGACGGCGCCGATGAAGTCGACCCGGACATGAACCTCATCAAAGGAGGAGGTGGCGCACTCCTGAGAGAGAAGATGGTGGCCATGAATTCGAAAGAATTGATCATCATAGTCGATAGTTCAAAATTATCGGAGAGACTCGGTGAGAATTTCGAACTTCCTGTGGAGATAGTCCCCTTCAGCCCGACGACCACCATGAAGATGATCGAGAAAATGGCGTGCAGTGCAAATCTTCGTATGCACAACGCATCGGTCTACAAAACGGACAACATGAACTACATATTGGACTGTCGGTTCGAATA
>PUPH01000051.1 GCA_003553085.1 Thermoplasmata archaeon
AAGAACGAGGGAAAGGTATTGAAAGCCGACGATACGACCTTTAGGATGTTCTTCAAGGACGCTGGTAAACTGGACAATCTAGAACTGCTCCCAGAAATGGAACGAGTAGGGGCTAAGGAGTTCGTTATCGATACCGGGGACTACGAGGCGAACTACAAGCTGTTCCGGGCCTGCACCATGCTGGCTACAGTGGTATCCCAGGACTGATCAGATCGGCGAAACGTTCTCGATGAATTCACAGTCTAGATCGAACTCGTTCTCAACAACTTCCATCAACTCTTTGATACCCAGAGTTTCCGTGGCATGATGACCGCCGAATATCACAGGCATCTTTAGATCGACCGCTAGATTGTAAGTCATATATGATCTCTCACCTGTGATGAACAGCTCGGCACCCTGCTCTTGAGCCTGGGAAAGTGCCATACCCCCTTTGCCGGTCATGATGGCTACTTCGGACACCTTTTCTTCCGGTAGATGTACGAACGGTTGTTTACCGGTTAAATCTTCCAGCTTCCCGGATATCTCCTGGACTTCGAAGTGCTCGTCGAAGGAAGCCATCAAACATACTTCAGTTCCTTTGTACTCCATGAATGTGTCTCTGGGTACAGCCCCTAAAGCCTCGGTCAAGAGTACATTGTTACCGATCTCAGGATGTATGTCCAATGGCAGATGTGCCGTGTAAAGTCCCAGGTCGTTATGGATCATCATGGATATCAGGTCGTAAAACCTTCCAACTACGCGGCCAAGATCCTCCCAAAACAAACCATGGTGTGTTATGAGTAGGTCATGATCCAAAGCCTGTTCGATAACGTCTCTTCGAGCATCCACTGCAAAAGCTATCTTTTCCGGTTCCGCTGGAGAATCTAATTGGATACCGTTGATGGTGTCGTCCTGTATCTCGGATATGGAGAGAAACTCGTTCAGGAAATCAACCAATTGGGAATCGCTCATCATGATATATCGATACGGTCGAAGGTAAATCAATATTGTGTTTGGAAATGCGGCATAAGTTTATTTACCATCGAAGAAAATAGATATCGCATGCATCCAGTGTACCACGTGCTCATCTCGGTACTCATAATCATAGGTGTCGGGTTGCACGTTAAAAGAAAGTGGATCACCGCAGCGGTCATGGCACTGGGTGTTAACGCTTTCATAGACTTCGATTACATACTGATGGACCAAGGTTTTTTTCGCATGAGGATATTTCATACGGCTATCGTCATGGTTTACGCTCCATTGATCTTATTACTGATATGCTACCTGTACGAGAAGAACAAAGAAACTAGCGTGATGACTCGGATATCCTTGGTGATAGTTCTGGTTTCATCCAGCCACCTGCTTATGGACACCTTTTTTCCAGAAGATACAGTTTACCTCTACTATCCTTTGAATACCGATGTCTACCATATGAATCCCTCCCTTGTTCCATATGTGATCATCGTCTTCTTCTTCCTTGTTCTGGGGATGAACCTGCTGGAAACTAGGATATATCTGATGAATGAGGGTAAAAAGAAATACGGAGTACCTTCGGACATCTCAAAAATGATACACGACTACAAACGACGTTTAAAAACCGTGCTCAGGAAAAAACCATGATCATATCTCTATGTCGATATCATATATCTTGCTGGGATTTACTTGATGTATCTTTCGCCAATTGGCTTCGCTCAATACCCCTTCATCATATAGTTTGAAAGTCTTCTTCGGTACAGTTTTTATCCCCAATACCGCCCCGGGACGATCCGGGTCATCCAGGAAGTCTGTTTCCATGACGAACCTATCTCCCTTTTTTAATGCCGCCCGTAGGTTCCTTTCGCTGGCAAGTACCGAAGGGAACAACCCATGATTCTCCTCTTCCGATATCAGAGGTGGACTGTAGTGTTTCACCACTTTATCCCGGTCCAAGCCGGCCTCATCCGCCAAAAGGGCGATCTCTTTACATACGTCCGGATCGGTACTTTCAGTGTGCAAAACCACCGGACACGATAGATCTGCAGCTAACTCCATACCATAGATCATTACACGGTTGGACGCCTCCATTATCTCATCAGATACGTCGAAATGCGGTCTGCCGATCTCACCCAAGGCGATGGCTTTACCCTCTTCCACGTACCTGGCGGCTAGTTCCATCCCCTCCATCAGTATGGATTCAGCTTTTTCCGATCCGATCCTCTGCTCCATCTTTACCATATCGACCGGGTAGGGACCGAGGGTCACATATACTTCAACGTCGGTCTCTTCCATGGCGGACTCTGCGAAATCAACCGTCCTGTCGTATATCGGTGCATATCCGTTCTTATCCCAATCTCTGAGATCATGATATGGAAGATGTGAGAGTACGAGATGGGTGCCTCCCGCTCTTTCAAACTTCTTCACCGACCGTATGCCTCCACCCCGTTTTTGAAGGTGGATATGGTTGTCGAAGATCGGTAATTCTGATTTAATGGATCAATCCCGCCCCTCTAAGCTCGCCTTTGATATGATCTACCGCGTTCTCTAGATCCTTGATATCCTTGGCACCGGTACAGACCATGTTTCCGGAGCCGAACAGCAGTAAAACCACGTCGGAGTCCCTCAGCCTGTAAACCAGTCCAGGAAACTGTTCGGGTTCGTACTCCACCCTCTCAAGACCTAACGTGATCGCCACGGAGTTAAGATTCAGATCCGCACCGAGACCGTACGATGCGACGATGTTCTGAACAGTGACCTGGATCTCATTCGATATCTCGACTCCACCGTCGTTCAACAGGTCCTTCACCTGATTCACACTAGATCTAGCATCATCCACCGTCTTCCCACCTGTACACACCACTTTTCCACTGGTGAACAAAAGGATCGCCGTTTTCGGTTCTTTTACTCGGTAAACAAGTCCAGGGAACTTTTCCGGGTCGTACTCCGACCCATCCAGTATCCGAGATGCTTCCTCCAGATCAAGTTTTCTCTCCATTGACGATGACGCCACTACGTTCTCGATTTTAAGACCGTTCATAAATATCACATCATGTTGGACTAGTTTAAATAGTTTTTAAACCAAAAACATCGTCGGGTTAATAAAACCTTCGAAGGTGCGAACCAGGTAAAACTC
>PUPH01000007.1 GCA_003553085.1 Thermoplasmata archaeon
CAGCTACCAGTTGATACAAGCCGGCGTCGAAGTGGTGGAGGTCATAGAAGCCATGCCTCACTTCGGCGGATATCAGGTACACGCGTCCAAACTACGTCGTGCCGGGGTACCCATAAGTACCAGGCATACTATCAAAGAGGCCCTTGGGACTGAGAAAGTAACGGGCGCCGTGGTGCACAAGCTCGACGAAAGCTGGCAGCCCGTTCCTGGTACCGAGAGGGAATTGGAGTGCGATGTTATATGCATCGCCGTGGGACTGCATCCTGACAATCAGTTCTTGAGGCAGGCCGGTGCGGAGATGAAGTACGTTAGGGAACTCGGCGGGTTCGTCCCCATCAGGAGTGAAGATATGGAGACTACGGTTGAAGGTGTATATGTAGCCGGCGATTCCGCCGGTATAGAGGAGGCTACAGTAGCTGCCCTAGAGGGAAAGCTAGCGGGATTTGCCCTGGTTGAAAAGCTCGTAGGCGGCTCGAAGGAGATAAGTGATGGAAAGGAAGAGGTGAAAGCCGGTATCGAACAGATGCGTAAAGGCCCCTACGGCGAGTATCCTAGGAAAGGTGTTAAGATGTGTACCTTGGATGAGGAGGTGTGCTGATGGGCGAATATAAAGAAACTGGAGTTTTAACGCTAGAAGATATCGTTAAACCCTCGGCGGACAGGGTTGAAAAGGGCCCGGTGGTGGTGATCGAGTGTATCGAGAAGATCCCCTGCGACCCGTGCGTGGCCGCATGCTTCAAAGAAGCCATCTCCATGGACGAGATAACGGACATCCCTAACGTTGATTTCGAAGGATGTATAGGTTGTGGAGTTTGTGTAACGGAGTGCCCCGGACTCGCGATATTCATCATCGATTGTACATCGGATCCGTGCACCGTAACAGTCCCTTACGAGTACTTACCGGTCCCTGAAAAGGGTGATATCGTCAATGCCTTGGATCGAGAGGGGAAAATAGTCCAGGAGTCCGAAGTCGTACGCATCAGAAGTTCCGGCAAAACTTATGGTGTAACGATATCCGTGGATAAAAAGAACATATGGGACGTTAGAGGCGTGGAGGTGAAAGCATGACGGTGACCATATGCCGATGTGAAGATATCACGGAAGAAGAGATAGTAGAAGCCATAGAAGATGGATATACCGAGTTGGAGTCGTTGAAACGCCACCTCCGGTTGGCCATGGGACAGTGTCAAGGTAAGACATGCATACCATTAACAGAAAGGATACTGGCTAGGAAGTTAGGGAAGGGGCCCGATGACATGGACGAACCAACGGCTAGACCCCCGTCCCGACAGGTATCTTTCGGTGTGCTGGCAGGTGATGAAGATGACAGATAAAGCCGGCGCAGTGATAATCGGAGGCGGTGTCAACGGTCTCGGTACCGCATATCACCTTGCAAAGAAGGGGTATACCGACGTCGTGATCTTGGAAAAATCATACATCTGCTCCGGTGCCTCCGGCAGGAACGGAGGGGGGATCAGACAGCAGTGGAGCTCTAGTGAGAACATAAAGCTGGCTATGGAAAGTACCAAGATGTTCGAAGAACTATCCGATGAGTTAGAAGAGGATCTTGAGTTCATACAGGGGGGCTATCTTGTACTCGCGTTCACCGATGATGAACTGGAACAGTTCAAAGAAAACGTTGCACTGCAGCGTAAGATGGGGCTGGATACCGAGTACGTCTCTCCTGAAGAGGCCAAAGAGATGGTACCTCAGTTGAACATATCCAAGGTGAAAGCGGCCACATTCAACCAAAGTGATGGAACTGTCTATCCGTTCCCGGTGGTACACGGATACGCCCGTGTTTTGAGAGAGACGGGTGTTGAGATCCGAGAGCATACCGAGGTCCTAGATATAGAGACCAGTGGAGATGAGATAGCCTCGGTGAGGACATCCGACGGTAAGATCAAGACGGATACCGTAGTCAACGCCGCCGGAGGCTGGTCGTCTGATATCGCGGACATGGTGGGCGTAGAACTGCCGAACAAACCGTACCGGCACGAGATAATGGTCACCGAACCCTTCGCTAGATTCTTAGAACCCATGATCATCTCTTTCCACCACGGTATCTACTTCAGTCAGAGCAAACACGGTAACATCGTGGGAGGTATAGGTAATCCCGACGAGAAAGAGGGTATAAATCAACGCTCCAGTCTATGGTTCATGAGGACGATGGCCAAAACATTGGTGGACTTCATACCCCAGTTCCGTTCGGTCAACATGCTGCGGCAGTGGGCGGGCTTGTACGATACGACACCGGATGCTCAGCCCATAATAGGTCCCGTACCCGAGGTGAGACGGTTCTACCAGCTGAACGGTTTCAGCGGTCACGGCTTCATGGTATCTCCGGTCGTGGACAAAGTCACCGCCGAGCTGATACTAGGTGAAACACCGTCCATGGACATTGATCGATTGAGCGTGGAAAGGTTCGAGGGTATGGACCTGGAACAGGAGTATTCGGTAGTGGGCTAACGTTAGATGCTCGAGCCGTTACTACTTCTAGGAGCTACCATCGTCATCTCACTGAGCGGAGTCATGATGCCGGGACCGGTCACCGCCGGTGCCATAGCAAAGGGGGCTGAGGATAAGAAAGCGGGAATCAAGATCGCACTAGGTCATGGATTGGTAGAGTTCCCGATCATCGCGATAGTAGCCCTTGGTCTTACGTTCATCACCGCTTGGGAAGTGAAGGCGACCATCGGTGTAGTGGGTGGTCTTCTACTCATATACATGGGCGCTCAACTCTTCAAACCCGTGGAGGATGAGGCAAAGAGGTTTCCTTATTCTCCCGCCACTGTCGGATTCATCACCAGCGCCGCAAATCCGTATTTTTTTATATGGTGGGCCACCGTCGGCGCCGCACTCATATCCCGGGCCCTGGAGTTCGGTATCCTGCTCCTGATCCTCTTAGCGGTGATACACTGGTCCTGCGATCTGGTCTGGTACTCGTTCTTATCTTTTTCTTCGCACAGTACACTGGATCATTGGGAAAAGCACAGCAGGAAGGTTTTCGCAGCCTGTGGACTGTTGATGGCTGTCTTTGGTGTGTGGTTCATAG
>PUPH01000022.1 GCA_003553085.1 Thermoplasmata archaeon
ACCGGGAATTATCCCGGCGTCCGGAGATACACGTTGAAAGGGGTCTATTTGAATTTCATAGGGAAGGTGAGGATGATACGGTGAACATCACCGCCCATGTTACCATGGTGAACAGAGGTGACAAGGATAGTGGGCCGCTGGAACTTGAATACATGGTCATGCCCGCCGACCGGGCGTCTGAAAATATCTTCATATCTCAAGATCGTTTTCCCGTGGATTCCATAGGTGTAGATCAAAGCGTTCAGGTATCTTTCAACTTGACCTTGTCCGTGGGAAATTACAGGATCGCCTATCGCAGCTACGAAGACGAATTCTTCAGTTACGAAGCTAGGCAAACCCTTAGAGTGAGAGAAGACGATATCCCCGAGGATGATATAGAGGACGAGTATGCCATGGATGAAGATATGCCCTTCGTCTCTGCCGGGACCATGATATTGATCATTATCATCACGGCGATCATATGGAGGAAAAAGTATGATAAAAGATGATCGAGGCCTCACCGGACCTGAGATGTTCTTTTTGTTCTTCATCATCCTGCTATTACTGTCCACCGTAGCCATGGCAGTGATGATCGACCGGATGGGTCCGGAAGATGAACCCAACTTCGACATCCAAGAGGTATATCATCGTGAGACCGAAGGAGGCTTCACATCATATGTTTACCTTTCCAACCTTGGTAAACCTGAAGGGGACGCCGTGGTCGAATGGACGGTGACCAGAGACGGTGATCGTATGGTGGATTCGGGTGACCTCGATGTGAACGTACCCGGTAGGACCACTGAACGCATCTCCTTCGATATAGAAGTGGATCAGGGACATGTAAATAACATCGAGATAGAGTTAAAGTACGGTGGTGAAGTGGTCAGTAATTATTACGGTAATATCACTCCATAAAACACCGATTAGTGACGAATATACTTATCGACTTTAGCCGTAAATATCTGGTATTTTAGAGGGAACATCTTCAAATAAAATAAACAATCGTCTTGTATAAAAATGATAAACGGGGTTAACCGACCAAAAAATACCTATATATGTGGTTGATTTTGCTTTAGTTCCATAATACGAAGGTGTAAAATCATGGCAGAAAAAGAAAGTCATATCAAAACAACGTTGGAGGATACGAACATATATCCTCCACCAGAGGAATTCAAGAAGAACGCTAACATCAACGACCCGGAGATTTACAAGTATGCTGAGGAGAACTACGAAGAGTTCTGGGCAGAACGTGCGGAGAAGTTGGATTGGTACGAGAAGTGGGATAAGGTACTCGAGTGGAATCCACCCTACGCTAAATGGTTCGTTAACGGTAAGATCAACGCATCCTACAACTGTGTTGACAGGCACGTTGAGAACGGAAAGGGCGACAAGACCGCGCTTATTTGGGAGGGCGAGCCCACGGATGAATCCAAAAAGCTCACCTTTTCAGAGCTGCAGGACGAAGTCAGCAAGTTCGCCAACGGACTAAAAGAACTCGGCGTGGGCAAAGGAGACATAGTCACCTTTTACCTACCCATGGTCCCCGAACTCGCCATCGGACTGCTGGCGTGCGCTCGTATCGGAGCGCCGCACAGTGTGGTTTTCGGAGGATTCTCTCCAAAGGCGTTGAGGGACAGACTGCAGGACTCCAAATCAAAAGTGCTGGTCACCGCAGACGGATATTACAGAAGAGGTAAGAAGCTGAAGATGTGGGAGAACGCCACCGATGCATTGGAAGGCGCCGACAGCGTCGAAAAAGTGGTCGTGGTAGATAGGTTGGAGAGGGACGACATATCCCTTGAAGAGGATAGAGATGTTTACTATCACGATCTGGTCGAAGATAAGTCCACGGAATGTGAACCGGAAAAGATGGATTCAGAGGACATGTTATTCCTAATGTACACCAGCGGTACCACCGGTAAGCCGAAGGGTGTAGTACACACCACTGGCGGATACCTTACGGGTACATCCACCACTCACAAGTGGGTATTCGACATAAAGGACGACGACATGTACTGGTGCACAGCGGATATCGGATGGATCACCGGACACAGTTACATCGTCTATGGTCCTCTGGCCAACGGTGCAACCACCATAATGTACGAAGGTTCACCGGATTACCCTGATAAAGATCGATTCTGGCAGATAGTCGAAAAGTACGGAGTCACCGTGCTGTATACCGCACCGACGGCTATCAGATTGTTCATGAAATGGGGTAAGAAATATCCTGAGAGATGCGATCTATCGACCTTACGATTGTTAGGAAGCGTGGGCGAACCCATCAACCCGAGTGCTTGGGAATGGTACAGAGATGTGATCGGAAGCGGAAAGTGCCCAATAGTCGATACGTGGTGGCAGACCGAGACAGGTATGATACTGATCACCCCGCTCCCCGGACTGACGGATCTCAAACCGGGCAGTGCAACCAGACCGTTCCCGGGTTTGAAGGCGGATATCTACGATGCTGGTGGAAAAAGCCTACCGGCCAACCAGGGTGGATACCTTGTGATCAACCGGCCGTGGCCCGCTATGTTGAGGACCCTCTACGAGGACCCTGAAAGGTACGAACAGACGTACTGGTCCGAGTACGGACCCGACGTTTACTTCGCAGGAGACGGAGCCCGTGTTGACCAGGACGGTTACTTCTGGGTAGTAGGAAGGATCGACGACGTCCTGAACGTCGCCGGACACCGTTTGAGCACCATGGAGATGGAGAGCGCTTTGGTGGACCACGAAGCAGTCGCCGAGGCTGCCGTAGTCGGTAAGCCGGACGACCTCAAAGGGCACGTCCCGGTCGCGTACGTGATCCTAGAAGGAGATCGCAAGGGCTCCGACGAACTCGCTCAGGAACTGCGAGCCCACGTCGGCAAGATCATCGGTCCAATCGGTAAGCCCGCCGCCATCAGGTTCAGCGAGGATCTACCGAAAACCAGATCCGGTAAGATCATGAGGCGTATCCTCAAGAAACTGGAAGCTGGTGAGGACTACGGAGACACATCTACTCTACGGAACCCTGACATCGTAGAGCAGTTGAAATCCAAGCTAGAATAAAAACCCCCTTTCCC
>PUPH01000017.1 GCA_003553085.1 Thermoplasmata archaeon
CGAGAGAAAGAGACCATCAACTTCACGGTAGCAGGACATCTGGTCAGGATGGCATGGTCCATATTGAAGATGCAGTGTGAAGAGGTGTTGAGCCACGCAGAACATGAGGAGGAGGAAGAATGCTTAGTTCAGGAAGAAGAGCCCATGTGGAACTGGGATATGTTCGACGATGGCTTTTATGAAGACCCAGTCGACATGGAATACGAAGAACATGTTCTTGAGGATGGAGAACTTCCGATAGAGAAGGCGGTTAGAAGGGACGAGAAAAAACCTGTTTCACTGATGCAGCTGGTAGATGCCTTCGAAGAAGCTAAAAAAGAGGCGCAGTACCGAGAAAAGATGGACCGGCTTAGAAGGGAGAAAAAGAAAGAGAGAGAGAAGATGTTGAAGGAGCGTGAGGATAATTTTGATACCAAGGCCCATAAAGAGGACATGCAGAAGGACATCGGACTGATCTGGAAACGTATCTGCTGGTATCAACAGAAATCGCTCGAGTTCGATATGATACATGATGGAAGGATAAACGATCTGATCACCGCTTTCACATCAGTGCTTTTCCTGCATAAAGATGGAAAGATCAGATTAAAACAAAAGAACATCCCACACGATCAGATAATGATGAAGGTGTTAGCACCCATGGAGAACGTGGAAGATGTCCAGGCACTTGAATTGATCGAGGAAGAGCTAGAACATATGCCCATCGAAAACCTTGTCACGTTCTAAGATGATGTGTAGTAATACTCACCATCTCTTTTCTGCTTCTTGTCCAATCGTGAGTCAAACTTGTTGACACGAGGACGGTTTGTATCCGGATCCCTTCTGAACGTTATACCCACATCGGAAAGGAACCTGTTCATACCATCCCTCATCTCGAATGGACCCTCTCCTTTACCTCTGACACCTGGTTCTCCGCTGAAGTTCATTATCAGATCGGAAACGTAGTCGATGAAGTAAACATCATGGTCCACTATCATGCCGGCATTTTCACTTTTCTCCATATACCTCCTGATGGCTTTTGCCGCATCCATCCTCCTACTGGCATCTAGATAGGCACTAGGCTCGTCCAGCAGGTATAGGTCTGCATCTCTACCCAAAGCCAGGGCGATGACCACCCTCTGGAGTTCTCCACCGCTCAGAGTGGATACTTCTCTCTCGTAAAGAGGTTCTATATCCAGTGGTCTGAGGACCTCCGCTTTGTATAGTCCGTTGTTCAACGCTTCGTAGATCTCTGTACGGTAAAGGTCTATGACCCTACCTGGATAATTCGGTTTGATGTACTGTGGCTTGTAGCTGACGGTTATGTTTTTGATCAGCTCCCCTTCAGTCGGTTGGATCACGTCGGCGAGCATCTTGACGAAGGTGGTTTTACCGGTAGCATTGGGACCGACTATCCCGATCACCTCTCCCTTGGGTATCTCACCTGGTTCGGTCTCAAGTTTGAAAGAATCCCATTCCTTGACCAGCTTGTCGTAGGTTATCAGGGCTTCGTGATGCAGCTCCCCCCTGGGAGCGTGTCTGTGGAATGCGATCTCATTATCTCTAAAGCGCACGTTCTCTTCATCAAGGAAGCCTTTCAAGAAGGTGTTTATCGAGCGTCTAACGGTGCGAGGATGGGCTACTACGCCGTAAGCACCTTTGGAACCGTACAGTATGTGTACGTTGTCCGCCAGGAAATCCAACACCGCTATGTCGTGTTCTATGACTATGACAGGGCTCTCCTCGCTTTTCATCTTGATGGCCTTGGCCACGTTGAGTCTCTGTTTTATGTCCAGATACGACGATGGTTCGTCGTAGAAGTATATATCCGCCTCTTTGGTGGATGCGGCTGCTATGGCTACCCTCTGCAGTTCACCTCCCGATAGCTTCTGTATGGGTGAATCGAGTATATGATCGATATCTAAAAGTTCCATCCAGCGCATGTATCCATCCCCTACGCGCTCGAGAAGACCTTCCACTTTACCGGAGTAATGTGCGGGTATCTTGTCCACGTACTGGGGCTTTACCGAAGTTTCTATCTCATCTTTGGCCAAAGCCTCGAAATGATCTCCCAGGGATGTGCCTGAATAATGCTCTAAGACTGCGTCCCATGACGGTTCGGATTCATAATCACCCAGGTTGGGGATCACCTCACCGGATAATATGCGGATAGCGGTAGTTTTACCGATCCCGTTGGAACCGAGCATACCTATCACCTGCCCTTCCTGAGGTACCGGTAGGCGGTAGAGACGGAAACCGTTTTCAGAGAATTGGTGGATCAGATCGGTATCCAGTTCCTCTTCCAAGTTTATTATCTTGATTGCATCGAAGGGGCACTTTACCGTGCATATTCCGCATCCGGCACAAAGTTCCTCCGAGATCCGGATACCATCCTTGGTCTTAACGATGGTTTCGTCCCCCGTCCTCACTCGGGGACAGTAATGAATACACTCATATGAACATCTGCTCGGACTGCACTTGTCTTCTAACACTACAGCTATACGCATCGAGGGGTAATCAAAGGTGGAACTATTTTAATTTGGCGCAATAATTAGAGCATAATTCTTAAATATGGTTGCTGTAACTCTTTTTTTCGATGCAGGTATCTCTCAGTATTATGGAAGGTAATACTTTACCACTGATCGTTATGGTCATCGGATTATCTATCACTCTGATATATCTGCTTTACCGTTATGAAGGTAAAGGGGAGAAAAATAAGAAGGAGATCAAGGTGCGGGAGAGTGTAAGACAGAAGGAGTTCGAATGCCCGAGGTGCGGAGAGCACGTAGATGGCGAGACACGTGCCTGTCCCGGCTGCGGTGCCGAATTCGAGAGGGATACATTCTTGTGCCCCGTGTGCGGTACGATAGTTTCCGAAGGGGACGATAAGTGTCACGAGTGTGGAGAGATATTCGTGGTCGAGGAGAAGGAATTCGAGTGCCCTGAATGCCACAAGTCCGTGGATCGGTATGCTAAGGAATGTAAAGCTTGTGGTGCACGCTTCTGGAGCCCGGTCAGACGTTCACACGAGGACCTATCCGTTTCTGAAGAGGAAGAAGATAGGA
>PUPH01000122.1 GCA_003553085.1 Thermoplasmata archaeon
GGGGGTTCTCTTTCACGGTCTTTCTCCCTTCATCTGTCAACTTAGACACGACTACGTAATTTCCCATTTTTCAAACACCTCTGTTTTGGTATATCGTCATCCATGGTTAAATATATTTCCGATGCCTGTGGGATCGATGTGAAAGGAACGCTGACCACGATGGTTGGTGCAACACTGATATAGTAAGATTTATAAAGAACATAGTGTGTGAGTTGGGCAAACTTCCGCATGTCGGAGGAGTCAGATATGACACTCGAAAAGAAAACAAATCCAAATTTGATACGCCTGGTCAAATACTTAAAAGGTCGGGCAAGGAACGAATCAGCACCGATCTGGCGAGACGTGGCGGAAAGGCTCGAAAAGCCCTCGAAAAACTGGGCCGAAGTGAACCTTTCTACCATACAAAGACACGCCAGTGACGGAGAGACGATAGTTGTACCTGGAAAGGTCCTCGGTTCGGGATACCTGAACAAAAGGGTCCAGGTCAGCTCATTCAAGATCAGCGAAGGTGCTAGAAAGCAGATAGAAGGTGCCGGTGGATCCTGGGTGACCATACGAGATCTGGTTAACGACAATCCCAAGGGTTCTGACGTGAGGATCATGGGGTGAATAATATGAAGGTATATGATGGAGAGAACAAAGTATTGGGAAGACTTGCCACCCTGGTCGTGAAGGATCTACTAGAGGGCGAAGATGTAAGAGTAGTCAACGCTGAAAAGGTTTTCATAGTCGGTGACAAAGATAACATACTCGCCAAGTATCGACAGAACAGAGAAAGGGGCAAGCAAAGAAAAGGTCCCTTCTACCCACGACGACCCGAAAGGATCTTCAAACGTACGGTCAGAGGGATGCTTCCGTATCAGCAGCCTCGGGGACGAAAAGCATTTAAACGCCTGAGAGCGTACATCGGAGTACCGAAGGAATTCGAAGAATCGGAAATAGTAGTTCCCGATGTAAAATCGGCTACAGGTAAGAAAGGTGTCACCTTGGCAGAAGTGTCTTCGTATTTAGGAGCTAAATTCTAGAGGTCATTATCATGTCCGATAAAAAGGTTGTAACACGTACTGGAAAAAGAAAAACCGCTATAGCTAAAGCGACCATCCGCAACGGAAAGGGGCGCATCAGGATCAACAGTGTACCCCTTGAGATACACACACCACACATGGCAAGACTCAAGATCCAGGAACCAGTTCAGCTGGTAGGCGATAAGGCAGAAGCAGTAGATGTGGATGTCAACGTCCAGGGCGGAGGCGTCATGGGTCAGGCAGGAGCAGCTAGAACGGCTATCGCTTTGTGTTTTGTAGATTACTATCAAGATCCAGAATTAGAAGAGCTATTCAAAGAGTACGACAGGAGCTTACTGGTCTCCGATCCAAGGAGAAGGTTACCCAAGCAGCCCTTGGGTCGTGGAGCCAGGAAGAAGAGACAGAAATCTTACAGGTGATGTGAAACCGATGATCATACCTATAAGATGTTTCACCTGTGGAAAAGTGATAGCCAACATCTACGAAGTATATCTCAGCCGCATAGAACGTGGCGAGGACCCGGGTGAAGTTCTTGATGACCTGGGTGTTGAACGCTACTGCTGTCGTCGTATGATAGTATCACATAAGGATCTGATAGACGACGTCATGCAGTACTGAAACCCTTTCCCATTTTCAATGGGGCCGTGGGGTAGCTTGGTCCATCCTTCTAGCATGGGGAGCTAGGCACCCGAATTCAAATTTCGGCGGCCCCACCATTCCTTTTTACTAGGTCTGTTCACAAGGAGGATCGTCTATCACCTTAGTTTTCCATCTTCCCATCCCTAGAACGACGATAGCTACAGCTGCAGAGACCACATTGCTCAAGGCCATGCCTATCCAAACACCCCTGGACTGGAAACCGATCAACAGGGCGAATACGAAAGCAAGTGGCACCCTGAGACCCCATAATCGAAGCAGATCCAGTCCCATCATGTACTTAGTGTGCCCAGATCCTTCGAACACTGCGTTCACCGCCCTGAACAAACCGAAGAAAGGCATGCTCAGGGAAAATATCAAAAGGAACTCCGTACCCTTACTCACGACGTCTGGGTTCTGATTGAATATTATTATGAACTCCCTGCTAAGGAGGAACAGAGCGATGGTGAACACCCCCATCAAAGCACCGATGGAGAGCATACCTTTTTTGACGACTTCCTGCGCCCTCTCTACTTTTCCAGCGCCCAGGTTCTGTCCTACCATCGTGCTCATTGCGATAGCTAGCCCACTCATCAGGATGAACATGACTCCGAGGATCCTATCACCGGCATTATAAGCGGCCAGTGCTGCATCGCTGTTGTGCACCCTTGCCACTATGAACATGATGGCTACGAACCCGAAGGCAGTACCACTGTTGCCGATGCTAGCCGGGGCACCGATCTTGAGCAGTTTTTTAAGACGTGTAAAATTGGGCTTAAGGTTCTCTATCTTCAAAGTGATACCTACCCTTCCCCTGAAAATCAAGTACATGGCGATGGACGCTGCAGCAGCACGGGTGAGTAGTGTGGCCAGGGCCGCGCCGAATATACCCCATTCCGGGACCGGTCCTATACCGTAGATGAATATGGGATCAAGGATTATGTTGGCTGTCACGGTCACCGTTGTGATCAGCATAGGTGTTAACGTATCGCCCCATGCACGGAGGATGAAAGCGAAGGCCATGAAGATGAACATGAAGGGTTGACTGATGAATATGGTCCTCATGAAGACCGTACCCTGGGCGGCGACCTCCGGACTATCTGTCAATATCGAATTGAGCAAGGCCGGCGAGATCAGGAATCCCAATATCGCAACGGCTGTTGAGAACACTATAAAGAAGAAGAACAACTGCCCAGTTACCAGTTCGGCGTCTTTGTGATTACCTGCACCGGTGTGTTGTGATATCAAAGCGATGGCGGCCACACCGAACCCGCTGCCCACTGAAACCATCAACCATATCAGCGGCCAAGAAACCTGTGTGGCTGCCAGAGCCTCCTTACCAGCCTCCTCACCCATGTTGCCGAGCCAGTATGTATCCGCAAGGTCATAACTGATCTGCAGCAGTGACTCTACCATGATGGGCCAACCTATCAAAAATAAGGTTGCGAATATATTCCCATTTAGTATGTCTGGTTTCTTTCTCTTGCGGAACATCTACCGCTCAGAAAGGAAACTTGTATTAAAATACATAGGTAAAAAAAGAGATATACCGCTGGTTGATCAGTGAGAAAATAATAATAAGGGGGTGGTGGGAGGGTGTTATCGTTACAATTGAACGTATATAGTACTAGTATTTAAATCTTTTCATGCATACATCATACTATCTGGTTCATCCTTTTTCTTCTTCTTCCGTCCCTTCCTTTTTATAGCCCTTTGTTGGGACGGATTCGTACCATGAAAAGAAATATCCTTCCGGATAAGACGCAGATAAACATGATCATCTTTTCCTTCCATCTGGATCACCCCTCGTGATACCAATCCTTTACATATCCTCCTGAGCTTACTCTCGGATACCTTCAACTCACGCGCAGCCTCCTTTACGGTTATCGGTATCTCTTTGAGGAGCAATTTGAGCAGCCTGGCTTCCAGGGTACCATTTTCGAACATCAGAGTCATATCCATCAACCGAAGTATGAAGATTCCCTCTTCTTTTCCCTTTTCTCCTTTCGCTCAGCCTGTTCGATGATGTCTAGATACAATATCATGTGCGATGGGACGACTCTGATCTCACCCTCTTCATCCAACTCCATCTTCAAAGCCTGGTCCCTACCGAGATAGATGTATCCCTTGAATTCTCCCATAGTTTCTATCGTTTCATCTCTTGCACTCAATGAAACTATCTTATATTTTGAACCCACGACAAGACTATCAAATGATAAGTGCTGTTTCTTTTTCATCTACTCACCTCTTTTCAACCAACTCTGCGATCCTGGACACGGATTCTCTGTATCTGTTCAAAGCCGATTCTATGTTCGCCTCGGTTATGTGCCATGCGGTCATCAGATCACCGTGTCTGATCTTGTATCCCTTCTTTATGACCTCTCCGTTATCTTCGATGGTGATATCGTCTGACTCGACTATATCCAGGTCCTTCATCTTGTTAAGATGGCGGTATATACTCGGTTTGGAGGCGTCCAGTACATCCGCCATCTCATCAACGGTCCAGGGCTTGTCCATATCTTTTAGAAAACAATCGGTCCACAATCGGAAGGGTATGCTGTCATACAGCTCCTCTCCCTCCTTTCTACCCGAAAGGTATCCTATATCTAAAAGAAAGTTTTCCAGGACTTCATTCAGATCGTCCGAAGATATCGGGGTATGGCTTGAAACAACGACTTTGAAAGGCATGTATGAAGCGAGTAAGTTTACACAATATAATATTTACTAATGTCGGCTTAATCAATTCGATCGAAAAAGACCGGAAATGAACGTAAATAATATAGTTAAGTGGGTTGATTGGTGAGAAGATGTCATCCGAAATCACAGTGACGGTAAAATTCTTCGCGGCTACTAGAGATGCTGTTGGAATGGCCCGGAAAACCAGGAACGTCCCTAAAGGGACCACTGCGGATCAGTTGTTAGACATATTGAAGCAGGATCATCCTGCATTAGACGAGCCTTCAAAACAGATCATCGTAGCCGTTAACAAAGAGACCGGTAAAGGAGATAGACCTTTAAAAGATGGAGATGAAGTGGCATTACTCCCTCCTGTCAGCGGAGGATAAAGAGGCATAGGATCATGAAACAACCTGGATGTTACAAGATATGGATCTTGCTCGTGTCGTTAGTATTGATCATATCATCGATCGGTACAGTCTCATCGCTAGAAGTTACATCTATGGAGGATGGAATCGTAGTCCCCTACGGAGAAACTGTGATCTTAGAAGATGAAACCATATTCGTGGAAGGGGACATCGATGTGAGAGGTACGCTGATATTGAGGAATGTTGATCTAATATTGAACACAACCACGGATAGCTCATACATAGTTCGCGATGAAGGAGTACTGACCGTTCAGGGTTCTCGGATAACATCATATGAAGACTTCATAAATCGGAATTTTACACTCGAATTGAAGGAGGGCTACAATCTTCTTTCCTTTCCGTTCGTCAGGGAAAATAACAACGTTAGTTCTGTCTTATCATCCATCGATGGTCACTATGATAATGTGATGTTCTACGATGCTTGGGATCAGGATAG
This sequence comes from Thermoplasmata archaeon, assembly GCA_003553085.1. Taxonomy (GTDB): domain Archaea; phylum Thermoplasmatota; class Thermoplasmata; order Halarchaeoplasmatales; family Halarchaeoplasmataceae; genus Halarchaeoplasma. Next base: position 5,202 of record PUPH01000122.1, read on the forward strand.
ACCTTGGAAGAGTTACAACATATATCGACCCGATCATTTCAACACCTTAAAAGAGATCAATCGAACCATGGGCGTGTTGGTCAACATCACGGAAGAAACGGTCATCGAACAGGAAGGTACCCTACCATCAACAACTGAGATCACGCTTTTAGAAGGCCAAAACATGGTCGGTTTTCCTCTAGATGAACCCATGCACGTGGTAGATGCTTTTTCGGATATAGAACATGATATCCAAAAGGTGGAAGAGGAAACCCCTGAAGGTAGGAGAGAACTTTCGTCACTAGAACGGTTGGTACCTGGGAGAGGCTACTGGATCACCACAAACAACGAGACCACATGGGTGATCGACGTACCCTACGGTATAACCTATGAACACGCACTGGAACTCAGCAAGGGCCAAGGGATAGGTTTTGAGTTCGAAAAGGGCAGTGTAGTTTCGATAGAGGACAGCGAAGTCATCGGCAGCAGCAATCCCGAGGCAAAGCCAGATTTTACCGTACGCTCTAAAGAGGTGACTTTTTCGAGGAACGAATTCATAGGAGGTAGTACGAACATACTCGTGGAATCAGCTTCGCCCGATATAAGAAGATCCAGTTTCATAGGTTACTCGAACAGTGCGATCCATATCAAGGGTGCATCACCCACCGTCAGACAAAATCAATTTTCATCTACCCGTGGATGGGGTGTTATCGTCGATGAAGGGTCTCCTACCGTGATAGATAATGAATTCCGTGGACATCAGGGTGTACTGTTGAATAGTATGGATGGAACAGTGTTGCATAATACCTTCATTAACCTCGAAAGCACAGGTATCCACGTCCAAGGCGGTGAGCCGACCATAGAAGATAACGTTTTTGCCGATATAATAAGTAGGGCCGTAGATGTATCTTCTTCCAACCTCGTTCTGAAGAAGAACACCTTTACAGGGGTGAACACCGGTGTTCTAGTCGAGGATAGTGAAGTACTAGTGGAAGATAATTATTTGGAGGATGTCGGAAGTGGGATCATCCTTCGGAATTCTAACGGCTTGATTGTTGGTAACGAGATCAGAGGAGCCCTGAGCTGGGGTGTCCGGGTATCCTCTGAGATGAATGTAACCATTGCCGAGAATCAAATATATGATGGGTCAAACGGCGTCCGTTTATCTGGTGGAGATATCAACTTTGTAACCAATGATGTTTCTAACAACACTGGTATCGGTATGCTAGCCGTTGATGTTGGTACTTTACAATCTAGAGCCAACAACATCCATGGCAACGACGGTCTTGGTGTGAAACTAGAGGATTCAAGAGGCGCGTTCATAGACAACAGCGTCACGTCTAACGATGGAGGAGGTCTGTGGACGGATTCCCCATTGTGGATAGCCAACAATACGATATCGCGTAACGAGGTGTTCGGATTGTCAGTAGAGGACTCTGATCCATATGTAGAGAACAATACCTTTTTCTTGAATCCACTCAACGGTCTTATGTTCAAAGATTCTTCAGTGATGATCTCCTCTTCCAGTGTGTTGGGAAGCAGATATGATCTTTATCTAGTACGTTCCAACGTCACCGTCATCGATTCATTTCTGGATCCAGATAGTGTTTGGAAGGATAGCCACAGCCACGTGAGCTACATCTCAAGGTTGTCCGTCACCATGGAAGAGGATACCGAGTTAAGGGATTTCGATCTTAAAGGTCTGTTACCACCAGACACATCGATACTGAATGTTAGTGATCATGATCCGATAGATGTGGAGATCCACGAAGGTGGCATAGACTTCATCCCTCCTGAAAATTACCACGGCACGGTCAATATGAGTTTTGATGTCCTTGTGGCCGGATCGACCATCGCCAGTTTCCCGTTATCATTGGAGGTCACACCTGTAAACGATCCCCCCGAGATAGATGAGATAGATGTTTTGATCTCTGAGGATTCCGGTAAAGTAACTTGGTTACTGAATTACCAGGATGTTGATGGCTATCCTCCCACATACGTCGAGATCGTGATCGAAGGGGATTCTTACACCATGGAAACTATACATGAAGGGTACCAAGACTTCGCCTACGGAGTCACATACAGATTTGAAAAATATCTTTCCCCAGGCACCTACGATTACTATTACGAGGCTGAAGAATACAATCCCCTTGGAGAGAACATCACCGTTCGTAGTGAGCAGAGATCTCTCGAGGTTCCCTCCTCGACGGCCCCACTTCTTGATACGCTTGGAGAAACGCTACTCCTATTAGCTGTGATCGTCCTTTCTTTCTTCATAGTTTTCAAACTAATCTCTGGATACCGTGACGATGATGACAGCAATAATTTAAACATCCATGGAGAAAATTGGATAGAAGATTTCTCTCACGATGAAAAGATATTCAGTGAGGATGATGCGAAGTCCGATGGTTTCAAAGAACTCCCTGTTTTGAAAAAGAAAAGGCCAAACAAGGAGATGCCTGTTTTAAAAAAGAAGGGTCCAAAGGAAGATATCCCAGTCCTCGAGAAAAAAGATAAGACTCCGGAGAAGAAGGAGAAAAGAAAGTACCGTATAGTGGCTGACAAGGAAGAGACCATCGATGAGATCGAGGAAGATGGGATGTTGATCGATGTAGTCGGTGAATCCCAGGAAATCCCTCTTGAAAATGAAGTAGATGTTTCAAAATCTGAACTGAAAAGACAGAGGAGGATAAAACAGGATAGAGAGCGCTGGACAATCAAGAAAAAGCAGCGGGCTACAAAAGAAAATCTTTCGGGTAAGAAAAAAAGGGTGATAAAGGACTAGACACCTTTGCTGATCACCTTTACCTTATCTCCCTCCATCTCCAATTTCAGAAGGGTCTTGATCTCTAAATCCAACTCATCTTCCAACTTCTCCCGGATACCCAATTTCTCAAAGATCAGCACCACATCAACGATCTCTACTTTCATCTCTTTGAGTGCCTCGATTATCGCCTTAAGAGTGCCTCCGGTACTGAGAACATCGTCGATGATGAACACCCTATCACCTTCTTCAACATAGTTTATGTACATATCACTGGAAGAGTACCCCGTTATCTGACTGATGGAAGTTTCGTTCTCCAGACCATAGCTCCTTTTACGGATATATTTGTAGGGGATACCGGTTCTTAACGATAGTGCAGTGGCCAGTGGGAATCCCATGGACTGTGCGGTCAGGATGTAATCGCAGTCAAGGTCAGCGACCTCTATAACCGCATCTATGACTTCATCCAACAACTCCGGTTCAACCAATGGTAATCCATCTGTAATAGGATGTATGAAATAATAGTAATCGTTCATCTTCACCGCAGGGCAGTCCTTCATGGATTTTTCTAATCTTTCCAGCATCTAAAACACCTTTGAGATCAATCTAGAGGCACGATATGAAGCTTTTTCCAAGATATTTTCCTCGCCTTCAACATATCCGTCCTTCATTAGAACCTTTCCTTCGACCACGGTATCGGTAACAGAACAGCCGCTCAAAGAATATACGATGTCGGAAACAAAATCGTGGTTGGGAACACTGCCTTCGATGAGTATCAAGTCCGCGGACATACCTTCATTGACTGCATAACAGCCGGTATCGAGTGGATCATCGATCAGCATGCCATAGGCATCTCCAGCGGGCATCATGGTGGTATCGCCGCTCATCTTTTGTTGGATAGCGGCTATCTTCACCTCTTCGAACATATCCAGATTGTTATTAGATGCGCATCCGTCCGTACCAAGGGTGACCCGGACCCCCTTCTTTTTCATGGTTCCGTAATCCATGGGTTTTCCCACACCTAATTTCATGTTGGACACTGGACAGTGACTCACCGTTAGATCTCTTTCAGCAAGTATCTCTATCTCGTGTTCATCCAGCCAAACACAGTGAGCCGCCACGGTCTTTTCATAGAGAATATCGAGGTCGTCCAGATGCTCTACAACACTGCCATCTTGTTCCTTTATCTCCTTCTCCGTTTCTGCGATATGGATATGCAGAGGTATACCTTCCTTTTTTGATAACTCCGCACACCACTGGAGTCCCTCGTCGGATACCGTATATACTGCATGGGGTGATACAGACGGAGTGACATTTGCCATATCCCTCACCTCTTCGATGAAATCTAGTGTGGTTTGCTTTTCCTCTTCTAACTTATCCTCATCGCCGAGATCTATGAGACCATACCCAAGAGTGGCCTTCAACCCCATCTCCTCCACCGCTTTTGCGGCAGATCCCATATAAAAGTACATATCGTTGAACGCCACGGTCCCACTCTTTATCATCTCTAGGCAAGCGAGTTTTGTCCCCCAGTAAACATCCTCTTCGGTCAACTCGCTCTCCAAAGGCCATATCTTTTCCTGGAGCCATCTGTCCAATGGGAGGTCTTCCGCATAACCTCTGAACAGGGTCATAGCCGCATGGGTGTGTGTATTTTTGAAACCCGGCGACACATATTTACCGTTTCCGTCGATGTACTCGTCACCATCCAGACAGTGCCCTATCTCTTGGATCTTACCGTCTTTTATCTTGATGTCCCAGTTCCCCTTTTTTCCCACGATATTACAGTCTTTTATCACCAATACCATCTTTTCACCCCCGATCCTTGAGTAAATTCCGTATGATCGTCAAACTCGCTTCTCTGTTTTTGGTAGCTGTTTCTTTGATCTCTTCGTATGAGACCTTTTTATCGACCAATCCGTTGGCGTAATTATCCACGGATACCAGCGATGCATAGTCCACGTTTATCTCTTTACAAAGTGTAGCCTCCGGTGCCATGGTCATGCCGACCAGATCTCCGAAGGATCGTATTATCTTAACCTCGGCTTTTGTTTCCAATCGAGGGCCGCTGGTCTGAACGTAAACATCCTCGGTACGCACCACGATATCTTCTATCTCAGATGCACTTCTTATCAACTCTTTCCTCAACGTAGGGGATAGATCCGGTGTTATGTGTTTGATGGAACCGTCGTAAAAGGTCTCTATGTTCCACATGTTGACATAATCTTTCGGGACCGAGATAGAAGGCACATTGATACTCTCACTTAGAGCTCCTGCTGAAGAAACGCCGATTATGGTGTCTACTTCACGCTGAAGAGCATATATATTAGCTCTGTTGTTAACTCGGTGAGGTGGTATATCATGCCCTTCTCCGTGTCTGAATATGATCAACACTTCTTTATCTTCGAGTTCTGCTCTATGTATGTGGGAGGATGGACTACCCCAGGGCGTGTGTGTTTTCTCAACCGCCTTAGTCTTCAGTTCCTTCATATCTTGGAAAGCGGTGCCTCCGATGATTCCTATGGCATTCATACGATCACTAAATGTAGATATTGTGGTGTGATTTTAAAGTTGTGCAGGGGGCTTTCTCAGCCTATCGATGATCTTTTTGATGAAGACGGGAACCAACATCCACATGATTATCACCAAGAAGATCCCCTCCACCTCTAACAATATGAGTAGGATTATCGAGATGATGGCGAAGATTATCGCTATTATGGCGGTGTTGCGGTGGACACGCATCATGCAGCATGATGGAGCGGCTAGGATAAAAGGTTGGGGTGCGACAAAGTAATATAACCCGAATGGATTTGGTTTGATTGATGAATATGGAAGAAGATAGGATGATATCCATGGAGGACGGAGCCGGTGGGGAGTTGATGGGTCAGTTGATCAGTCAGGAGATACTGCCTCTGTTCAAAGATGGGCAGGGGGAAGTGAGCCTTGAGGATCTAGACGACTCCGCAGTTTTGGGAGATATCGTTGTATCCACAGACTCTCATACAGTCAAACCGATATTCTTTTCTGGTGGTGATATCGGGTCATTAGCTGTTTGCGGCACCATCAATGATATCCTTGCGTTGGGGGGGATGCCTGTTGGTCTAACTCTGGCGATGGTCATCCCAGAAGGTTTTCGCCTGTCCAAACTCAGGCGGATATTGAAGAACGCCGCGGAGATATGTAATGATAATGAAGTTCCGGTGATCGCTGGTGATACAAAGGTGGTCGGCAGGGACGACCTCGATGAACCCATCGTTACAACGACTGGGATCGGTAGGAGACACCAATTACTTGACAGCAACTTCGAACTCGCAGGAGGTAGAAAGTATAGGTGGCTCTCGGATAAAAATTTGAATCCGGGTGATAAGATAATAGTTACCGGGACAGTGGGTGATCACGGGATGACCATATTGTCAGAAAGGGAAGGATACGGTTTTGAAGGAGAAATTAAAAGCGATATGGCCGCTTTACTGGAGGTGATGGATACCGCATTGTCCGTCGGAGGTGTGGCATCGGCAAAAGACCCTACCCGTGGTGGTTTAGCCAACACTTTGAATGAATTCGCTTCCAAATCGGACTTAGGTATAATCGTCGATGAGAAAGAAATACCCATAAAGCGTTGGGTCGCTTCAGCGGGTGAATTACTGGGCATCGATCCTCTGAACGTGGGTAACGAGGGTAAGATGGTGTTGGCGGTACATCCCACCCGTGCTGAAAAGGTATTGAAAGCCCTGCATGAAACAAAGGACGGCAGGGACGCAGCCATCATAGGAGAGGTCGTGGAAGATGTAGATGGTGTTGTGTTGAAAACTGAAGTTGGTGGTCATCGCGTGCTCGAAGTCCCCATCGGAGACCCCGTACCTAGGATCTGCTAGGTTTCAACGACCACCTTGGCCAACCACAAGAAAAAAACGATCAGTACCGGTAAGAACATCCACAAGTTCAAGCTATTATCTCCGGGATTTTCACTGTTAGTAACGTTTATAGTTATCGTATCTGTGTCGCTCTGTCCTTCAAAATCCGTAACCTTCAACGTTACCTCGTATGTACCTGGTGATAGATAGGTCCATCTGACGGAAGTGCCTTCTGCATCGTACCTGCCATCCCCCGTCAGATCCCATCGATAAGATGTGATGTTTGCGGAATTCCAACTGTAACCGCCGTATAATTCTACCACCTGGTTTACTTCCACGCTGATATCGGAACCGGCATCCGCTATAGGATGATTGGGTAGTATCCTCCAGTCACTCAGGAATACTTCCGAAAAATATCGACCCGCGAATTCATTATGTATTATCACACCGATCTCTCTGTTGTTGAAGTAAGAGTTTGCGTTCCAATTGATACTGCATATCAATACCTCTCTTTCATCGACCACCATGCCTTTGTTATGTACCGTTTGAAATCCATGTCTGTACTCTACCAAACGGGCTTCCAATTTTACATCATTTTCTTCTGCAAAAACATTGATCTCGTCCGCCATCTCCTGATTCTGGTCTCTGTGATACCATGTGGAATCCATCTGAACTTTGACATCGACTCCTCTGAGCGACGCTTCTTTTAGGGCTTCTACGATCCCGTTAGGCTCTTCCCCCCATGGTCGGATGTAGAATTGCTGTACGTAGATACTCTCTTCCGCTCTCTTTATCATATCTATCAATTCGTGGGACGTTTCCGGAGCATGTACCGGGATGAACTGGAATTCACCCGACACGGTAGTTTTGTCGAATTCCGGTCGGTAGTAACCATGGAAGGGCTCACCACCTTCTACGAAGACATCAGTATCTTCTGGTGAAGCGTATTTAAGGTCAGCCAGGTATATTTCGCTATAATAGTCTGCAAGATCCGTACAGGTGATTATCGCCCCCCATCCACGATTACCGTACGAAGGTTCTCTGCTGAATCCGTTCTGCCCTAAGTTTTCAGAGGTTATCAAAACAGTACTTCCGTCTCTGATCATATACTTACCGTGAAAGTGTCTGAAAGGTGAATTCGAATCGTCGATGGTCAGCGTTCGTCCTCCTGAGTTTCTCACCCTGGTAAGGGCTGAAAGTGTAGATGCAGAGATCCCTTCAACCGGCGAGCCATCTACGGTTACGGTAACGTTGATCCCCTCGTACGCTAATGTGCTCACCCTTTCAGCTATCACCTGGCAGTTGAATTGATATGTGGCTATCATCAGTTCTGAATGGGTATCGTTGAGAAAATCCATCAAGACCCGGTACGACGAGTCTGGAGAAGTGAACAGGATAGCGTCGGTGCTGCATTCGAAGGTTCGCGATCCGTCCTCCTCTTGAATCGATACTTCAGCACCTATGGTTTCAGTGATCACTCCGGAGATCGATATCAATGATGCGAGTATCAACGCCAAGATCACGGTTCTCATGAAGGGTCGGTTATTTGCGGTCGATATTTAAACTCACCGGACTCAAGAGTTAAATACGATATCACCTTTTGATTGAAAAATTGCCGAGGTAGCCTAGCCCGGCCAAGGCGGTGGCCTCGAGAGCCACTGGCGCTTTGCGCCACAGGAGTTCGAATCTCCTCCTCGGCGTTTTACAAGTTTTCCGAACATCAGTGAGGAAAATTGTAAAGTGAGGAAAATCTTTGATTTTGCGTGATCAAAATCGTTTTTGAGCGTAGCGAAAAAAGGTTTTGACAAGA
>PUPH01000068.1 GCA_003553085.1 Thermoplasmata archaeon
GCATACCTGACCTCTTGGTTCCGACTGGGCAGCATGACGCCTCCCACAACGAAGTTGGTCGGTTTTTCCAGCTCTTCCAGTTCCTCTAGGTATCTGTTCCTAAGACGGGATTGTCGTGTAGAGAGCTCAGGCATGAGCTTTCCTTTGTTAAGATGGTCCTTGATACCTGTGATCAGCTCAAGGGAATTGATCGATTCCGGCTTATCCTCTGCAGGATAGTCTCCAACAGCTAAGTCTCCCGTCATTGCCAGTATGTTGTCGATGCCTAGGGAGTCCGCTCCCAGCAGCCATTTCTGCAGACCGCTCAAGGTGGAGTCTCTGCAGGTAAGGTGGGCTATGGGTTCCACGCCCAGTTTTTCCTTTAAAAAGTGTGCATAGGGTGCAGGGTCGATACGGACTTTCCCGACGGGGTTGTTGCATACGTTCATGGCCAGTATATCGTCTAAAAAGTCGTATTCAGCTATCTTCTCTATATACTGGTGGACGTTACTACCCCTGGGTGACGGGACCTCGTAGGTGATCGGGAACGCCTCCCTTTCCAATCCTTTCAACAAGTTACTCATGTCTGAACCATCATGCCCTGTTTATTTAATAATTATGTAATGGCTATATAGACCTATCTAGTAAGATACCCAAAAAACATTTATAAACGATCTGAGAGATATCATCACTAACATGGAGAGTAACGATAACTCAGAAGATGAAGATGTCTGCGAACATCACAGTGTAGATGGGGATTGGCTGCCCATCTTAAAGCGACGGGAGAAAGATGTACTAGCCCCGCACCCCTACTGTTGTACCTGCGGCCTTGTAAGGAACATAGGCCCGGATCGTGCCAGAAAACTGGGATATTACATCGAAGCACTATCGGAGATAGAGCGGTTATTAAAACATGAGCATGCAAAGGGTGGGCGATGTAAATTGACCGAGACCCAGAAACGTTTGATAGTCAAGAGTCTGGAAAAGGAAGAGATATTCAAGGACCTTTATGGGACCATGGCATCGGCCCAGGAAGATCGCTTTGTAGAGATAATACAAGAATATAGGCCGGATCTAAAACGCTGTGAGATCGAGTATCATCTTGAGTGATCGATAACATGTCCACTGTATCCATCATAATACCTACACTGAACGAGGCGGAGGGTATAGCTGAAGTGATAGATCGTTTACCCAGGGATGAATTGGAGCTCATGGGTTACGATGTAGAGGTACTGGTAGTGGACGGTGGTTCAACCGATGGTACTTTGGAGAAGATATCGGAAGCCCAGCTCTGTCGGCACCCGGGTGGGAAAGCGGAGGCAGTCAGGAGAGGTATGGAAGAAACAACAGGGGAGATGGTGTTCTTGATAGATGGCGATGGCACTTACCCGCCTGAAGCCATAACCGAGATGGTACCCCTGCTGGAAGACGGAAATTCCATGGTCCTAGCGTCAAGATTCAAGGGTGAGATAGAGAGGGGATCGATGAGTACTTTGAACAATATGGGCAATCGTATGCTCACCTGGCTTGCCAATAGGCTGTACCCCGAATCCATAACCGACCTGTGCACCGGTCTGAGGGGTTTCAAAAGGGGTGCAATATCCAACGTTCCGGGATGCGGATTTCAGGTGGAAGCGGGCATACACACCGAGCTCGCAGGTAAGGGTATAGAGGAGATCGGGATAACATACTCTCGGCGAAAGGGTATTTCTAAACTGAGAACGGTGGATGGATTGAGGATAGCTCGTTTACTCATATCTAAGAAAAGGAGAGAAGGGGTTTAGAACCACAGGAATGGCATGAACCATGCGAAGATCAACATGACCAGTGTGAAAGCGAGCAGAGCTATCCGGTACTTCGCATCCAAATCCTCTCTGTGTATGCTGGCCAGCAGGAATATACCTGCGATCAGGAATATACCGAAATGTATGATCAGTCTTCCCAAGTATTCCATATTTCTTTTTAGCGCTTCATCGTCCTGTCTTTCACGTATATCTGGTACCTCGTATCCGTAATTAGTTATGAAAGGTGCCACCGATAAAAGCACCGCCCCTATGAACATGATCATTACCGATAGGAAGACCACCTTTGCAAGCCAATCGTTGCTGGTCATCCCTTGCAAAAAATCTCGTTTCGGTACGTGATAGGTAGGTTGCTGAGGGTAGCGCTGCCACCCTTGCGGCTGCCATTGTTTATCTTCGGGCGGCTGTTCATCATCAGGAACTTCGTCATATTCATCCATTGTACTCACTCCGATAAGGGATAAGTATTAATGTATATATGTCTTATGATTACCACAGGTGATAGATGATGAACCCCGTCGCAACTATGTTAATAGGGATATATGCCTTGTGTCTATGGGGATATCATTATGCTTATTTTTTCATAACAGAACGGAAGGGTATAAGAACCCGTCGTAACCTGATCAACGAAGCGGTCGTCAGCTGGTTCAAGATCGGTCTTGAGGAAAGGGATCATCTCCTCATAGTACATCAGATAAGGAACGTGATCATGGCGGTCACTTTTTTGGCCACCACAGTTGTACTACTTATGGGCCTACTCTTCGGGTTCACTATATCCGATGTCCCTTGGGAGTTTCAGAACAGCGGCTATCCCTTCTGGCTGATGACCTTCACTTTGATCTATTCCTTCTTCAATTTTCTCCTGTGTTTAAGACACTTCACCAGGATCACGTTCCTCGTACGTGCCGCCCCCGAAAAACTAAAGGCCATCAGCGGTGAGGATGCCGAGGTTTATCTGGCCAAGCTGTTCATCCGGGCTAACAAAGAATACACCTTGGGAAGAAGGAGTATGCTTTACGGCCTTGTGGTGCTGACCTGGATCCTGGATCCGTTCGTGTTCCTCTTTATAACTGTGGCCATGACCTTTATTTTCATCACCACATATGATTTCTGATAATATGCGATGGAAGAAGTTCAAGAGTTGGTTGAAAGAGTCGCGTTGGAGGCAGGCCGGTTTAGCCATCTTTATCGCGGTCATGCTGATAGTAGCAGGCTTTTTAACATGGGCTCTGAC
>PUPH01000042.1 GCA_003553085.1 Thermoplasmata archaeon
TCTCATCCATGCTTTTACGGAGCACATCGACATCCACGGATGGTACCTTACCGCTGGAAGCACCCGTGTGTTCGTAGTACTCGGAACCACCGAGTTCATCCTTCGTTTCACCCACCAGGAAGAGATAAGACCCTTCTTCCTTTATATCCATGGTTACCGCTTTGCGAACGTCATCTATTATACCGCAGGCCAATATAGAGGGAGTAGGTTTCACGGGTCCTTTGTCAGTCTCGTTGTAGAAACTTACGTTACCCGATACGAAAGGTACACCCAAAGTACGAGCGACCTTTTCAAGGCCCATGGCCGTTAACTTAAAGTCACCCAATCTTTTCGGCTTTTCAGGGTTCCCAAAGTTAAGACAATCTGCCATGGAGTGTGGTTTGGCACCCACTGCGATCAGGTTGCGGAATGATTCGTCCAGCACAGACATAGCACCTTTTTTAGGATCTAGATAAGACTGTTTCGGATTCACATCGGTAGTGAGAGCTAAACCTTGATAGGAATGTTCCAACGGTTTGATCACCGCTGCATCTCCTGGACCCTCTTTGCCAATAACACCCTGCATCGGTTTAAGTGCCGTGTTTCCACGTACCTCGTGATCGTACTGACGGATCACCCATTCCTTACTGGTGATGTTCTGTCGCCCGAGCATCTCGAGTAGAGTGGCATCCAGGTCATCCGGTACATCTGGTACGACCTCTTCTGATCCCTCTGCTTTCACATCGAATTCCACAGGTCTGCAGTAACTAGGTCCACCGGTTTGGAATTCTAGGTCTAAATTCAATATCAATTCGTTATCGTAATATGCACGTACGTACGGTTCCTTGATGACCCTGCCGATGACCGTGGCTTCAACGTCCCATTTTTTGGCACGTCTTAAGACTTCATCTACTTGCTCTGGCTTAACAGCATACATCATACGTTCCTGACTCTCCGAGACCCATATCTCCCAAGGGGCCATACCCTCCTCTTTCAGCGGAACTTTATCCAGCTGTATCTCCGCTCCATATCCTGCGGCCAATGCCATCTCACCGGCAACACAGGAGAGACCGCCTCCTCCGAAGTCCTTCATACCTTGAAGAAGTCCGGCACGATTGAGTTCTAAGCTCAAATGTATCAAAGGCTCTTTCGTGATGGGATCACCGAGCTGTACCGCACCAACATCCTCCTCCTCTGACGATTCATGAAGCTCGTCCGAGGCGAAGGTCACGCCATGGATCCCGTCCCTTCCAGTGCGTCCGCCGGCCATTATGAACACATCGCCGGGACCCTTCACACGACTCCGTATCAACTCTTCCTTCTTGGCGATGCCCACACATCCTACGTTCACCAAACAATTGGTGGTGTAGCTCTCGTCGAAATAGACCATGCCCGCCAGTGTCGGGATACCCAATCGATTACCATAATCACTGATACCCTTGACCACACCGTTGAATAGGTATCTCGGATGTTTCGTTCCTTTGGGTAAACGTTCCTCGGGTAGATCCAGTGGTCCGAAGAAAAGTGGATCCACGAAGGCCAGAGGTTGTGAACCCATGCAGACAACATCCCTGACTATACCACCTATACCGGTGGCCGCACCACCGTACGGCTCTATCGCGGATGGATGATTGTGACTCTCCAATGCAACAACATACGCGTGTTCGTCGTCGAACTCTACAACCCCTGCATCCTCCTCGATGACGTAGATGTTCTGAGGTGCGTCTATATCGAAGACCGTGTCTTTGAGTATACACTTGGATGATTTGTAACAGCAGTGCTCCGACCAGGCCTGGCCGATGGCCTCCATCTCTATATCGGTGGGATTGCGACCCAACTTTTTAAAGTGCTCTTTCACGGTCTGCATCTCACCTACACTCAAGCCTATACCGCTCTCCCTGCTTATCTCCTCCATCGCCTCGTCGTCGGCCTCGAGAAGGTTCACTTCGTATAGAAGGAAGGGCACATCCTTTCTGATATAGTGCTTCATCTTCAACCCTCTAACTCGATATGATATGTTTGAATAACGGGATTAGCCAGTATCCGTTTACACATCTCCTCGACCGTAGCTAGAGCCTCGTCTTCAGAGACTCCGTCGCCGAGGTCTATGTGAAAAACCTTACCCGTCTTCACTGACTCGACGTTCCATCCCAGTAGATCCAGGGCTTTCTTCGTGTTCATACCTTCGGGATCGGTGACTCCCTTCTTCAATTCGATTTTGACTTCTGCAACTACCATTAGACCACACGACAGAGATTACATATCCCCTTATTATTGTTTTGTAGTAAGGACAAGTTTTATTTTGTTTAAAAAAGGTAGTAAATATGGTAAGATGAGAAAGAGGTACCTACGTATCATATCGGTGCTGTTGATGGCCTCCGTTTTATCGGTACCACTCTCAGCAGCCGACTCCTTTCCCGATTGGGAGAGGATGGAGGATGAAGGTATTTACATCGATGTTGAGGAAGATGTGTACGAGGAAGGTGAAACCGTTAAGATAGCACTGAGAAACGACCAAAATATCACACACCACCCGATGAAGAGATATGTCAAGATATTCAACATGGATACCGACGAACTGGTCTTCGATGGTAGTGTGATCGATATAACATTACCCATAGTCCCCTCGGAAGAAGTGATGGAATGGAACCAGTCGGATATGGAAGGTGAACAAGTTATCCCCGGGACATACAGTGTGATTTTCCAAGCAAGGTACGGTGCCAACTTCACTATCGAAGAGGATAACGATCAGGAGAGGGATATGCCTTTACCATCCATGTTGTTATTTGGTGCACTTGCAACATCATCGGCTATCTGGGCAGTGAGGAAAAAGAGATCACAGCGTTAGATACCACATAAGGCATACTTCGTCTTCGAAATCGGGATAAGCGTGCATATCTATGGCACCTAGATAACAGCCCTGCTTTGCATAGAACCTGCAGGCGGGAACGTTGATGTTCTGAGTTTCAACTTTCATGTATCTACAGTTCCTTTCCCTGGACCATCCGGCGGCATGTTCGAACA
>PUPH01000121.1 GCA_003553085.1 Thermoplasmata archaeon
CTTCTTCGTCCACCCTGGAGATGGCTGTGAGGAGGGGGTTCTCACCTCGTATATGCTGGTCGATCTCCCCTAACTTGACTTTTTTCTTCCCCTTAGATGTCAAGACTGTTATCTCTTTGTCCTTGAGCTTCTTCAGCAGACCCTTAGCTTGCCGCACACCTTTGGTGGTCAGAAAATATACCTTTCTTTTTCGCTTGAGACCTTTTACCCGCTTTATCTCTTCTTCTATCAACCCAGTATCCGCTTTCATCACTTTACGGATCTCCTGGCTGAGATGAGGCCTACTGACACCGACGGCATCGGCTATACCGGGTTGGGATATCTCGTATGGAACCTGATCTTCTGTCCGGTAAGGGAAGTAGGGCTGTAGATGTATCAGTATCCTCTCTTTAACTGTTGTTGAGACCATGGGGCGAGGAGGTATATCAGTAGTGATAAGTAAATCTTTCCTTCCATTTCTAAGGACCGAAAAGTAGTAAATCGAGAGGGGCATACACCCAACCGTGAGATCATGGAAGTCTTCGTTACCAGAAAGATCCCAAAAGTAGGGTTGAGCGAGATAACCGGTAGATACGACACCGAAGTGAACCCTGAAAGTAGACGACTGAGCAAAGATGAGATAATCCAGGGCGTGAAGGGCAAAGATGCTCTGCTCTGTACGCTGACAGATATTATAGACGAGGATATTATCCAAGAAGGGACCTCACTAAAGGTCATCTCTAACTATGCAGTTGGATACGATAACATAGATGTAGATGCCGCTACGAAAAAGGGTATCGCTGTCACAAATACGCCGGGTGTTCTCACGGACGCCACGGCGGAACTGGCTTTTGGACTCATGTTGACCGTGGCCAGGAATATGGTCAAAGGCGACAGGTTCGTACGTAAAGATAGTTTCGAAGGGTGGGACCCGACCCTGATGGTCGGAAGCGAGCTTAAAGGCAAAACGTTGGGAATAATCGGCATGGGGAACATCGGTAGTGCGGTCGCCGAGAAGAGTGCTGCCTTCGGTATGGACTTGATCTATCACAATCGAAGTAGAGTGGAGAGTGTCGAGAAGGAACTTGGAGCTGATTACGTGGAGATGGAAGACCTTCTGGAGCGTTCGGATTTCGTTTCCCTTCATGTACCACTCAACGAGGAAACAAATGGTATGATAGGGTGGCATGAACTCGAGGTGATGAAGGATTCCGCCTATCTGATAAACACTGCCAGGGGAGAAGTGGTGGATGAAGAGGCACTGATAGAGGCACTAAGGAGTAAGAAGATAGCCGGTGCCGGTGTGGATGTGTTCGCAGACGAACCTTATGGTGCTAACCCGGACTACTACGATCTTAAGAACGTAGTGCTTACACCACATCTAGGCAGTGCGTCCAGAAGGGCGAGGGGCGGGATGGCAAGGATGGCCGCTGACAATCTGATAGCGGTACTCGAAGGAAGAGTACCAGAAAATATCGTTAATCCGGAAGTTCTGGAAGAGCAAGGTGATCGAAGATGATAAACGAGAATATATTGAAGCTGGAATTGAGTGGTATCAGAAAGATGTTCGAGATGGCGGGGGAGGACACCATCAACCTCGGTCTAGGGCAGCCCGACTTTCAACCCCCTGAGGATGTGATAGAGGTTTACAAACGTTCCATGCTGGATGGGAACAACGGATACGGATCCTCCTACGGACTACCCGATCTTCGTGAAGAGATAGCAAAGTGTCAATCACGCCATAGGTCGGACCTGACCATGGATAACGTGATGATAACGGTGGGCGCGACCCAAGCACTGAGGATCACACTGGAATCTACGGTCGGTAAAGGTGATGAAGTACTTTATCCCGAGCCAGGTTTCGTACTCTACGAGCCGCAGATCTCATTGGCAGGCGGAAAGGCCGTACCCTATCCCGTGCTGCAGCAGAACGACTTCGTGCCTACCATCGATAAGCTGGAGGAACTCCGTACTCCTTCTACCAAAGCCATAATCGTAAACTCCCCCGGGAACCCAACAGGAGGAGTATTCACAAAGAATGATGTGAAGGAGATCACCTCATGGGCTCAGGAACACGATATGCTGATAATATCCGACGAGGTTTACGAGATGATGGTTTATGAAGACGAGCATGTTTCCTTCCTGGGAGATTACGATAACGTGATAGCCATCAATTCGTTCTCCAAGACCTTCGCCATGACAGGATGGAGGATCGGGTTCATGGTAACCGGTCAAGAGTGGATAAGACAGATAGGAAAGCTCCATTACTACACCATCGCCTGTCCACCCACACCGCCGCAGCATGCGGTTCTGTACGCGTTAAAAGATAGGTTGGATTTTGTAGATGAGATGACAGAAACGTTCAGAAGAAGAAGGGATGTGATAGTCGAACGGCTGAATGGCATAGAGGGTATCGACTGTTTGAACCCCAGAGGAGCGTTCTATGCGTTCCCGACCTTCGAATACGACCTGTCTTCACAGGAGTTCGCCATGGCACTGCTCAAAAAAGGTGTGATCGCAACACCCGGTGACGCGTTCGGACCTACTGGAGAAGGCCATATACGCTTCTCATATGCCAACTCGACTGAGAACATAATCAAGGCCATGGATATCCTGGAAGAGACGGTAAGAGAGATATATCCATCGTCTCCCTGACATACTTTAGCTACGAACGTGTAGAAAGTTTGTTAAATGATGAACTACATGCAGTGACCACAATAAAAAACAGTGATGATATGAGTAGAACCGAAGGTGTCCTGAAGGTACTGTTCGTCAGTGAATCATACCCTCCTGCCACATATGGGGGAGGGGAGATCTCGTGTGCACTGATGGCCTCGAAACTAGCGCGGCGGGATGATATCGAAGTCACTGTGTTGACCTCGGAGGTAGAAGGATGTCCAAGTGAAGAGATAAAAGATGACGTGACCGTGCTGAGAAGATTGCGGACAGGAAGGGGACGTTCTTCGTTGTTGGATAACCTCAGGAGAAAGATCTACTTCAAACAGAGCGTAAGACGAGAAGTCGGGAAAATAGTCGAAGAATACGATCTCGTGCACTTCTTCAATATAACCAGCATAGTCGAAGTAAACAAACCGAGTTTCGCCACCATCAACTCGTATATCAATTTCTGCCCTAAAGGGAATCTGTTCTATAAGGATGAAGAGGTATGCCAAGGTTGTTCCCCTGTAAGATTCATAGGGTGTATAACACATTCAGAATATATCGGAGGACACCGATTGAAAGCTCCTTTTAAGTATAACCCATTGTTCTGGCTGCCCTTGTATAGAGATTTTTTGAAAAGGAAAAAGGATATCCAAAAAGTTGATCACTTCTTCAGCCTAAGTGATTTCATAAATCAGCTTCTCTTAAAAGAAGGTGTGAAGAAGAACAGCATCACGAAGGTGGTCAACATACCAGATATAACCGAGTCCGATAAGAGCCTCGACCTGGAACACACCGGCGTGCTGGTGGTGTACATCGGTGAACTCAGCAAGATAAAGGGCGTTGATCTTCTCATAAAAGCCTTCAACAGATCGAGTACGGATTCCCGGTTGCTGATAGTCGGTGATGGTCCTGAGAGGGAAAAACTGACCAACCTGGCCGGTCCATCAGTGGATTTCCTTGGAAGGGTGGATCATGATGCCGTTCACTCGATATACCGGCAGGCGGATATCGTGGTGGTACCTTCACTGTGGCCCGAACCCCTATCTAGGGTTCTTCTGGAAGCCGCTCATTTCGGTACACCTATCGTGGCGACCAGGGTGGGGGGTAGTCCGGAGATCGTAAAGGATGGATACAATGGATTACTGGTTGATCCTGAAGTGGAAGATATGGTCAGAAAGCTTAGGTATATGATCGAAGATCACGATGTGAGGGACACCATGGCCGAGAATATGAAGACCTTCTACCGAAGTGAGTTATACCCGGAAAGGGTCGTCGCTGACATAGTAGAAACGTATAAAGATAAGTTAGAAGGGGTGAGGTCTTGAAGATCGCCTATCTGGGAAGTCCCGTCCTCCCTTCGCGCTCGGCCCACAGCGTACACATGATGAAGATGTGCAGCGCACTTTCAGATATCGGACACGAGGTGTATCTTATAGGAGCGATGAGGGGAGAAGAAAGTGAAGATGTTTGGGAGTACTATGGTGTGAAGAACTCCTTCGATATAATCTACGTACCGAAACCATATCCGAACTTACCTATCGTACCGGAGGTATATCTAAAAGCCGGTGGTAACGTGGTCAACAGCTGGCGTTCTGTGAAGGAAGCGGCGAAGATAGGGCCGGATCTGGTATATACACGCAACGAGACAACCGCTTATCTGGCCTGCCTTAAAGGTCTTTATACCATCTATGAATCACACGTTCCGGTCCCGTTCGAACAACTTGGCAGATGTAGAAATATATTGTTCAAAAGACTTCTCAAAAGTGAACGATTTTTACTACTGGTGGTGATATCCGAGTCCATCAAAAAGTATCATGAATATCGATACAACATAGATCCGGACAGGATACTGCTGGCGAGAGATGCCGCCGACCCTGTGGATCCTTCCATAACACCCATCGACTTTGACGATGATAAGGAAGTGCAGGTGGGATACATAGGTAACCTCTATGAGGGTAGGGGCAGAGGGATCATACAAAGCATGGTACAGGAGTGCGGTCACGCTCACTTCCACGTAGTGGGGGGCTCCAGAGATGATATAGAGGGTTGGAAGAGATCCATCAAAAAAGACAACATAACCTTTCACGGATTCGTACCACCGTCGGAGATAGACAGGTACAGAAGTTCATTCGATGTGCTTTTGGCCCCCTACCAAAGGGAGCTGCGTGTGGACGGAGGGCAGAACACAGTAAGGTGGATGTCTCCGCTTAAGATATTCGAATACATGGCCACCGGAAAACCCATGCTGGCCTCGGACCTGCCGGCCATAAGGGAGATATTGGTTGACGGGGAAACCGCCCTACTCTGTGATCCGGACGATCCCCAAGAATGGATAGATGCTCTCAACAGACTCAGAGATAAAGAGCTGAGGGATAAGATAGGGGAGAGGGCGAAGAAGGAATTCCACGAAAGATACACCTGGAAGAAGAGAGCGGAGATGATAATCCACCGAGCCAACGAATTGAAAGAGGGAAAGGGATGAATGGAGGGTTTCAGAAAAAAGGGTCTAAGATACTCAAGGAAGAAGGTTTTTTCAAGCTGGTCAAGATAAGTCTGGGGTATTACATTTGGCCCATATTTGCCCGACCCATAGCTTATCTGAGACATGGATATTACCGGCTCAAATGGAGGGACGCGGCTCCCGATCCTTACAGACTGATCTACATAGACCCTCAAGATATAGACTACGTTCTCACCCCATATTTTCGTCCGCTCGTATCACGGGACGGCACCTACGTTAGAGGGGGGGACTGGGACCTTAGAAAGAAAGAATTAGACCAGATGTTCGACCATCCCCACGATGCAACCTTTCAGGAAAAGATGGCTTTGGTACCTCTGGACGGCTACCTACTGTTTCACTCCATGAAAGAGTTCCTGCTGGAAGGCGTATCTTGGAATAGAACGGAATTCTATAGGTGGAGGTCGGATCTGGACCATCCTTTAAAGGATACTGAATATAAGTTGGATAGTATGGGCGTGAAGATCCAAGATTTGTACGAAGATATCAAAAAAAGAGGGTTTAAAACTCAGAGAGAGTTAGATGAAAGACCTTTCTTTCGACCTCCGGAGTACGACGAGATCACCGTGGTGATCGGGCGTGACGGGGAGTTATTCCTTGAAACCGCGGGAAGACACCGCTTTTTCATCGCCAAGATCTTGGGCATTCCAAAAGTTCCTGCACGGGTACTGGTCAGGCACAGCGATTGGCAGGATGTACGGGTCGAGACCACGAGGTCAGATGGTGTTTCCAGGGACCATCCAGACTTGAAGGATGTCCCGTGATGATTCATGTCAATAGATTAATATATAATCCAGATGTTTTGGAGGGTTAGATGAAAGAGGATAATAAGAAAAATGTAATATTGTTGATACCGAACCTAGATGCAGGAGGTGCAGAACGTGTGGTGTCTAACCTATCTCAGCGATTTCCAGAGGACATCCGAGTTCATATAGTACTACATGATGCTAGAAAGATCACCTACGAATACAAAGGTGAACTTATAGATTTAGGAGTTGATTTTCGCCGAGACATCCATCTGATAGGTGGTATCTTACTAGCCTCTCTCAGATTGAAAAAGATAAAGGAGTTGAGAGAGATCCATACCACCGTGAGCTTTCTTTCTCAATCACACCATATCAACGTACTCTCACAGATATTGGGAGGTCGTGAAGAGAAGATCATACTATCTGTGAGGAACAACCAATCAAGAAAGTTTCGAGGTAGTCTTTACGGTATCTTTGCAAAAGCATTCATCAAGTTATTTTATGGAAAAGCTCATACCATCGTAACACTCTCAGAAGGTGTGAAACGGGATCTGGTGGATAATTTCGGCATAGATGAGAGCATGATAAAAACCATCTACAACCCATGTGACACGGAGAGGATCAGATTTCTGTCGAAAGAAGGATTGACGAAAGAAGATCACCGATCCATATTCGGTGACGGCCCGATACTGGTAAACGTTGGGAGTTTGAACGAACAGAAAGGTCAGTGGCACCTGCTCAGAGCCTTCGCGAAGGTCAGAGAGGAGGTACCGGGAGTAAAACTCGCCATCTTCGGTGAGGGTAGATATGAAGGGTACTTGAAGAAGCTCAGAAACGATCTGGGTTTGAACGACTGTGTGTTCTTTATGGGATATCAAAAAAATCCATTTAAATTTCTATCCCGATCGGACGTTTTCGTTCTATCGTCACTGTTCGAGGGATTCGGAAATGTGATAACAGAAGCCATGGCCTGCGGTCTCCCCATCATCTCCGCCGACTGCGAGTCCGGGCCCAGAGAGATCCTGGCGCCAGGGACCGATCTAGAAAAAAACATAAAGGAGATAGAGTACGCGGACTTCGGCATCCTCACACCGGTGTGTGATGGTGAACGGTACGGCTCCAAAGAACCGCTGACCCATGAAGAAAGAGAGCTTGCCAAGGCCATGATACATGTGCTGAGAGATGGTCAAATGAAAGAAAGATATCGAAAACTGGCTATGACGCGTGTACAGGATTTTGATCTGGAGAACATAGTCGGACAGTGGGTTGATATATTATGATATGGGTCTGCGGATATGATCAGGAACAAGATGTTAAAGGTATTTAAATGAACAAGATAAAAAGAGGTCTGAAGAACTTTTCGTACCTCACTTTGGGTACGATAATCGCCCAGGGCATAGGGTTCATCGGATTTATCTACCTGGCAAGATATCTGGGACCCGACCATTACGGTATATTCGTGACCGTTGGTGCTTTCATGGGTATATTTCAACTGGTGGCCTTCCCTGGACTCAAGAAAACGGTGATACGGGAGGGGAGTAAGGACGTTGAAAATGCCGATGCGATATTGAACCGTACTGTGGGTCTCCAGTCGGTGTTCATCATGATCGCCATCATGGCCATGTTGGTAGGGTCTCTTTTTACGGGGTATGAAGCTAGGACCAAGTTCTATATCGCCATATTCAGCTTGAGTTTGTTCTCCAACAGTTTTAAGAGTTACATCAATACGATATACAAATTCACCGAGAAGATGGAGTACCTAGCCATCTTTGAAGTGATAAGGATGGGGCTCTTCGTCGGCTTTGCCATCTTATTTTTGAAGATGGGGTTCGGACTCTTTACAGTGGTCATACTGTCGGTCCTGACATCTTTTTTAGACATGGTCCTTCGTTTTTACCGCTCAAAAGGGATCGTCAAATTCAACGTCTTTTCAAAGTTCCGATGGGATATGGACATCGTGAAGCCTTCTGTGGTGTTCTCAGCCATGAACGTCGCGGGAAGTTTACACAGTAAGGCCGACCTGTTCATGATCTCTCTGTTGGGTACAGCGCCGGAAGTGGCTATATACGGTGTCGCTTATTATCTGGCTAGGGAGGCCGAGGTGTTGAAGAACCTTTTGGGGGACGCATTCTTCCCAGTAGCGGTAAAAACACTTCATGAAGGAAGAGTGAAAAAGAAAAGCATAGTTACGATATCTATATTTTCTATAGCTGGAATGATCGTATTGTCGGTGATCGGTTACTTCGTAGCCGAACCCGTGGTTATATTCTTGTTTGGTGAAGACTATGCTGAATCGGGACGCATACTACAAGTGTTGATATTCTACATGGTGGCATACTTTTCAACGCTACCCTTCACCGAAGCGGTGCAGGCCACCGGTAACGAGATAGTGGTACTTTACGGAAAAGGTACCATGGCCATACTCAACATACCTTTGAACATAATTTTATACTGGAACTATGGTCTGATCGGTATAGCCTATTCAACATTAATCATCTACACTGTAGGTAGCGTCATCATCAATATCTATTCTTACCACATATTGGATAAACAGGGGTACTTTAAATAGATGATAGGATTTTTTTGTATCGTAACAAAAAAGTTATGTACACAAGAGCTCTCCAAACACAGGTAGATGAACATGATCGAGATCATCGGTATCCCGGGTGTAGGCAAAACCACCGTCGTTGAAAAACTGGTCGAGGACGAAAGAAAGTATCTACATTGGGATCGGGCCTACATCGATGCAGTGGGGAAAGCATTCTCTAGGAAAGAACAACCCTTGGGATCGGAACAGTTCAAAGGGTTGTTCGCAAAGACTTACGGTGTTACACCAGGCTCCTTGAAACAGTTAGTACTGATAAGATATCTGACCAAAGTGACCGGCCTGTCCGATAAGATGATGGGGAGATTTAGAAGCAAGTATCCCGATTCTTTAAAGACTATCCAGAGATCGTTAGCTGATCATACCGGTGATGAAGAACGCATACGTAAGGTTATGGAATGGGTCGGGCTGACGGTGGAAAAGTACATGTTGATAGATGAGTACATACGCCCCACAGAAAAGCACATATTGGTTGATGAAGGATTTGTTTTCCGCGCCGGATCTATCTTCGTTCATCCGGATCCCAAACAAGATTTCGTCCAGGAGGATGTGCGAGAATATTCTGACCTCATATCTTTACCGGAAAAGATAATCTATCTGAAGAGTTCACCCACCGAATGCATTTCCAGGATGAAAAAAAGAAGGAAAGGTTATCCCAAATTTTACGAAGGAGGGGATGAAGAACGCATCAAGAAGGATCTAAAAAGATACGATAGGTGTTTTAACATAGTCCTTGATGAGTCAGAGACCAGGGGGGTTGAAGTGATCAGGGTCGATGCCGAAATGAACATAAACGACCTTATACAAGAGATAGATCATCATATCTGAGTGAATTCTACCCGGACATGATATAATTGATGCTGATCTCCGAGATATCAGAAGCATACGAACCTGTTCTCGATATACTCTCCAATATGTATGATAGAGGGGCAACGTTCTCTCGATCTTCCTCTTTTATGCTCCTCATCAATCTATCGTTCAGCTTCTCTAGTTTCTCCCGCATATCGATGGAGTGGTTCGCTTTTTGCAGATCCTCCTTGAAGAATGCGGTGGAGGCTTCCTCGAGGATCTCCAGGGATAGTTCGCTCTCTTTTTTGATCCCTTCTTTTAAATCGCCATTGAAATCGTCGCTCAGCATGAGAGTGTTCTCAGCGATCCTTGCTGCGTGATCCCCGATACGTTCCATGGTCCGGGACACCAACATATAGCTGAGACTCCTCTCCCGAGATATCTTCAAGCTCTCCACCAACCGGGGATTGGATAATAGCATATTATAGTGCTTTGTGATCATCCAGAAAAGTCGATCGCAGTCGGTGTCACGCGTGATGACATCTTTAGCCAGGGTTTCATTGTTCTCTAAGAAGGCCTTAACGGCGTCCTGATGCATCTTTTTTACTATGAGATACATCCTCCTGAGACCTTTGCGTTGTGAGAATTCAGAGGGGTCGATCAGGTCTTTCAGTATTATGCGACTGTTGGATTCTTCGATGATCTCAGGACCTATGACCATCCTTGTGAACTCCATGATGGCACTTCTGAGTTCAGGCTCCATCTCACCTCGGGATTCTAGCCTGATCTCGGAAAAACCAGCCATGTAAGTTCCAATCAAAGCTCTCACTAATTTATCCGGTTCCTCGCCAGTTATGTCAAATTCTTTGACAGTGGATTTCTTTTCGAACTCCCGTTCAGGACTCACCAAGATGGAACCGTCGGTCTGGATTGAAAGAACTACGGTATCACCGGGTTTCAACTCTTTTTCCGTTACCCATGGTTTCGGTAAAGAGACTATGAATGTGGAACCGCCTGTAAGCTGTACCTTTCTAGTTTCGATCATCAAACAGAGTATGGACTCTGTCTATTTAGTTCTTACTCAATCTATTTAGTAAGTCCCTCATTTCTTGTCCAGTGTAGATACGAGCATGTCGGCTACATTCTCCGCATGATCAGCTATCGCGTCCATCCTATCCACCACTTTAAGGAGATGGACCGCAGTGAGCGGCACCTCATCATAATTGAAGAGCCATCTCGATATCTTCGATTCGATATTATCCGCCTCGTATTCCATCTGGCATATCTGTTCGTGCAGCTTCCTGGTTTTCTCTTTAGATGGTTTGCTGAAAGAAGTACTCAATACCTCGGTAAAGGTGTCCATGATCAAATCGTATGCCTTCGCTGCCTCGAATATCTTATCGGCAAATTGTTTGAAGTCGTCGGATATAGGTTCGGGTATCTCCTCATTTCTCATAGGTAGGAGTACGCTAACGTTTTCCGCATTATCGATCAAGGCGTCAGTCTCCTTCAACAGTTTCATGAAGTCCTCACGTCTCATGGGCATGAAAATAAAACTGGGTAGGTTCTCCCATATGTTCATCTTCACCCTGTCCGCCTCATGCTCGATCTTCGATACCTTTTTGAAATGCTCTTCCGCTTTCCCGAATTCCCCATCTACATAGAGTTTGATCCCCTTCTTCAACTCTTGTATACCCAATTTTGTCAACTCAGCGTGTTTACAAAGTCCGTCGAAGGGTGATTTAAAGAAAGTTTCTTCAAGGCTCGCTCTTCTAAATTTTGCTCCCATTTATTACACCTCTTATCTCCATCAAACCATCAGATTCATCCCTAAATATATCGCCACACATGTGATAGATGCGATCGGCACGGTTATTATCCATGAGATCACTATTCTTCTTATAACTGATAAATCTATCGCTTCCAAACCTCTTGCTAGACCCACACCGATTACCGCGCCGACCACCGTGTGACTTGTTGAGATCGGCATCCCTAATTTACTAGCGACCAATATGGTCGTAGCAGCACCGAAATCGACTGAAAAACCCCTACTGTTGGTCAACTTAGTTACACTGAATCCAACTGTCTTCATGACACGGTAACCCCAAGTAGAGATACCTATAGCGATACCGACCCCACCCATCAACAGTAGATAATTCCCTCCCAGATAAAAAGGAAGACTTGAGTCTGCAGGGAAGGCGTTCTCCACCGCTAGCATCAGAGGGCCTATTGCGTTGGCAACATCGTTTGCTCCATGTGAAAAAGCCACAAAACAGGATGTTATTATCTGTAGATTTCTAAAGACGTTCTCAACGCCCTCAAAATGCTCATCTCCTCTTACTACTCCTCTTATCAAAAGAGGTTTTCCCATCAAACCGATGATCGAACCAATGACGAGCGATAAGGCTATCGCTTCGAAGTCGGTGGGATATCTTCCAAATAATCTTGCTGCGAGTGCAGTTTGATATAGAAGGGAAAGGGAGATTATGAAGAATGTCGCACCGATGAAAAAAGGACTGGTCTTCTTTATGGTTTCGAAGGGATCTTTACTGTTGAAGATGATTTTGACGATTATACTGAAGATCGTGAAAGAAAGTATCGCACCGAAGATCGGTGATGTCACCCAGCTAAGAACCACCCGGCCCAAAGTACCCCAACCTATCATCGAAGGTCCGCCAGCGACCAAACCAAATCCCAACATGGCACCGATTATTGAATGGGATGTAGAGATGGGCAAAGACTTCCAAGTGGCTATGGTCACCCATAGTGCAGCGGCGATCATGGCGGACAATGCACCAAGTGCTAATTCAACCCTACTGAAAGCTGTTGGATCGAATATTCCTCCTTTGACAGTGGCTGTAACATGTTCCCCTACTAGTACCGCCCCTAACACCGTCAATATCGAAGCGATGATTATAGCTTGTTTGTATGTGATAGCCTTGGCACCCACCGCGGTGGACATGGAGTTCGCCACATCGTTGGCACCTATGTTCCATGCCATGTAAAGCCCGCCCGCGAGCGCGGTCACCAGCACTGCTGTTTGAAAAGTAACAGAACTAAACATACACTAGATGCTAAATAGAATACATATTTCAATTTACCTTATATAGACTATATACCCTATATAGAATCAGATATCTCCGATGATAGTTCCGTGGAATTCCTCGTCATTTATCGCGGCTTCGATATTCTTTAGATCATCACCGGAAACGATGTAGGTCTTGATCCCCGCCCTTTTTATTATCTTGGCTGCAAGAGGGTCGAATACCACGTTGGGTCCTGCTCCACCTTCGTTCTTTCCTACTATGGATATGAGCTCGTCGTGATCCAATCTGTCGAACCTGGTGGCCTCCTTATCTAAACGAGGGTCGTCGGAGTAAACTCCATCCACAGATGTAACATTTATGAGACGTTTGCATCTCAACCTTTCCGCCAGCATGACGGATACCGCGTCGGTTGTATGTCCTGGGTGAGTACCGCCCATGACCACTATTGAATAGTGCTTACCGGCCATCATCGCCTCGTGGAAGGTTTTTGCAGGATGGGGATTGACGTCTTTACCCAGGGCTGTTGACAGCAGCTTCGCGTTCACCCTGGAAACCATTATGCCCAACTCATCCAGTGTGGCTTCGTCCGCATCCAGATCTCTTCCCCAATTGATGTACTTCCTGGCTATCCACCCTCCACCGGTGACAAGGTACAGATGGTATGAGTTAGAAAATTTTCTTAGAGTGGCAGCCAGTTCTTGTAAATATGATACATCCTGGTCAGTTGGTAACATTATTGATCCGCCTATCGATACAACAACTTCTTCTTTCAATTTTACACCTAAGAGGTGAAGGGATTTCGATATATAAATGGATACGGTCGTGAAATTTTATTTGTACTGTCACACCAGATCACCACGTTTTTGATTTATTCTCCAGATATTCTAGATCCTCCTGGTTAAGATACTTCCTATTGAATTTCGAACTGATACTTTTACCTAGCTGTATATGTGAAGTAATTAGAAAAATTTCGAGCGATAGAAAACCCGAGATTATCGGAAGAAGGTAATCTTTATATATGTGATATAACTTATAGTTTAATCAATAAATGGTGATTATAGTCTTAGACATAACTAATATGTTATTTTTGAGTAGAACTTTTTAATCCATCCTTTAGCGAAGGTGTTCTTTTTGCTAAACCGATTGAAGAGTTTCTGGATTGTTTTCTGAAACTC
>PUPH01000035.1 GCA_003553085.1 Thermoplasmata archaeon
ATTGCTTTTTGCCTTCTTCGAGGTGCTTGAGGTATTTCTGGAGTTCCTGCCGGTCCATTATCCTAACCTCTGCCGCTGCGGGCCTCCAAGGAGTGAAAATAGATCAGGCCGGTCAGCCAGCGCACGGCGGGACATCGCCTCACGCCTGCGTCTTGCCTCCTCCTGGGCCTGGGCCTCCTGGGCCTCACGATCCCGGGCGTCCTGCTCGGCCTGGCGGTGGGCTTTTTTCTGCTCTTCCTCCACCCCTTTCATAGGGTCCATGTCAAGCCAGTCGCCAAACTCCCCGAGGGTATCCCCGATGTCACTGAAAAAATCGCCCACATCACTTGCGGACCGACTGACCTGTCTCTCGACGCGTCTGAAGGTTCTACGTGGCATATCGCACCTCCTTTACTACCCTGTACACCGTATTTTTTGTTTTGTCAACCCCATGCGGCATTTATTTTGGGTTGAATCGGTTTGTTCCACTGGTTGTTGGCCCCCCAGGGTCTCGGACGGGCGTTGGCGGAGCGCAGCGCCGGGGCCTCGTAGGCGCCAATGACGTACTCCAGCGCATCCATAACGTGAGACTCGTGATTTTTCTCTGGTGTTGGGTTCCAGTCTTTCGCGTCGGTCTTTTTCTGTTTGTACCGATACCGCCCCCGCAGGCCGTTGATGATCGTCCGGCATGACGGGTCAATTATGCAGCCGGGCATTCCGTCCACCTGACGGGTGAGCACCCTGGTGAGCGACCCTACGCGGGTCGTAAGATCCTGCGGCCCCCCTCTCGGCACGAACCCAAACTTTCGGAGCACCTGGAAGCACGTGCGCTCGTCCACCTGGCTGCGCTGGTTGCCCGCAGGATCGGCCCACATCATAAACTCCTTACAATCGGGGAAATACATCCCCAGGAAGGGGTTCAGTTTACTTTCAATAAACCGCTCGATGCCTATGGGCTCCTTCGTGGTGAGCTCCTTGAGGATCATCCACCTGCCGTGGTGCTGCTGGGCGAAGCAGGCTGCGGGCGTCAGCCCGAAGTCCAATCCTATCGCCAGCGGCTCATTCGGATTGACCAGCAGGGGGGTGCGCGAGACGTGAAAGTCATACCGAAAGTCGGGATAGACCGGCTGGCCCTCCTGGCTCCGGCCATACTCCCCGTGGACGTGCTTGCGGATGTAGTCCTCGTTGTGACCGCCGATCAAGATCGTCTGGTAGTAGTTTTCCGGCAGGTGCTCGGCATTCTCGGCATCCTCCGACAGGCCGGACGGCTGACGATACAGTTCCAACAGGGGTCGGCCCACCCGGGCCATGACCTCCTCATACTGCTTCATCTCCGGCGGCATCTCCTCCTCGAACAGCTTATAAAAGAAATCCCCCTCGTCCGGCGGGTTGGAGTCCATCACCACGCCGTACCACGGCGGGACGAACTTCTTTTTGGGGAACCGGCCCACACGCCCCAGCACTCCGGCAAACACCATCGGGTCGATTGTGCGGTACTCATTTATCCAGCACGAGGTAATTTCAAGCGACATGAGGTTGGCGATGTCATCGGCATCATCCAGGGCGCGGAACAGCCACTCACTTTCCACGTCACCGAACTGGAGATTGAACGCCTTTTCGGACTTCATCCACTTGCCCGCGATACCGGGGGGTATCCAATCATGGACGGTCTTTATCGTGGTATCCCGCAACTGCGGGGCCGTATTTCGTATGATGGCAAAGCGGGTCCGGCGTTTGCCGGTGTCGTCAGGCGGCTGGTTGATGGCCTGTTTCAGCAGGTCCATCGTACACCCCACGCTCTTGCCAGAGTTATGATGAATAGTGCCATCCTGGGTGACATAATTATTTGTATCTAAAACCTGTAAATCCCAAAAAACCTTCTTGACACCCTCTCGTTCGACGGTTATGATGGTCCCATCGGATATGGAGGAACCGTTAACATCACACGAAGGAGCCTGATATGAATGAGAATCACAAGAAAGTGGCGGAGTTGTACGATGGCGAGCGAACCTCAAAAGAGATAGCGGAAATCGTAGGGCTCTCTCCCCGGTACGTGCGTCGGATAGCAAAGAACCTGGGGCTGTCCAGGCGGGGTCCGGGCGCCCGCCGGGGGGAGTTAAACCATCAATTTGTCTGCGGGAGGCGTATTGACCGGGATGGTTATGTGCTGGTAACCGCCCCGGAGGGCCACCCCAATGCTCGGAAGCGCCCGGACCGGAAAGGGGGCGCGGTAATGTTTGAGCACCGTCTGGTAATGGAAAACAAACTTGGGCGGTACCTCCGCCCTGGAGAAGTTGTAGACCACATTGACGGGCTAACTCTGCATAATGACCCAACCAACTTACGATTGTACCAAACAAATGGGGATCATCTACATGGCACAATCTCGGGGACGCCCCGGCATTGGTCAAAGTCTGGCCGCCAGAATACATTGTCCGCCCTCCAGAACAGCAAGAAATGCGCAGACCAGAGGACAAAGATTCAACGGGTCGATATATACCGTCTCCGCAGAGAACGCGGTGATGTCCGGCTGCGACGAATTCTCCTCGCTGCGTTCGAACTCGGTATAGATAGTCCTTACCTTTTGGGAACGCACCGCCACTTAGAGCGAGCACAAATTGATTGGAAGAAGCATCCCAACTTAAAACGCGCGTGGGACGAGTTATGTGAGAGATGGGAACGGGACCTCGATCGGTAAGGATCGGGGTAGACCCTTCCACACACCCGAACGGGCCCAGGATGGCACGGACGAACGCGTTGGACTTCATCAACTTCTCGACCGTCGGGGGTGGTTTGTAATCTATCTGCACGACTACTCCTTAGTGGCAAAGGTCTCGGTCATGGTTACTCCCTATGCGTTCAACTGAATGTTAACCTGGAACTGCTGGCCTCCGCCCTCGGCCTGCTGTTGTTTATCGAACCCGGCATACCGGCACACAGCCTCGATGCACTGACGGCGTTCTGTCGGGGAGGTGAGGGGGTCGGTAGCAATAGTGAACAGTTCGTCC
>PUPH01000009.1 GCA_003553085.1 Thermoplasmata archaeon
ATATATGATCGGATGCAGGGGAAGGGATTTGAACCCTCGGACACCTATGTGACTAGACCCTGAATCTAGCGCCGTTGGCCATGCTTGGCTACCCCTGCATTAGGAAAAAATCATCTTTGTATCTCTAGTACGGTGATCCTGAATCGGAGCGTTCTACCAGCGACCTCTTCGTTGAAGTCCATCAATATCTCTTCTCCAACATCCACGACTATCCCCTGGTAACCGCCGCTTTGTCCTGCGTTCCTGCGGATGCCGTCGATGTCTGCGAATTCCTCATGGTGTCGGGCGATGTGTTCACCGTCCATAACGATCCCCCGCTTTACATCGTTCCTTATGATTATCTCTCCAGTACCGCCGTGGGCGCTGGAGTCGATGGATGTAACTCTAGATACCCAGTCAGCTCCTTCTTCGGGTATGTATGCGTAGTATTTTTGTCCGAGATCCGGTTCATTCCTCAGTAGTGCAACATTCCCTTCCACGGAAACCACGGTCACATCCCATCCCCAGAACTGATGGGTGACCACCATGTTCGGTGAAGGCTGCGTTCCATAAGTGTTCTCAAATCTAACAACGGACATGCTATGATATACCGGGAGCTGCTCCTCCTTCTCTACGCTGAATAAAAGATCCTCAGTACGGGTGTCGTAGGCCTTTTCCGGTGGGATACGCACATCGATGGTCTGTCCTTCTCTCATACCTACCACCGATTCACTCCAACCGTCTATTACTCCCTCTCCCACTGTGAATTGAAACGGATCCCCTCTTGCTCGGTCGTCGAATGTGAGGGTGGTATCTTCTGGTATACGATCTCTCGATGTATCGAATATCCGCCTTGTATCGTAGATGCGATCATCTTCCAACCAACCAGTATAGTGGACGGTGACCTGGTCACCCCATTCTACCCTCAACTCTTTCTCTTCTTCTTCCTCGGCAGTCATGGTCCGATAGGCGTAGATACCACCTGCGGAAGCGGCTATGGCGATGATTATGATTATCAGAGTGGTCCATTTCTTCATGGTGGGTCGAAGAAAACAGTATATCGGTAATAAATGTTGCGGGTCTTAGGTCGTCGATCCCCTGGGAAATTTTTAATACCAAAGCACTTCTCTTTTCTTCGGTTAAAATGAAAACGGTAGCTATCATCGGAAGTCAATGGGGTGACGAAGGTAAGGGAAAAGTCACCGATTATTACAGTAAGGATGTCGATCTGGTAGTAAGGTACCAGGGAGGTAACAACGCCGGTCATACCATCGTGATCGACGGAGAGAAGTTCAAGCTACACATAATACCTTCCGGGATATTAAGAGGGGGGAAAAAGGCTGTTATCGGAAATGGCTTGGTGGTGGATCCCAAGGTGCTGATAGATGAGATCGAAGGACTTCAAAAACGAGGTATAAGCACGGATGATTTATTATTATCCGACAGAGCACACATCATAATGCCCTATCACAAAAAGATGGATGAGGTCGAAGAGAGGTTAAAGGGTGTTTACGGCGCAGGAACCACCCGTAAGGGCATCGGGCCCTGTTATTCAGATAAGATCGCTAGGTTCGGTATTAGGGTGGTTGATCTCTACAATAAAGGTGTATTCAAGAAGAAACTGGAAAATATCGTACCGATAAAGAACAAGATATTACAAGCGTTGGGCGAGGACATCGAATACGGCGTGGAGGATATATACGAAGAATATATCCGGTACGCCGATGTGTTAGAGCCCCACGTTGTCGATACCTCTGTGCTCCTCCATGAAGCCCTGAGCGATGGCAAAAAGATAATGTTCGAAGGTGCTCAGGGAACGCATCTGGATATAGACCACGGTGTTTACCCATATGGTACCTCATCAAATACCGTCGCAGGTGGATGCAGCCCTGGGACCGGGATCGGTCCTAAAGCGATGGACGAGATCATAGGTATAGTCAAAGCATACACCAGTAGGGTCGGAACCGGCCCCTTCCCCACCGAGCTACATGACGATGTAGGAGAAGCTATCAGAGAAAAGGGTGGAGAGTACGGTACAACCACCGGAAGACCAAGGAGGTGCGGATGGTTGGATCTGGTGATGGTACGCTACTCCGCCAGGATAAATACCTTCACCGGTCTAGCAATAACAAAGATGGATGTTCTCGACATCGTCGATGAGATCAAAGTATGTACCCACTACGAACTGGATGGAGAAGAAGTTTATCATTTCCCCGCAGATATAGAGCGACTGGGAGAATATGAACCGATCTACCGAACCTTCGAATCATGGGATGAACAGGATTGGACTTCTGTAGCGAAAAAGGGTTACGACGCGTTACCCGCGAAGGCGAAGGAGTATCTTGAATTTATAGAACAGAACGTTAACGTACCCATCAAGATGGTATCCGTCGGCCCGGGTCGAGAGCAGACAATAGTCAGATGACCGAGGCGCTCTGTTCTGCTAACGCATCCTTCCTTTGCTCTTCTCTTTTATCTGCATAGTACTGCCTGATATCTTCTCTCACCTGTGTTGGGTAATCTTCGTTGAGACAAGCGGTGCAAAGATTTTCTATCTTTCTTTGTAGACCATCCATCAACCCTTCTAGGGATTGATATGTTAAAGAATCTGCTCCTATCTGTTCGCATATCTCCTTGACGGTTGAATGGGATGCGATGAGTTCATGCTTCGTAGGCATATCAACTCCATAGTAGCAAGGAGATATGATCGGTGGTGAACCTATGAAAAAGTGTACCTCCCTGGCACCGGCGCGTCTCATCAACTCCACCAGTTTTTTTGATGTGGTCCCCCGGACTATGCTGTCATCGACCAACCCTACTCTTTTCCCCTTCACCTCTTCGATTATCGGGTTGAGTTTGGTCCTGACAGCGGTTTCCCTTGACGTTTGATCCGGCATGATGAAAGTTCTTCCTATGTAACGGTTCCTCAACAGCCCCTCTCTGAATGGCACATCCAGCTCTTCCGCCATGGCCAGTGCATAGGTACGGGCGGTGTCCGGAACCGGTACGATGACATCCAGACCACGTTTCTTCTTTTTCCATTCTTTTGCCAATTCTTTCCCGAGTCTGAGCCTAGATTCGTAAACGTTGGTCTTCTCTATAGTGGAGTCGGTCCTGGCGAAGTAAACCCACTCGAACATACAGTGTTTAGGTTTCATGGCTCTGACCTGTCTTTTCACCACCGTCTTATCCTCCTTCACAAGGATAGCCTCTCCACCTCTTACATCTCTGATTATCTCATAACCCAATATATCAAGAACGATGTTCTCCGAGGCCACGGCGTAACTGGTACCGTCCAGACTGATCTTTCCACCGTAAACCATGGGTCTGATGGCGTGCGGGTCTCTAAAGAATAGCATGCCTATACCTGGAAGCATGGCTACCACCGAGTAGCTTCCGTTCAAAACGTCCATAGTGTTCCCGACGGCAGAAAACAGGCTATCCTCGGAAAGGTCTCCTTCTTCCTTCAAAAACCTTGAAAATATATTCAGTATGACTTCAAGGTCGCATTCGGAGCGGAGTTCTAGATCGAATTCTTTGGAAAGCTGGTCTATGTTGACTATGTTACCGTTATGTACCATACCTATCTCCATGGGCTCGTAGATAACGAAGGGTTGAGCGTCCCTGCTGGTGTCGGAGCCGATGGTAGGATAACGAACGTGGCCCAAACCTCTGTTACCTTCTAGATAGTCAAGGATGGACTTGCTGAACACTTCGCCTACCAAACCGGGTCCTTTATGGATCCTACTCTCTTTCCCATCGTTAACGTACATACCCGCACCGTTCTGTCCACGATGCTGGATTGCGAACAGACCGTTGTATAATTCTGACGACGCTTTACCTGTACCCATTATGCCAATTATTCCACACATCGGATTCCCAACGAGTTAGTTATATCAGTCCGATAATGGTCGTTCTGTTTAAATTTATCGTATAAACAGCACCAACAAATCTAATATTAGGATGGTTATCTCCCGATCCATGAAAATAGGAGTCCTCGGAGTACAGGGCGCTGTCAGTGAACACGTAGAGATGTTGAAAAGAGTGATTTCAGAGTTGGATTTGGATGGGCATGTACATCTGATCCGAGATGCTGTAGGTTTAGAGGATATGGACGCCTTCGTCATCCCAGGTGGTGAAAGCAGCACCATCTCCCGACTTTTAGACGCTTTCGAGATGCGGGAAACCCTGCTGTCTAAGATCCATGACGGTATGCCTGTCATGGGGACTTGTGCCGGTGCCGTACTGCTTTCCTCGGACGGTGACCATTCGGTTTTTCGCTCGGACACACGGCTACTCGATGTCGTGGATGTTTCAGTATGTAGGAACGCCTTTGGGAGGCAGCGGGAGTCCTTTGAATGCATGGTGGACATCAGTGGCATAGCGGACTCGTTTCATGCGGTGTTCATACGTGCACCCTCCATGGCTCTACTCCCTGGTTCGAAGGCAAAGGTCCTGGCGAAGGTGGATGATGAAGTAGTGGCAGTCGAGCAGGGCAACTTACTAGCATTGTCGTTTCACCCCGAACTTACAGGTGATACCCGGGTCCATCGCTACTTTGTGGATCGATCAATCTGAACCTTCACACACCTTGACGAAATTCTTGAAAATATCCACACCATATTCTGTATTATCTACCTCTGGATGGAACTGTAAACCGTATATCTTCCTCGATCGGTGTTTGAAAGCCTGCACCTGGCAGGTCTCCGAGCTAGCAAGTATCTCGAATTCTTCTCCCAGTTCCTTTATCTCGTCGTTGTGAGATTCCCACACGATGAAGCTATCCGGAAGTCCTCTGAATAGATCGTTGGGTTCGTGTATCTTTATCTCGGTCTTACCGTATTCCGGCGTCTCCGAACTACCCGCTCGCCCTCCAAAGTATCTTGCTATGTACTGAGCCCCGACACAGATACCCAGTATCGGTATATCCATCTCTAGGTACTCATCCGTTCTCCCCAACTTCAAGTCCTCGTCGGAGATGGTGGGAGCTCCACCGGAGAGGACCAGACCATGGGCTGAGATGTCCTCGGGATCGGTGGTGTTAGAGATTATCTTGGAATCTATGTCCAGGTATCTGAGCACCCTCCATTCTCGATGGGTCCATTGTCCTCCATTATCCACCACATGGATCCTCATTCACCATTCCTCCGGGCGATGACGGCCTCCACGAAGGCAAGGAACAAGGGTGCTGGGTCCATGGGTCTTGACTTGAATTCCGGATGGAACTGGCAGCCCATGAAGAAGGGATGGCCTTCCAACTCCAAGATCTCCATACGTTTTTTGTTGGACGATTTACCGCTGAATATCATACCGCTCTCTTCGAATTCATCCTTGTATTCAAGGTTGACCTCGTAACGGTGTCGGTGCCTTTCTTGGATCTCTTCCTCTCCGTAGATCTCGAAGGCTTTGGTTCCTTCATCTAGCACAACTTTTTCAGCACCCAACCTCATGGTACCCCCCATCTTATCTATGCCCCTCTGCATGGGGAGCAGGTCGATGACGGGGTGTTTTGTCTTATGGTCGAACTCGGAACTGTTGGCATCTTCGTATCCCAGAACATTTCTGGCGAATTCTACCACGGATACCTGGAACCCCAGACATATGCTGAACAATGGGATCTCGTTCGTACGGGCATAATTCACTGCATTTATCTTCCCCTCTATGCCCCTGGTGCCGAATCCTCCCGGTATCAGGATGCCGTCAACATCCTTCAGCAATTTTTCAGCGCCATCCTCCTCTTCGAGATCCTCTGATTCTAGGAATCTCATCTCGATGTTGGTACGGGTGGCCGCTCGACAGTGACTCAATGCTTCCACATGGCTTGCGTAAGCATCCTCCAGATCGCAGTACTTACCGACCAAGGCGATGGTCACATCGGACTCGGGGTTCTCGTAGTTGTGTAAAAATTCCTTCCAATCCTTCATACATTCATCGAAACCGTTCTCCTTTTCCAGCTTCAATTTGTCCATGACGTAATCTGTTAATCCTTCAGCGTCCAATATCCGGGGTACCCGGTATATGTTGTCCGCATTGGGGGAGCTTATCACAGCTTCCTGGGGAACGTCACAGAACAGGGAGATCTTGCGCTTGGTGGACGGCTCCAATTCTACCTTGGACCTTCCTACGATCATATCGGGCTCTATACCTATAGTCCTGAGAGCCTTCACCGAGTGCTGAGTAGGTTTTGTCTTCTGCTCTCCCACTACGTCCATGACCGGTACCAGGGTGGTATGTATGAACATGAGGTTATCATCGCCCACCTCCATGTGCAGCTGTCTGCTCGCCTCCAAGAAGGGTGAGCTCTCTATGTCGCCTACGGTACCCCCCATCTCCACCAGGACCACATCGGATTCCGTCTCATCCGCCACCTTCCATATCCTCCGGTTAATCTCGTCGGTTATGTGCGGGATTATCTGCACGGTCTTTCCGAGGTATTCCCCGGCTCTTTCTTTCTCTATCACGCTTCTATATACTTTACCGGTGGTGATATTATCGTCGCCGCAGAGCTCTATACCGAGGAATCTTTCATAGTTACCGAGGTCAAGATCAACCTCCGTCCCATCGTTCAGCACGAATACTTCTCCATGCTCGAAAGGGTTCATAGTACCTGCGTCGCAGTTCAAGTAAGGATCCACCTTTATCGCTGTTACAGAGAATCCGTGGGATTTCAACAACATACCAAGCGAAGAGGTGACTACACCTTTACCCAAACCTGATAAAACACCGCCCGTGATTATGATAAATTTAGTCATCTGGTATCACGGGTATGGGATAGATGGATAGTAGTCTTTAAAGTTTTGGTTTGGAGAAAATGTGTCCGCCTATTGACATCCTCCTCGAACAATTTTTAGATCCTTGGATAGATTATCAGCGAACGGGCGGTGATCGCGAGCAGAACCTTTGAACATCGCAGATCTCCCAAATCGGTCGTGATTTCTATGATCAAATATGGGAGAACTGCTACTAAAACGTTGCAGACCCAATAATAGAAACATATATATATATATGTGCACCTCATATTCCCTTCGAAGGTGCAGGTGATTTACCGTGCATAAAAAAGACAAAACATACAAAAAAGGAAGGTTGGGTGCTTTTTGGATAGGCATGCTGGGCATTTTGATAATCCTAGCGACATTCAATCCGGTAGGCATCGTACAGTCAGAGGCAGGAAGCGAAAGAATAGAGACCGTAGATTTAGACAAAGTGACCACTATCGTCCTCACCGACGATGAAGATCACCTAAGAAAGGGAAACTCTCTCCTCATGGATGGAGAAGTGATGTTGCAGAGTGCAAACACTTTCTCGGAAAGGGATTTTGATGTGTATGATATCATCCTGGCCGAGTACAATGCGCTGGCTAATAATCCGAACACGTTTTCTCTATTGGAGGATCTATTTAGTTCCCGTAGGCAAGGCAAGGTGTTTGGTTTGTTCTCGACTGTAGGGATTACCTATGTTGAAGCTGAAAGAGAAGTTCTAGTTGAGGATGGTTTTGGTCCCCAAAAAATAGAACATGTATTAGTTAATATGGAACAAGTCAGGCCCAAAGAGCATGAATTATTAATAAATATGATGGAACAAATCACTGGCCAAGATCAAGGATCCCCTGCATGTGCCTTTGTAGTGGATTACCGGGGTAGTGGCACTCGTACCCTCATTAGAGATTATGGTGAAACTAAATCCCTCGATGATATAGTTGAATACCTTTCTGAAGGTATTTTGTCTGAAAATGAATTAGCATCACACGGATATATCGTAAATGGATTTAGACATACTGATGATCGTACTGAGTTTCAGTATATCTGTCAATCTACAGGTACAATACAAGATTATGTCATGAAAGGCTATGTAATGAGTCCAGAGCATCATTCATCCATCAACGATTATATATTTCTCTCAACAAAAACACACGAATCCGCATCACCGGAATACGAAAAAACAAATAGTTTTTGTGGACCATATTTTGACAAAGTAGATTTGAGTGTAAATCTACCGAATCACATGGATCAATATGAAGGAAAAGCGCCAACAAGTTATTATGATATGAGTTCTAGCTCCGCAACCGCCCAGATAGGATTAAGTTATATCGCTGGTGCAGCATACTCAAAAACATGGGATATATCCGATGTTGAGGTTAAACCTAGCATGATAACCGGAGAAATGCGAGACTTTGAGGTTGAAACGGATTTTAAAAGGGCTAGTAGATTTTCGTTATGGCCTTTGTATTCAAGTCCTGCGACACTATCTTATCAAACATATCATGGATATTCTTCGACTGCGATAAAATCTCCTAACGTCTATACCTCAGAATCCTCACATTATTTTAGTAACTTTCTTGAACATGATATATCAGTGAGTTGGAGACCTATTGTGGGCCCCGTTATTAGGGTAAGAACAACATCATATTCTATTAATAGATACAGAACACTACATATCGATGCACTACCCTCAATACTCACAGATTTACGGGTAGAATCCGTGGACGATAACGGAATTGAATTGAGTTGGAAACGACCTGCGGGTGCTGAATATGACGAGCAAGATTATTTATATGAGATTTTTCTAAACAATGAAAAAATCGACCATATAACTCACGATGAAGGCTATGGAAGTCAGCAAAGGGTATATTATACTGTGGATAACGATATGCTAGATCCGGACCTATTAAACTTTAAAGTAAGGGCCTCTAACTACTTCGGTGAAGGTGATTTCTCAAATATAGTAACGGTAGATATGACACCACCTTCGATCACCCCACCAGTTATCGATGGGCATCGGAGTTTTGATTCTGGTGGATGGGTGCACCATATTACCTGGAATCATGATGATACTGAAGAGGTCAATGATTTTCCGATTGCCCGCTATGGCGTCTATAGGAAAACCCCTAGCTCGTCATCCTATACTAGAATCGGTTGGGCATACCCAAGTGGTGCAGATTCAAACGGAGATATCGATTACTCCGTATCTGCTTATGATTCAGGTCGATATTATTATAGGGTTAAAACAGTAGTTGTGGACAACAACGATGATGATACATATAGCGACTATTCTAACACAATATCTTTATTTGGTGGTACTGGCAGCGGCGGTGGTTGCCCTTATGTTTCACCTTGGAACGGTGAGGATTATGTGCGTGAGAACAATCTTCTTATCGCCTCAGAGTACAAAGAAGGAGTTGTAGAGGATTACTATCTACTAGAAAATCATCTTGAACCCGTCAACGACAAGTATCAGTTGAAGATAGAGGAGTTCAAAAACACTGAGAACTATTTTGACCGTATAAGGCTATACGTGATCGATCATCAGGAAGGAGTTAATATTGGTACCACTCCTCAAGGAGAATTGGTAGCTTACAAGAATCCGATATCCATTGAAACATTGTATGATGAAAGGGGAGATACTATTGATACAAGAGCATTCTGCTCTAACGGAGATTCACTCTACATAGAAAGAGATTCGGAAATATATCTCGATTTCGAAAGTATGAATCTGAACGACTTAAGTGATAAGAAACTCGTGATTCGAGGACATAACTATGGTTCGATCGAAGAGCTGTACAATGAAGGTGATGAAAGTGATCCACACCACGACCACGGAATCAAGGGACACCTGGAATTATCCCTCCGTTCTGGTGATTACGAAATAGAACTAGATCTGCTTGAGAATACAGAGATCTATCCTAGAAACCATCCCTCCGATATAGTGATACCTATGACAAATATCTTAGAACAGCTTCCTTACAGAATCAGCGAAACTGAAGACTTTGAATTTGTACTTAAAAACAGCGCGGATATTCATTATGGATTCATTGGAGTGGCTGAACCCTCAATAGTTCATGTGAAAACACAAGAAGCTAGATTGCTTAGAGCAGTATTCAACGGTGAGACAGATATAACAAGAGAACTAAGTATGGATGGTGGAAATATGATAAGACAGGTACCCGGGGATGAAATACTATTGGTATTTGATAATCCTGTAGAGGTGATGGATGGAATGCAGAGGAGTTTCATTCTGTATTCGAAGGGTTATTACCATCTATACGGAGGGGGATAAAAACTCCTTTCTTCTTTCTTTATTTATAGTTGTGGATATACATGATTGTTAACAAAGATTATATAATCAGGAGAAGTTTGGCGATACTATGAGATGTGGTGAAAATAAGAAGATACTCAGCATATCGATCGTTGTGCTGGTGTTCATGTCCATGTTTGCAGTGACACTTGAACACGGCTCTGAGAACGCTGTAGCCGAAACAGATGAAGAACATCCCTGGGCCAGCTTTGGAGGCGACCGCAGGAACACCAGGCGTAGCCCTTACGATACAAGTCATGTTGATGGAACGGTGAAGTGGGCAGTGAATGTTTTGGGTTCCCCCCAACGACATATGCCGGTGATAGATAGAAACGGTGTTTTGTATTCTCATGGTACAAGAACACTCGAAGCTATCAACGCAAAAGATGGTTCGAGGATATGGAGCTGCCGAGTTACAGAACCCGGAGATCTCATAAATCGAGGCGGAGATAGTCGATCTGCCGCTATCGCAGAGGACGGTACAATATATTTGGCGACACCCGAGATTCCCGAAACTGAATATAGTCTGTCCGCCGTAAATCCAAATGGCACATTGAGATGGAAATATGTGTACGAATCCAACTACGAATCTCCAGATGCGGATGCATCGCCTGTTGTGGGTAGCGACGGAACCATCTACTTCAATGGTGGTCGGTATGTTCATGCCATCAACCCCGATGGTACACTAAAATGGAAAACGGATCTCGGTGGTTTTTCTGAATCCAGTCCAGCAATCGGCGATGATACGATATATGTAAGTTCCATAGATCTATATTCGATATACAAGAACAATGGAACTCTTAAATGGAGAATTGTCCCAGTAGGTACATCAACACCTACTGTCGGTGACGACGGTACGATATATGTTACAGATATTTCTTCTACCAATATAACCGCAATAAATCCGAACGGAACACGAAAATGGTCCTACCATATAGGGAGAACTACTTCACCCTTATGGACTTCTCCAGCGGTGGCTGAAGATGGTACGATATATGTTACCGGAAATGATAAATTGACTGCGTTGAACCCCGATGGTACGTTGAAGTGGGCATATCCCACAGGACCTCATAGGAATTCATCTCCGGCAATCGGTGGAGACGGCACCATATACACTGCTTCTGGTGACGGTTACTTTTATGCCATCAATCCCGACGGCACACTCGGATGGAAACACTATCTTGGAAACTCTTGGATGTTTTACGATTCACCTGTGATCTGCGGTAACGGAGATGTGTATATATATACTAGCTATGGGCAGTTGGTTGCATTCGGAGACGAGATACAGGATGATTCATTTCCCATACCTGGCTTCCCGGTGGTAACCATGGTAGCGGGAACGTTAGGTGCGATCGTCGTGTACGGATGGAGGAAGGGTAAGAGAAGGCTTTGATCTGGAGTCGGTGGATCCGTTCAGGGACTCTAAAGTGATCGAGTTAGATCAACTATCTCATCCAGTACCCTCTCTTTCACTCCCTCATGATTGCCCTTTTCTAACCGATACACTTTTCCATATTCTTTATACCTATCCACCAAGTGCCTGTGCAGCACCGCCAGTACCGGCAGATCCCCCTTTAACAGGTCATCTACCGCTTGTACAAAATTCTCGCTGAACATCTCCATCTTTCCGATCTCGTCGATCACCACGAGTTCTGCATCTTCCGGCAGAGCCCTCAAGGACAGTTCGGTGAACTTTTCCAGGTCCTCCATACAAACGCCGTACTTCCCTACCCTTGGCCCCTCCTTGATGTCCACATGGGCCAACACTCCTTTTTCTCCGGTAACGATATCCTGCAGATAGAAGCCTACACGCTTACCGTTCCTGCGTATCTCAGGCGCGCGCAGACCGGCTACCTTGATACCGCATCCCGAAACGACCTCCTTAACCAGGGTACTCTTCCCGGAGCGTGGCTTTCCGGTTATGAATATGTTGTTTACCTGCATGATATCACGGTTGTTTCATGAAACACCAAATGGTGAGCTAGGTGTTTACTATTCAACTACCTTGTACAAAGCCTCTGATAGATCGTCTATTTGCGATAAAGCCTCTTCTATGATATCTAGATTCAAATGATCATACTTGTGGACTACCGCATTTCTGATACCGTTGAACTGTTTCAACACAACACCATCGTTGTCTTCAATAACTCCTTCTTTCACTAGTTTTTCTATGTTCTTGTAGTCGTCCTCCACCACAAGGCCAACATCTTTCACCTTCATCGCTACGCAGTCGGTGGTAATTTCCACACATATTTGTAGTGCGTACAGTAAAGCTCTCTCCGATGTACCGTCTTCCATGGTGTGCTCTTTGATGAATTCTCTTTCCTTTTCGAAGGTTTCAATCTTTTTCAGGTAACGGTGGTTTTTGTTCATCCAACCATCTTCTCCTTGCTTCTTTCATCTCTGCGGGTGATGAGAACGAGTATTTTTCTATCCGGAATTTGTTATCTCTCCACCTTTTTCTGTATCTGTAAAAGTAATAGGAAAGGTCCACTTCATCTCCGAATATTACGATATTGTTCTCAATTATTCCCATCTGTACCATAAGGGGGAGTTCTTCGAATACCTTCACATCGTACTTTCCACCCACTCTTTGAAATATTTTTAAAATTA
Source organism: Thermoplasmata archaeon (assembly GCA_003553085.1). GTDB lineage: Archaea > Thermoplasmatota > Thermoplasmata > Halarchaeoplasmatales > Halarchaeoplasmataceae > Halarchaeoplasma. Next base: position 12,664 of record PUPH01000009.1, read on the forward strand.
CCTCCCGGTTTTTTGGACCGACTATGCATATATCTATGTCTGAACGCTCCGTACGTTCATATCTGACTGACGAACCAAAGAGTAGTACCCCCATCACCTCGTCCTTTATAAATTCAAAATCGTCTTTTATATCATTTTCCATCGATGTCGATATAGCACAAAACATATTAATAAGTTTCCAACGAAGTCACCGATGTGTAGTTATCTTACACCATCTAGATCCACCTTCTTCAGCCGGTTGGAATTAGTGACCACGTTGATGCTGGAGAACGACATGGCAGCCATACCGATGAGGGGATGCAGTAGTCCAACGAAGGCCACCGGGATGGCGATCACGTTGTAGAAGAACGCCCATACCAGATTTTGCTTGATCTTCTTGAACGTCGCTTGGGATAGCTTTACAGCCTTCACCACCGCCGAAAGATCACCCTTTACCAACACTATATCTCCGCTCTCTATGGCGATGTCCGTACCGGTGCCGATGGCCATGCCCACGTCTGCCTGCTCCAATGCTGGAGCGTCGTTTATCCCGTCGCCTACCATAGCAACGAGGTCTCCGTTTTTCTGTAGCTTTTTGACCTCCTCGACCTTCTCATCGGGCATCACCTCGGCTAAAACCCTGGTGATCCCCACCTGCTTAGCGATGGCCTTGGCTGTTTCTTCGTTATCTCCTGTCAGCATCACCGGAGTCAGTCCCTTTTCCTTAAGGGCCTGGATAGCTCTTTTCGAGTCGCTTTTCAACTGATCTGCGATGGCGATCATACCGACGATCTTACCATCGACGGCTACGAA
>PUPH01000172.1 GCA_003553085.1 Thermoplasmata archaeon
AGATCTGTTCGAAATGAGCTGTAACCGTCTTGTTACTATCCATGACTATGGTGATCTCCTCGCTCTCCTCCTGTCCCTCGGGTACATCACCGGACCAATGGCTGAAGTACCACCCTTCGTCTGGGGCTCCAGTTACAGTAACCTCAGTATTGTAGGGGTAGTAATACATACCCCCTACAGGATCAGTCATTCCCTCTCCATCTATAGTTAGATTCATTGTATTAGTGTGGACCAATCCCTTCTCCTGCCAGCTTAAAAATGGATAAGAATCATGATCCACGATATTCCATATGTGATTGATATTTCTGTCATCAACGTCATCCACAGTGGTGATATTCCAACTCATATCGATGAAGGTTGCAACGTTAATCATCTCGGCTGTGGTCTTGGGCACCCCTTTTCCAACATCGCTTTGACCTGTGGTATTAGAATCGTAAAAGCTACTTGAAACCTGATATAAGCTATACCCGATTAGACCACCTACATCTCGTGTTCCGCTCACCTTACCGATGGCATAGGAGTAAGACACATCACCACCATAGTGTCCACCGTGACCTCCTATAAGACCTCCTACAGCATTATTACCGCATACTTTCCCGGTTGAATATGTGTTCGACACATCGCCATCGTTCCAACCTATTAAACCACCTATAAGATTATCGCCATTTACATCACCAGTAGAATAAGAATAAAGGACTATTCCATTGGCTCTATATCTACTATTGTATCCCACCAGCCCTCCTAATCTAGAGAATCCTGAAACATTTCCGTTAGCATATGAGTTATCTATAGTATCCCTATTATACCCCACTAGTCCACCTACGTACTCATTTCCGCTCACGTCCCCGGTTGCATACGAGTTTGACACCGTACGGCTGTTGTATCCCACGAGTCCGCCTACATAATATCTTCCGCTCACGTTACCGGTAGCATACGAGTTCGACACCGTACAGCTGTTATATCCCACGAGTCCGCCTACATACCACCCAAAATCACTGCTCACGTCTTTGGTCACATGAGAATCGGTAATAATGCCTTCGTTACGACCCACGAGTCCGCCTACTGTAGAGGGCCCATTCACTTTACCTATAACATACGAATTAGACACTGCACCTCTGTTCCATCCAACTAGTCCGCCTACACGGGAGCCACCGCTCACGTCTGCATCGACAACACCAAGGTTCTTTATTTCTCCACCCGGACCAACATATCCAAACATACCTAATTGTCTAATGAAGGGTTTATCAATGGTCAGATGGTGAAAGGTATAGTTTTCTCCATCGAATTCTGCATTCAGATATGGTATATATAGATCTGGTTCGCTTGATAAGTCTATATCTGAAGATAGACGGAAACTATAACTGTCGTTCCACGCAAATCCAAGTAGGTCTCGGATACCCTGAACTTTACTTATCTCGTAATAATTACCCGATGGAACCAATGTATTGCTGTAGTTCGTTATATCTAGATACAGACCATTGGAGTACCAATTCTGGTACTGAGTGTCAAAAATGCCCCCTATGGTGATATGGTGCCCATCGTTGATGAGAACGGAATCGATATTGTAAAAGCTGTTCGACACCGTGCCACGCCAGTTCATTCCAACAAGTCCGCCTACACCATTATTACCAAACACTCTACCAGTAGTATAAGAGTTCTCGACCGTGCCTTCCCCGTTGGATCCCACGAGACCGCCTACATATTCGTCACCGCTCACAACGCCGGTCGCGTATGAGTTAGTAACCGTATGGCTGTTGTATCCCACAAGACCGCCTACATGGTCTGTTCCGCTCACATTTCCGGTGGCATAGGAGTTAGATACCGTGCCTTCGTTCCTTCCCACGAACCCACCTGTTGTATACCTACCGTCCACCCTTCCTGTTGCATACGAGTTGTTCACCGTGCCGCGATTTCTACCAACGAGTCCGCCTACGTTTCTGTCCCCATTTAAGCACATATCAACCAAACCCACGTTTCGAACTCTACCTTCTTGACCTATAATTCCAAACAATCCTACATGGGCTGTGTTGGGGCGGTCTATGTGCAAGCCTGTGATGGTGTGGTTTCTGCCGTCAAAGCTACCAGTAAACGGGGCGTCCAGTTCACCTATCGGCTCGAATCCCGCACCATCATTCCACTCTCTGGTCTCGTCAGCATCGATATCGTTAGCCAGGGCATAATGTGCACTTAAATTGTTATTCATGTTCTGCAGATCATAAACATCATAAATCTTGTATGGATCCTCATATATACCTCTCCCGTTTATTAGCCGTTCCTGGGAAAATTGGTTCTCCTGTTCATTTCTATCGATTATTGAACCTAATGTGGCCCCAAGTAAACTAATCAAAAGAAAAAAAGAGATGAGTAAAGCTCCCGCCTTTTTATTCATCACGTCCATCACCTCTATGATATGTTGTGCTCCCTTGAATATTTTTTCCTATTCCACTGAACGGATACTTCGATATTAACGTGAATAAAAAAAAGGAAGGGGTTTATGGGGAATCACCACCGACAACGAATTCCACGGATTCTCTCCAAACATCTCCATCACGGTTTCTCATCAGGACCGTTGCGACATGCTCACCTTCATCTAGGTCACTGAATGTATGACTGGTGCTTGTACCCACGTTCAACCATTCTCCATCGTTGAGTTGTATCTCGTAATAATGGTCAATTTCGAACAAATCTCTGGCTTCAAGATCCCATTCGATGATTGCTGTATCGTCTCTTACGGAGATAGAAGTAGATAAAGGTATTATCGGACCTGGACCACCGCCACTGGTGTCTACATAAAATATAACTGCGTCCGTATTGTAAACCCCGTCTCGATATGCACGAACAGAAACACTGTTTGTACCATCAGGTACGTTATAGAAAGTATGTGATGTGGATTTTCCCTTGTTTATCCAACTTCCTCCACTCAGGCTTACACGATAGTAGTCCACAGTACCATGATCATCACTTGTCCA
>PUPH01000153.1 GCA_003553085.1 Thermoplasmata archaeon
AAATGTCCTAAATGTGGTTCAGAGAAGAAAGTCAGGAGAGGCAGACTGTTCAAGTGCAAAGAGTGTGGTATAGAAGCGAATAGAGACAGCGTAGGCGCTTTGAATATAGGGCTTGCTCGGGGAGGCAATATCCCTGCGGAAGTCATTAACAGGGCGATGACACGTCCAGAGGTGGTCTCGTGATGAGCATTTTCTCGCTTAATCAAGACCAGCGAGACGACTTTAAAGATTCCTCCGTCTTTAGGCGGAGGAGTATGTCAATATCCCTAAGTAAATACTTTATAGCCATCCCTAGTTGTGGATTACATGGTTGAAGGCCCCTCTGATATATCTTTTAAACCTGAGCTGATCGGGCGGACGGAAGAGATGAAGAGGCTCAAACACCTATGGGATGATGTTTACAACAGTAGAGGACGTACCGTTTTCATCTCGGGTGAGGCCGGTATAGGTAAGACTAGGTTGGTGGAAGAGTTCTCGTCCGAATATGTATCGGGCGGTATCGTCGAAGGTACCTGTCTATCCGATACACTTCAACCGATGATGCCCTTACGGAACGCCTTCAGGGACTCAGATATGTACGATCTGATATCTGAGAAACCGCCGCCTCGGGTGATCTCAGCCTACTTGATGGGAGACGACGGGCGTCTTATCACCAAGGCGGAAGGTGAAGGAGTTGGCTTGGATCCAGACGTGTTTGCATCCATGCTGGAAACGGTGAAAAACTTCATGTGCGATTCCCTCTCCATCATGGTTGAAGAGGGTGGTAGCGCTCTGAATACCATCGGATACGGAAGGTACGACATCCTGGTCCAGACCTTAGAGGATCATTCTCTTGCCGTCGTCATCCAGGGTAGCGGTAACGAATTCCTGATAGAGGATATGAGGAAGATCCTGTTAGAAGTTAAAGAGATGTTGGGATCGGGGGATGGACCGGAAGAAAGTATCCTACCTAAGATAGCATGGTTGGTCGAGTCCAGAAAATACAGTGGTGAATACCTGGTGGATGATCCTGAGATCAGGCAGGAGAACCTCTTCGACAACATGCTGCTGGGTATTCAGAGGCTATCGAAGGACGAACCGATAGTAATCTTCATAGACGATCTGCAGTGGGCGGACCCAACCACGTTGAAAGTGATCCACTATCTAGCCAGGAACACCCGGGAAAGCAGGGTGATGATACTTGGAACCTACAGGCCGGAGGATATAATCAAAGAGCATGGAGAAGAAACACATCCTCTTGATAACACCCTTCAGAAGATGGGCAGAGAAGACCTCTTCGAAAGGATAGAACTACACAGGTTGGATAGATCTGCTTTGAAGAGGTTCATAGAGAACACATTGGGAGATACCGAACTCGAAGAAGGGTTCGTTAAAGAAGTGTACAAAGAGAGCGAAGGGAACCCTCTCTTTTTACTGGAACTTATGAGATTATTGGTGGAAGAAGAACACCTGGTAAAAGAGGACGGTGTATGGAGGGTGAAGGAAACTATAGACCACATCCATATACCGTCCAAAGTACGCGATCTGGTGGTCAGAAGACTTCAAAGGTTGATGGAAGAACAGCGTGATATATTGGAGTGGGCGAGCGTCGTAGGGGATGAATTCAAAAGCGACGTATTGGAAAGGTCCATGCAGATCAACCGTATCCAACTGTTGAAGAACCTCAACAAGATAGAGAAAGCACACAGCCTAATCCACAGTTTACAAAAAAAATATAGATTCGATCACAGCAAGATACGGTGGGTACTGTACAATGGGATGAACCACGAGTTGAGACAGGAATATCATAGGATCGTGGCCGAGAGTTACGAAGGTCTGGGTGAAACCGACGATCTGGTCGAACATATCGCACATCACTATCACCGGGCCGAGGACGAGAGGGCGGTGAAGTACCTCCTGGATGCCGGTGATAAGGCCATCCAGAGGTACGCCATGAACGAGGCCCAGGACTTCTACGGCAAAGCGCTGTCGCTGATCGAAGAGGATGAGCCCGGATCACTGAGGGTTCACATGGGGTTAGGTGATGTTTACGAGACCATCGGTAGATACGAAAAAGCACTATATCACTACAAAGAGGCTTTGAAGTTGGACGGTGGTGGTGAAGTCTATAGGAAGATAGCCCAGGTATTCATCGATAAGGCGGACTACGAGAACGCACTGGAGTACACCGAGTTAGGCCTGTCCGTTCAAAGTACCGAAGACATGGAGATGTGCCGTCTGCTGAGTTTGAAGGGATGGGTACTGATGCAGTGGGGCGAAAACCGAAAGGCACTGGAAGTCTTCGAGGAAGGTGAGAGGATAGCCGAGGAACTGGGTGAAAAGAAGGCAAAGGCCGACGTTCTTCACAATATCGGCACACTGGTGGGTATACAGCAGAGCGAGTTCCAGGAAGGGATCGATAAGCTGGAGAAGGAGATAGAGATAAGGAAAGAGATAAACGATTTCCCAGGACTCTCTTCCGGATACAACAACCTTGGAGTGATCTATTCGAAGCTCGGAGATATAGGCAGAGCCATCGATCACTTCGAAAAGAGCCTGAAGATAGTGGACGATATCGGTGACAAAAGGTCCATATCTCTGACGTACATCAACCTGGGCGAGATGGAATATGAAACCGGCGCCCTGGACCAGGCGTTAGACTACTATGAAAGGAGTCTTAAGATCAAGAGGGAGATAGCGGATAAGGAAGGTATCAACTACTGTATAAATTACATGGGCGAGGTTTATCGAGACATGGCCATGATAGACAGGGCACTGCCGCTACACCAGGAAAGTCTGGAGATGGCTGAGGATATAAAGAACAGGGATATGCTGATCCAGTCACTCTACAGCTTGGCAGAAGACCATCTAAAACTCGGGGAACCGGAAAAAGCTCTTGAGTACTCAAAAAGAGCTTTGACCGAGGTGGAAGAGAGGGGGCTCAAAAGGTACCTATCGAGGATCAAGAGGGTCT
>PUPH01000060.1 GCA_003553085.1 Thermoplasmata archaeon
ATATCGGTCCATCTTATGTTGAAGAGATGTTTTTTAAGATATAAAATCATTCAGGTACTCACAGTTTCATCGAGGAGGTCTTTATCAGATTGCGCATTACAGTATCGCTAGAGATCTACTTGGTTTTGATGGGGGCCAGTTTTTGCAAGGGGACGTAATACTTCGAGTATAGTTTTCCTTTTCTATCTTGGTAGTTACCTTCAGGATCTTCCACCATCACTGTCGCTCTCTTGGTGATACGGGTCACAAAACCGTGATATCTATCACCACGGTGTTCAAAACAGACTTTAGTACCTTTATTTATATGATAGACATTGGATGCCCGCTCCTCCTGTGTGACCATCTGGTGATTTATGTCAGTGTGTCCGAATATGTTATTGGACAACACTTTGAATCGGGAGCGATTATGGCTGGAGTCACCAAAAAAGATCCATTCTATAACATGTATCAACTCGTGTTCGAATACTCGCATGGCAGCCTCCAGTCTGTTTTCACATCGGATACCGTTAACGATCACATCCCTATGTATATCGTGGAAGGTTTGAAAAAGGATCGGGAGCGATAATGATATGATGTATTCGTTAGATCTACGACGATGCTTTGAATTTCCCGCCGATCTAGTGAGTCTTGTAGACAGACGGAAGGAAAGATTGTATCGACCTCCAAGAGATCCATCGAAAAACTCCTTGTCATATAGAGAAAACATCAGTTTCAGATCATCTTCATCTATCGAGTCAAAATCTGGCTGGTCCATGTTCTCAGACTCATCTAACAAACGGTCGTAGATGATCTCGGTTTTTTCATCTATGATCTTCTGTTCATACTTTAAATCGATCAGCGGGCTATCCATTCAGATCAGGTTCAATTCATTATCGTAGATAAACCTGTCGTGTACGCACAATATTTTTATGTTGATTATTATAATATCAATTTATTACACAATCATAAAATACTACGACGACGTTATATTATTTTGCAAGAGGTAAAAGGAAAATGAAAATACTGATGGTAGATGACGAACCATCTATGTTAGAAATGGCCAAGGTGTTCCTAGAGCGGGGAAAAAATTTAGAAGTGGAGATCTGTGGCTCAGCCGAAGAGGCACTGGATCTATTGAATGATGGAGAATTTGACGCCGTAGTTTCGGACTATCAGATGAAAGGTATGAGTGGTTTAGAACTGTTGAAGGAGATCCGAGAGCAGAGAGGTATGGATATCCCTTTTATCATCTTAACCGGCAAAGGTAGGGAAGAAGTGGCCATCGATGCATTGAACATGGGTGCTAACCGGTACATCCAGAAAAAAGGGCCATCGGAGACTCTATACACCGTTCTCGCCCAGGCCATCGACCAGGAAATCGCACACCACCGCAATGAAAGAACTTTGAAAGAGTCCGAAGAAGAAAAAAGAAGGATACTGGATAGTGCCGCGGAACACATAATATACCACGGGAAAGAACATGAAGTATTGTATGCAAATAAGGCGGCGGCAGATTCAGTTGGTAAGCACCCCAAAGATCTGGTTGGAAAAAAATGCTACAAGATATGGGGCGATGAAGATGGGCCTTGTCCGGACTGCCCCGTTACATTAGCATACGTAAAAGGTGAGACCGTTAGGGCAGAGGTTCGATCTCCGGACGGCCAATTTTGGTTGATCACCGGATCTCCTGTTAAGGATTATGAAGGAGATATCAAACAGGTGGTAGAGATAAGCATGAACATCACCAAAAGGAAAGATGCTGAAAAACGTGCCCAGGAGATGGCCTCACTAAGGAACGCGGTCAGTGATGTCAATCAGCTGATAGTGCAAGAAGATGATATGGATTTGATCTTACAACGATCGTGCGATCTATTGATGAAATATCGGGATTATATTGATGTGTATATGGCTATCCGTCTGGATGACGATACCATATCTCTCTTTACTCATAGCGGAGAACATAAAATTGAAGGTTGGTCTTTTACTTCTGGGGGAAATGAAGAAGAACCTCCATGTATCAAAGAGGTGTGTTTAAACGGTGATGTCAAAGTCATAGAAAACGAAGAATTGGAATGTAAAAACTGCGATCACTGCCGACATCAAGAGGAGCATCGTTCAATATTGATCCCCATGATGAAAAACGATGAGGTCGATGGTATACTTTTCGCAGCTTTACCCAAGGATAAAGAAATAGTCGAAGAGGAGATCGAACTGCTGGAGGAGGTGTGTGCCGACCTGGCTTTCGCTAGAGATAAGATATCAGTTGATAAGGCTCTGAGGGAAAGCGAGAAGCGTTACAAGAACTTATTCTATGAAACACCGTTAGGGGTATTTGAGTACAATAAAACTGGGGTCATAACGGATTGTAACGATAAATTCGCAGAGATGATGAGGTATTCAAAAGATGATTTGATAGGCTTGGATATGATAAACGTATTGAAAGATGGAGGGATGGCACAGGTGGTACAAACTTCCTTGAAAGATGGGATAGGCTACTATGAAGGAGAATACACAACTAAAACGGGAGGAAGTACTAGATTCGGCCGAGCACTGTTCAAAGGGATGGCCGATGAGACGGGGGACTTCTATTCTGGGATGGGGGTGGTAGAGGATATCACCGAGAGAAAAGAAGCAGAAAGAGCCCTGGAGAGGACAAATCGTACCCTATCAACGCTTATAAAGAACATCCCAGGGATCACTTACCGCTGCTTGGCAGATGATAACTGGACCATGCTGTTTCTTAGTCAGTATCTAAAAGAATTTACAGGTTATGAACCGGAGGATATGTTGGACAATAGAAAGATCAGCTATAGAGAGATAATCCACCCTGATGATAGAGATCTTGTTCGAAAAGAAATAGTTTCCGCCGCTGAAAAAAAGGTACCGTTCATGGTCGAATACAGGATAGTGACTTCAGAGGGAGAAGAAAAGTGGGTGTGGGAAAAAGGAAGAGTGGTAGAGTACAGAGATGAAGGACCTGATATACTCGAAGGTATCTTAGTAGATATAACTGAAAAAAAGGAATATGAAGAAGAGCTGAAGAGATACCATGATGATCTTGAGGATTTGGTTGAAAGAAAGAGCGCTGAACTAAATGAAAGCGAGGAGTACAAGCAGTCCATCATCGAACTGATGCCTGACATCATGATCAAGACCAACAGAGAAGGTGAGTACCTTGATATAATCTCAAGTTCAGATGATAAACTGATCCAACCCCGTGAAAAAGTACTCGGAAAAAAGATAATCGATCTGTTTCCAGAGGGAGAAGGGGACCGTGTTATGGAACATTTAAGAAAAAGTATCGACGATGATGTTCTCCAGATAGTTGAATATGAGATACCGATCAAGGACAAAGACCTTTGGTTCGAGGCGCGTATCGTTCCTTCAGGAGATGGTGAGGCATTTGCGCTTATCCGTGATATAACCGAGAGAAAGGATGCCGAGAGGACGTTGTACGAAAAAAACAAAGAACTTGAATCATTCGCTTACTCCGTTTCCCACGATCTGAGGGCCCCTCTTAGAGCGATCCAGGGTTTCGGGACTATCCTGTTGGATGAGAAGGCGGAGGGATTGGATCAAGACAGTGTAGAACTTATCGAGAGGATGACCGGTGCGGCTGAGAGGATGGATATACTGATGCAGGACCTTTTACATTATTCGAGATTGTCAACCATCGAAGTCGATCTAAAGTCCTGTGATGTCGAAAAGATCTTGGAACACGTTTTAGAGTTACTCGATGCAGAGATCGCCAATAGAGAGGTCGAGATAAAGATCGAAAGACCCCTTGGAAAAGTGATGGCGACCAAGACGTTATTGGAGCAGATACTCTGCAATCTTGTATCGAACGCCATCAAGTTCGTCCCAGAAGGTAGAACACCGAAGGTCACTGTTTGGTCAGAAGAAGTCGGTACCGATGTAAGATTGTTAGTCAAAGATAATGGGATCGGTATCGATGATGAAGATAGCGAAAGGATCTTCAAGATGTTCAGTCGTCTTCATGGAGTCGAAAGATATCCTGGAACGGGTGTCGGGCTCGCCATAGTAAAGAAAGCAGTAGATAAATTGGGAGGTAGATACGGTGTGGACTCAGAGATCGGATCGGGAAGCATATTTTGGGTCCAATTGAAAAAAAGCGTAGGTTAAATTATGATGGAGGATCGATAGATGGAGAGGAAATATGTGATGTTGGTGGAAGACGATCCAAACGATATCCATTTCATAGATCACGCCTTCGGTAAGCTGGACATCCCCGTTTCACTCACTACTGCGTCGGATGGGAAAACGGCATTTTCGATCTTGAAAAATTTCTTGGATCCTTCTGACGATGATATGAGCCTACCAGACCTAATAATTCTGGACCTAAAACTACCAGGCATATCCGGTTTTGAGATACTCGAATGGATACGAGAGCAAGATGTGCTCAAACACATCCCAGTGTTGATATTATCGTCATCATCACACAACAAAGATATACTCAATAGCTACAGATTAGGGGCTAATTCATATCTGGTAAAACCGAACGAACTTAAACAGCTGATCGATATAGTAAAGACCATAAAGGACTATTGGTTTGATATAAATCGCCCGGCAGAGTATTCAGATGAATGATGAATTCTGCTGAGAATATCGGTCTATCATGAACCATCGGAAAGCTAGATTCTGGGAAGTGGACTTCGTAAGGGGTGTCGCCCTATGCATGATGATACTGTATCACCTAGTATTCAACCTTTATTACTTCGGAGACCATGGTATCGATGCAAATGAAGGGGTGTGGTTAATACTAGGACGTTCCACAGCGATACTTTTCGTAACCATAGTCGGTATATCACTATCACTGAGTTATGCGAGGGTTAAAGATAGAATATCCTCGAGGGATTTGATCCTAAAATATCTAAAAAGAGGGAGTATTATATTCGGCATAGGCATGGGGATAACCCTCGTGACATATCTGTTCCTACAGGGGGAAGGATATGTGGTCTTTGGAGTACTACACCTGATCGGCCTATCCGTTATGATCTCGGTACCACTGTTGAGATACAAGTACATGAATCTGATCGTGGGTTGTATAGCCATACTGTCCGGGTCCTTCATACGCTCATTAGGATCGGGTTCTAGATGGCTGCTGTGGCTGGGGATCAGACCCCACGGATTTCACTCGGTTGACTACTTTCCGTTACTCCCCTGGTTCGGACTGGTGACTTTGGGGATATTTATTGGCAAGTACTTTTATCCTGACTACGAAAGAAGGTTGAAAATACCGGATCATGAAGGAAAACTTGTTGAATCCATCTCTACGTTGGGAAGGAACACTCTGGTGGTATATCTTGTCCATCAGCCGATCATTATCGCCGGCCTCTTTTTACTCGGCCTCATCGATATACCGATACTTTGATCGGTATCGATGAAAATTGATTTATCTCACTTTATCTATTATCAAGCATGCACGAGAAAAGGGAGAGGTCCAAATCCGTGGCCCTTGGATCGACATTCCTCAACATGATCCTTTTTGCAGTGAAGGGGTCGATAGCCGTACAGATAGGCAGCCTTGGACTTCTTACCGACTCGGTTCACACACTCACCGATAGTGTCAGTTCCATCGGGGTTTATCTCGGACTTCGGTTAGCGGATAAACCTCCGGACGAAGAACATCCCTACGGGCACGGTAGGGCCGAGCACGTTGCAGTGTTACTGGTGGGATTACTCCTGGTGATGACGGCTGTAAAATTCCTATCCGACGGTGCTGTGGCACTCATGGACGAATCACCCATGATCGACGTGAGTGGGACTATCGTTTTGATAATCGCCGGTACCGCTGTGGTGAAACTCGCTATGTGGGGATGGAGCTATCACGTCGGTAGCGCGGAAAAAACGGTTTCTTTAGTTGCAGATGCGTGGCATCATCTTACAGATGTTTTCACAACCGTACTGGTGATCGTGGGACTGTGGGGTGCCGGCAGAGGATATCTATATATGGATTCTCTGGTGGGCATAGGCATCGCGTGCTTCATCTTTTACGTAGGAGTCAACTATACCAGACGTTCGATGAACAATCTCATGGGGGCCGCACCGACCGAAGGATTTTTTTCCGAGATCAAAGAAAAGGCGGAGTCATTCGACGGTGTTAAGGAGGTCCACGGTATCAACGTGCATGATTATGGCAGGAAATTGGCGATCTCTTTACACATGCAGCCCGAGGACTCAACCACATCGGTCAAAGCCCATGAGATAGCCCATGCCTTGAAAGAGATGCTTGAAGAGGAGTTCTCCGCCTTCGTCGAGGTACATCAAGAACCGTGGGAACCGCCTGTGGAAGAGATCACTGGATTGATACAAAGTCTCTCAGAGGAGATGAACGAAGTCAATGACATCCACAAGATCAAAGTGATGGAACGAAAGGAGGGATTCTTCATATCCATGCATCTTGTCCTACCCAGAGATACGAACGTGGAAAAGGCACACGTGGTTGCTACAGAGGTGGAGAGAAGGATCAAGAAGACCATCGAAGAGGAACTCAGATTGAAAATGGACGTCCAGGTCCATATCGAACCGTGCGAGGAGGATTGTGAGCACTGCTCGGTGGAAGAGCATCGTTATCTCTGAGCACACATGTTGGATTTATTCTGAAATAGTCTAATTTTCAGCTATCTGTATCTTCTTCCTCGTGATCCTCTTCGTCGAGTGTAGTTTGTTTCAAGTAATCTTTCTGCCATAAAATAAGTAAGATTGAAACAGCTACAACTGCACCGATGAGATAAAACCACCAGTTACTGGTAAGAAGAGGTCGTTCAACAGTGAACTCCAAACTGCACTCTCCATAGTTACCTTCGCTGTCAACCACTCTTACGGTGACGTTGTACTCACCATCTTCCAGACCTTCGAAGGTGTACCGGGTATCCGTTCCAACATCGATCCACTCGCCGTCGTTGAGTCGTAACTCATAGCGGTCGATGGAGTACGTACCTTCAACGGCCTCCCATTCTACCGTTACTTCATCGTTATCGAACACCTCTCCATCATCGAAAGAGGTGATGTTAACCGTCGGTGGGATGATCTCATCGAAGTGGGCGGTGAGGGTCTTGTTATCATCCATGAAAATGGTGATGTTCTCATTGTACTCCACACCTTCGGGAACGTCACCGCTCCAGTGGCTGAAGTACCAGCCATCTGCTGCTGAGGCGGTCACGTTGACCTCATCCTCATAAATGTAAGTATGATCTCCTATCGATGGTACGGTCGTACCATCTCCTTCGACGATTATGTTCAAGGAGAACTCTCGCATCTCGAAGTGAGCGGTGAGGGTCTTGTCATCATCCATGAAAACGGTGATGTCCTCGTTGTACTCCTCTCCCTCCGGCACATCACCGCTCCAGTGGCTGAAGTACCAGCCTTCATCGGGATGCGCATCTATTTCAACCTCGGTTCCATGTTCATAGTGATCCTGTTCCGAAACGATGTATACAGATCCATCTCCATGCGTTTCCACGCCGAGTGTATATTTTTTTATCTCAAAATGTGCAGTTATCTCTTTATCTTTGTCCATCACTACTGTGATCTCTTCGCTGTACTCTTCTCCCTCCGGTACATCGCCGGTCCAGTGGCTGAAATGCCATCCCTCTTTAGGGTTCGCCGATAATTCTGCTTCCGTATCACGTCCGTAATAGAATAAACCCTCTCCTGGCAGTATCACCTCACCACCATCGCTTGATGTTATATTCAACGCAAACTTTTCCCAGTTCAAGAACGGATAACCGTCTTTCACCCTTTCGTCCATATGCCAGATATCTTCATCACCTTTGTCATCGTTGGGATTTCCTGCGAAATCCCAAGGCTCTTCTAAACCATCGGTACCTAGGTCGGTGTAGGTAGCGACATCCTTCATCTCTTCCGTGGTCTTCCCTACACCACCGTTACTGGTGGAGTGACCGGACGTTTCTATGTCCCAGAACGAGTTCGATATCGTGCCTTCGTTCCTCCCCCCAAACCCGCCTATACTATGGTTTCCATCCACGCCTCCGATCGAGTACGAGTATTTGATCGTATCTCGGTTGTATCCAACGAAACCACCTACGGTATCGTTTCCGTATACCTGTCCAGTAGCATAGCAATTTGATATCGGACAATCATACCCCCAAAAATGTAATCCAACAAATCCTCCAACTAAACTACCTCCTCTCACATCTCCGGTAACATATGATTTCTCTACCGCACCCTCGTTCCATCCAACGAGCCCGCCTACACCGAATTCACCGCTAACATTTCCCGTAGCAAATGAATAAGATATCTCCCCCCTACCTCCTCGATATTCGTAATTACATCCTACTAGCCCGCCCACCCTCCAAGACCCGGTCACGCTTCCCGAGGCATTCGAGTTTGACACTATGACCCAGTTCTCTCCAACCAGTCCGCCTACACAATAACCGCCGGTCACGTTTCCCGAGGCATTCGAGTTTGACACTTTGCCCCAGTTCTCTCCAACCAGTCCGCCTACACGATCCCCGCCGCTCAAGGTTCCCGTGGCATACGAGTTAGACACAGTACCAGAGTTCTGTCCCACTAGCCCACCTAAATACTCGTTTCCGTTCATGGTTCCCGCTGCATACGAGTTATTCAACGTGCCTCTGTTCTTTCCCATTAGCCCGCCTACACCCAATTCACCGCTCACGGTTCCCGCTGCATATGATTTTTCTACCGTACCCCTTTCGCTAAATCCCACGAGCACGCCTACATAATCACGCCCGGTTACATCCCCCGTGACATATGAGTTCGATACATTACCCCTATAATTCCATCCCACAAGCCCACCTACTCTATTACGTCCGAACACGTCCACATCTAACATACCGATATTGATGACTTCGCTACCGTCTACGTGTCCAAACATGCCCACATGATCAGAAAATGGTATGTCGATATGTAGATTCGATATAGTATGATTATCTCCATCGAAATCCGCTGCAAGATATGGTATGTAAAGGCCCGCTTCATCAGATAAATCTAGGTCTGCTGCAAGACTGAACTTGTATCCTTCTCTGTCGGCAAAGCCGAGAAGGTCTCCTAATCCATCCACAGTTCTTATCTCATAATTATCGTCAACGGGAATAAGGGTATCACTGTACTCCGCTATAGCGAGATGCCTACCATTGTTTAACCAGTCCATAAACTGTTCATTGAAGATCCCTCCTAAGGTGATATGGTGTTCACTGTTTATGAGAGTGGAATCGATATCGTAATGAGATTTTTCAACAGAGCCTTCGTTCAACCCTACAAGCCCACCTACCATCTCGTTACCAACCACGTCTCCAATAGCATAAGAATTCAAAACAGTACCCTCATTCAATCCCACGAGCCCGCCTACCATCTCGTTACCAACCACGTCTCCAATAGCATAAGAATTCAAAACAGTACCTTCATTCAATCCCACAATACCTCCTACGTTATTACGTCCGAACATGTCCACATCTAACATACCGATATTGGCGAGTTCGCCACCTTCTACGTGTCCGAACATACCCACATGATCGGAAAAGGCTATGTCGATAATTAGATTAGAAATGGTGTGATTGTCTCCATTTATATCTGCCACTAGGTATGGTATGTGCAGACCTGGTTCACCAGATAAGTCTATATCAGCTACTAGACGAAACTTGTATCCTTTTCGATCTGCAAAACCGAGTAGATCTCGTAAACCATCAACACAACCTATCTCGTAATGATCATTCACATGTACAAGGGTATCGCTGTAATCACTGATGTTGAGATACCTATCATTGTTTAACCAGTCCATGAACTGCTCATTGAAGAGCCCTCCTAAAGTGATATGGTGTTCACTGTTTATGAGAGTGGAATCGATATCGTAATGAGAATTTTCAACAGTGCCTTCGTTAAATCCCACGAGTCCACCTACATCGTAGCTGCCGCTAACGCTTCCATTGGCATACGAGTTTGACACTGTGCCATATTCGTTACCTCCCACGAGACCGCCTACATACTCGTTGCCGCTCGCGCTTCCTGAGGCATTCGAGTTTGACACTGTGCCCCAATTCACTCCAACCAGCCCTCCTACATACTCGTTGCCGCTCACGTTTCCTGTGGCATACGAGTTCTCCACTGTGCTGTACGAGTTATATCCCACGAGACCGCCTACATCGCTATCACCGCTCACGCTTCCCGTTGCATACGAATTCGTCACCGTGCCTGCGTTTAATCCCACGAGTCCGCCTACACGGGAGCCGCCGTTCACACTTCCCGTTGCATATGAGTTCTGTACAGTACCTTGATTATATCCAATGAGTCCGCCTACATAACTACCACCGTTTACGGTAAAATTCACTGCCCTCGCGTCTTTAACCTCAGCCCTCTCGATGCATCCAAAGAGCCCTACGTATTCCTCATATGGGCGGTTTATGTATAATCCATCGATGGTGTGATTTCTACCGTCAAGACGACCGTGAAAACGCACAGAAGAATCCAAGAAACGATATGTTCCGACAGGGACAAAACCTGTAACACCCCCAAAGAAGTTTTCGGATGCTGTCGCATCTATATCATTGACTATCGTATAGTTACTTCCCAGATCATTCTTCATCCACTGCAGATCAAAAACATCCGTGATCTGATACGACTTTTCATCATCACACCACTCCGGTTCCGTCGGCTGGACCATATACAGTACCGTGTCTCCGGTAAATCCCTTGCCCTCGAATTCGGCGGTAGCCCTATATCTTTGATAAATATATGGATCTAAATCGTCTAACTCTAAAGAAAACTCCGTCGGCTCGGTTACGTTTCCTATCACCACCCGTTCCCATACATTTTCCCCATCACTTCTGTATTCGAACGACACCTCAGCCTCTTCAACATACAGATGGGTCACTTCTCCCCGCAGGATAGTACTGTTACTCAACAAATTATCCGGATACATGGTGATCACCTCCAGATCCCTATGGGTTCTGAAAACATTCGTAAAAGTTGAGTGCTGCTGTCCATCCCATTCAAGCACCGCACCATGTTCGTAAGTTGTTCCTTTTTCAAGACCACTTATTTCGACCTGGATGACTTGAGGCTCATATACCGTCACAGGATCGGTGTTAATCCAATCGGATGTGCCGTCCTCTCGATACCTGAGATAAACCTCGGCTTCGTCGTTAGGTATGTTAAATACCTCCGCACGTAGGGTTGCATGGGTCCGGTTGATTCCAGTAGGTTCCATCACCCGTATCGTAGATACCGCCTCGACAGCCTTTCCCGCATTTATTATCCCATGTCCGTACCGTGTATTCTGTGTCCCGCCTAAATCGTCACCGGCTTCGTAGTAATCCGCCGTCTCTGCCAGTGCTTCATAGACATCGTTTATCGATGTATATGAATCGAGCATCAGTGCGACGATTCCAGCTACATGGGGTGCAGCCGTGGACGTTCCACTAAAGTGATTCCAATCACCACCCGGTACAGCAGAAAACACATCCACACCAGGGGCGGAAAAATCGGGTTTTACATACTCTTCGGGAGTATCATCCCTTTGATCCTCGACTATAGCACCGCTACTGAAATCGGCGATATCATCGTTCACATCGGATGCCCCGATGCCGAACGATTCGTATATGGAACCCGGACTTCCGATACTCCCTTCACCATCATTACCCATCGCCGCAACGGGAACAACTCCTGAATTCTTTAGATTCAGGATAGGCTCTTTAAGATATTCTTGATAGCCGGATGCGCCCCACGACATACTAGCTACGTGGGCACGGTGTTCTTCCACCGGCTCAAGAAGATTTCCGTGTCGATCATATGGTTCCGCCTTCCATTCCATCCCTGCTACTATTCGGGCGAACGTACCACTACCATCGGGTAATACGAGTGCATGCATGAGCTCCGCACCGGGAGCTACGCCTATGTGAGTACCACTGTGGTTACCACCCAATATAGTACCCGAGCAGTGGGTACCATGATTACTGGTATCGTGCGGTACGGAGTCAGCTAAGATATCACCATGCGAGTCGAAATGTATCCAACCACCGGTATAGTATCCATCATCATCAACGTTCACCATCTTACCTGAGAGATCGGGATGGGTGATATCCACACCGGTATCCGATACAGCTACACGGACTCCCGTCCCATCGATCCCTTTCTCCCAGGCACCCGTGACATTGATACGCTCAAGACCCCAGGTGATATCATTACCATATAATTCTCCGTCCGCTCCGTTGGTCGGATTCCAAACATGCTCGCCCAGACAATCGGTATAAGGAAGATCGGTCCCGGGTTTTGTATCCTGCACGCTAACCTCAAAGTTTTCGTGCACGCTCCATACGTTGTCCTGCCGGGCGATATCGTTCAACGAGCCGCCCGGTACCTCGGCCAGGACTGCGTTGGCTATCCAGAAGGTATTGAGTACACGCCCTCGGTTTCCTTCGATAAGCTCCACAATACCCGTCTGCTCTCTTCTTGAATGTTCTTTCAAAGAGCTCATTGCCTCGCCCCAGTGGACTTCACTCTTCACGGACTCCTGGAATTCTTTCGGAGATAAGCGTATGATCACTTCCACGTATCCGTCTTCAGGAGTAGATGAGAGCTTATTTATAAGATCATCATGCAGCACTCCGTGCATACTCGGATCATCAATCCGATATGGATCATACGATGTGCCATTCTCACTTGCCAAACTTTCTTTTATACCTCCACTATCCTCTTCCATCCCTTCCTCAACAACAGATCCAAACACCCCTCCGAACACGCTAACTATAAGTAAAATCACTATGCAGATCACTCTTACCTTTTTGATCATCATACTCTCAACCTTTATCTACATTTTTAATCCTATGTATATTTTTTCCCATCCATCTACGCGATTGCACGACGTTACATCGATTGAAAAGAGAAATAAAAAAATAGAAAGAAAGGGGTTTATGGGGAATCACCGCCGACAACGAATTCCACGGATTCTCTCCAAACATCTCCATTACGGCTTCTCATCAGGACCGTTGCGACATGCTCACCTTCATCTAGGTCACTGAATGCATGACTGGTGCTTGTACCCACGTTCAACCGTTCTCCGTCGTTGAGTTGTATCTCGTAATAATGGTCAGTTTCGAACAAATCTCTGGCTTCAAGATCCCATTCGATGATTGCTGTATCGTCTCTTACGGAGATAGAAGTGGATAAAGGTATTATCGGACCTGGACCACCGCCACTGGTGTCTACATAAAATATAACTGCATCCGTATTGTAAACCCCGTCTCGATATGCACGAACAGAAACAATGTTTGTACCATCAGGTACGTTATAGAAAGTATGTGATGTGGATTTTCCCTTGTTTATCCAACTTCCTCCACTCAGGCTTACACGATAGTAGTCCACAGTACCATGATCATCACTTGTCCA
>PUPH01000176.1 GCA_003553085.1 Thermoplasmata archaeon
CCGAGTTAGATACTAGTTCTTACTATCCAGCGGAATATGGTGACCCACCGACCAATCACAGAGCTCCGTCTCAGAGAGAGTTAACAGACGAAGTACTTATCAGATGGGACTGGGAACATGAAGGGTACCATACTGATATTTCAGTGGCGATCTCGCAGGAGGACGATGCAACTGCACAGATAATCGCCGAAGATCAGGGTGAAGCTGACGACATCGAGGATGAACTGATGGCTGCTGGAGCTGATATGTCTGATGTAGAATTTACAGTGATGGGCGCCGATACACCTACAGTACACTGGATAAGAGATTATGGACCGATGCCGATCGTAGATCAGGATACTGGAGATGTGTCCTTCATCAATGTAGATTACGCTTGGGACGAAGCTGATAGACCTGAAGAAAATGAATTCGTTCATAACTATGCTGATGAGATAGGCGTCGATGTCTATGACATGGAAGAAGACGGAGATATCACCTTTGATGGCGGTCACAAATTTACAGAAAGTTCTGGAGCCTTCTACTCCACCGATGATATCTACGCTCAAAACGACCATCTGACTGAAGGAGAATTGGATAATTGGATCGAAGAGTGGTTCAATGTAGAAACGGTCGAAACTGTAGGGGGCGATTACGGTTTAGCTCATCTTGACATGCAGGTGAACATATTGGACGAAACTACCGTTGTGGTATCGGAATTTGAAGATCCAAGCGTCGATCCCGACGCCGCAGAATTGTTAGATGACACAGCCGATTTCTTCGAAAATGAAATCACTGCAAGGAACGGGGACCCCTTTGAGATCGAAAGACTACCTATGCATGTTGAATCTGATTGGATGGGCAACACTTACTACACTCACGCGAACTCTTTGATCGTTAATGATATAGTGCTAGTTCCTGAGTTCAACTATGGAACTGATACAGAAGCCATCGGTGTATATGAAGACATGCTACCAGACCATGAAATAATCGGAGTGGATGCGGAAGCAGTAGCAGATCTTGGTGGAGCTATACATTGTACCACTAGAGAGATACCTGTGGAGAATGCTCCTCCATCGATAGATATCACCGAGGTGGATGCAACGTCAGGTGATCCTATCGTTGTAGAGGCTGAGATAACTACGGATGCTGAGATGGATACGGCACATGTCTACTATGATACAAACTCTGCCGAGGAATTTGATAAGATCGAGATGATCAATGTTGGTGGCGACACTTATGAAGCAGAGTTAGGTGCATACGATGAAGGGACTGAGATAAATTACTTTGTCCACGTTGAAGACGGTCACAATGCTGTGAGTTATAAAGGGGATGCTTGGAACCCTCTTACGGAAACAGTTGATGAACCGGAAGACTTGACCATGGAAGTTACATTCTTCGATGCCTCTGACGACAGCGTTATAGGAACTGTAGAAGATGTTGAACACGGTGAAAGAGCAGAACATATGTGGGAGGATCTTGAGCAGGGTACATCATACGAATGGTACGCTGAATCCGATGATGGTGAAGAGATCGCAACTAGCGAAACATGGGAGTTCACAATTGGAGAGCTCGAGACCCATACACTCACTATAGATGATATAACAGGAGAAGGCACGGTCGAGGTAGATGATGACGAGATCACAACTCCGTTCGAAAAAGATTATGAGCAGGGAGAAGCAGCAGATCTTTTAGCCGATCCAGACCAAGGCTGGGAATTCAGCCATTGGACAGGAGTGCCTGAAGATCTGGAAGAGGATCCGGACATTGACTTGGAGATGGACCAGGATAGAACGGTCACAGCTATTTTCGAAGAAGTTGAATATACTCTGTCGATCGACTCTACAGAAGGTGGAGAAGTCATAGAACCAGGTGAGGAAGAGTACACTTACGGTGCTGGAGAGACGATAGATCTTGAAGCGGTAGCGGATGAAGACTATCATTTCGTCGAGTGGACTGGAGACGTTGAAACAATAGGAGATACTGGCGCTGGAGATACCGCCATAACCATGGAAGGCGATTATGCTTTAACAGCCAACTTTGAAACCGTAGAAGTGGATAATGTTGAGATTATATATCCAACCGAAGATCAGACCATAACAGCGGGAGAAACTATAACGATTGAAGCAGAGGCATACGACGGAGACGAGTTGATAACTGACGATAGAACGGACTTCGAGTGGGAGCATGCTACAAGAGGAGTATTCAACAGGAGAAGAGCTGGAGAATACGAAGTTACGGCGACTTATCAGGGTGAAACCTCTGACCCCATAACGATCACAGTTGAGCCAGCCGAAGCGGACCGTATTGAGATCAGTCCTGAAGATGAGACAGTTGAGGCAGGAACTACCATGACTTATACGGCAGTAGCATACGACGAATACGAGAACGAGATCGGAGAGGTCAGTGGAGACGCGAGCTGGTCCATAGAAGAAGGATCAGGCGGCAGTTGGACAGGAAACGAGTACACGAGTGAGGTCGCTGGTGAATATTGGACAGTCGAAGGAGAATACGAAGGTTTGACAGATACTGCCTTACTGACGGTTGAACCCGGGGCAGTAGATACAGTAGAATTGGATCCCTCTGAAGATCAGACCATCGAGGCGGGTGAAAAGTTAGAGCTCTCCGCTGAAGCGTACGATGCCCAAGGAAATCTGATAGCTGATAATGTAGAAGCTTTCGATTGGGAGAATGCTATAAGAGGAGTCTTCTACTATGATACACCAGGTGAATACGAAGTTACAGCGAGTTATGGAGACGTGACTTCTGATCCGGTAACGGTTACCGTTGAAGAAGAAGGAACAGAGGGCACCGAAGATACAAGTTCCACCGGCATCACATCATACGAGATTTCTGATGATCTAGAATATGATTGTGCTGGATTTGACGAAATAAAAAGTACTTCGAACGAAAGTTTAGCCAACACCAAACCCCTTTCTTTATAAATTATTATATATAATTTAAATCAGGAGGATATAAAAAAATGAAAAGAACTGAAAAAAGGAAGACGATCACATCTCTTTTTGTGGTATCAATATTAGTGTTTTCGACATTGACTATAGCCGCAATGGATGTAGGAGAAGAAAATATTGTCATACTTGAGGACGACAATCCAAATGTTAACCACAATGTTGAGATCAATCTAGAGTGGTACCGATCCGACCTAGCGGACGGCTCCCCTAGGATCGCAGAAAATATTCTAGGTTCTGAGGATACCGAGGAGGTCATCGTGCGGATGACTGAGCTGCGAGACATGCAAGGTGTTGATCGGGTCAATCAGCCCGGTCTAGAACACCACGCCGAAGCCACGCAGGAAGCATTCCTCGAATGGGCTGAACGTGAGAATCACGTCGAGATCGAGAACGAATATTGGATCATCAACGGCGTGCGCGCTACCGTCGACTTCTCCGAAGTTTCCTTCGA
Organism: Thermoplasmata archaeon; assembly: GCA_003553085.1. Taxonomy (GTDB): domain Archaea; phylum Thermoplasmatota; class Thermoplasmata; order Halarchaeoplasmatales; family Halarchaeoplasmataceae; genus Halarchaeoplasma. The sequence goes on from PUPH01000176.1 coordinate 3,400, forward strand.
GGAGTTGACCGCGCTAGAACACGTTGAGGGCGTCGTGGAACCGTTGGAACCTGAAATGCCCGAACCGATCCAAGTCTCGAGAGACATCGAGCCTACTCAACAAGGCGACTATACATATGGTCTCGAGCAGGTGAACGCTCCTCAGGCCTGGGACGTTTTGGGCACTCAAGGTGACGACGTCTCGGTCGCGGTTTTAGATACTGGTGCCAATCCGGATCACGACGATATCTACGTGGACAGATGGGAGGACTTTGTGGACAACGAACCTGACCCAGTCGATCCCCAAGGGCACGGCACGCATGTATCCGGCACGATCATCGGCGGAGACGCAAGCGGTACACATATCGGTGTCGCACCCGGTGAGCACACGGGCGAAGGCGGACCAGAGCATTACGTTGCACGTATATTTGGCGCCGATGGTGCGGCTGGCGACATAGAGGCCGCGTGGGAGTGGGCCATCGATCAGGACGCTGATATCATGTCCAACAGCTGGGGAGCAGCAGGTGTCTACCGCGAAGACGACATCGACATGGTCCAGAACGCGATGGATTCGGGGACACTGCCGATAATCTCGAGCGGTAATGACGGTGTCGAAAGCACAGGCGGCCCCGGGAATGTGTATGATGGCGTGTCAGTAGGCATGTCCAATGAAGAGTTGTTGATGAACCCGGGTTCGACCGGCGAGATGATATCTACATCGGATGACTGGGACGATATGGACGGCACCGAGGATTGGCCGGACGAGTACCCGAATCCCGATGTGGCCGCACCCGGTACCGACGTGATCAGTGCTGATACAGAGGACACGCCCGATGGTACCACAGAGATGACCGGTACCAGTATGGCAGCTCCACATGTCTCTGGAGTGGCGGCACTCATACTGAGTGCAGAAGGTCCGATGGATCCCTACGATCTCAAGGACGAGTTGATGGACCATACCTGGACACCCGACGATCATCCAGCACCTGAGACCAGATATGGCCAAGGTATAACTGATGCTCGTATGACCACTGACAATCTATTGATCGATGAAGCGGACATGCCCGATTCAGCTTTACCGGGTGATGAGATCGAGATCGAAGTCACCCTTGATAATTCTGAGGACATCGACGCTTACCAGGACCTAAAATACCGCTTCGATATCGAGACAGTCAGTATCGGCATCGTTGACGACGACGGTGGGTATGGTGAATCGCTAGAGAAAGGTCTCTTCGATATGCACTCTTGGTATCACGATTTTGAGATTATTGAGGCCGACGACCCGAGCGTTGGCGATCATGAAGTATATGTGGTGCAGGATATCGATGAAGGTAACGTTGCAGATTTTGTCGATGATACCGAAGACCCTGAGATAGGGGTTATTTACCTCGACCAACACGGCGATCCCGGCAATGCTATAGATAACTATGCTGAGTACAGCGATGATGTAGATGGAACCTCTGAGGGGACAGCTGGCGGAGACTTCAACGTATACGGCGAGTGGAATGAAGACGAAGAGGATCACCCATTGATCGAGGAGTGGGTTGACGCTCTCGCTGCGATCATCCATATAGGTGAAGAAGGAGGCAGTCCTATCATGCCTGGTGATCCCTACTATTCTTCGATTGACCTTGCAGCCGGATCAGAGTACACTGAACTCGCCGAGGGCGGAGTCTGGGACGGTGATTTCAACAGCTACGGAACAGGGATTGCCGACAATGAAGATACTAACACCGTATTGTTGGGATCAGCCGGTCACAGCGACGATGTCACTCACGGCGATGGATTTATCGGCAACCATTATGCTTTCATCTACGCTGCTATACGCTACACCGCTGGTCGGCTCGAGGATGTTGAAGAAAAAGAGGTGAGCGTCGATGCCAACGGTGACGACACGTTCACCATCAATTACGAGATCCCTGAAGAACTCGAGGAAGGTGAAGAATTCGTCCACGGATTATTCACGGAGAACGATTATGTAACCGATACGATAATTCTTGATATAGATATAGATGGTCCATTTACACCTTCGGACCCAGATCCATCAGACGGAGCAGAAGGCGTAAGCACCAATGTTGAATTGAGTGCTTTGGTCGAGCACGATGAAGGAGAATCCATGGACGTATCATTCTACGATGGAGCAGACGAGCTTATAGGGACAGACAATAACGTAGCAGACGGTGACCGAGCAGAAGTTGAGTGGGATGATTTAGATTATGGCACGACTTACGAATGGTATGCCGAGGCTGAAGACGACGACGGTGAGACAGCCGAGTCTTCGTTGTGGAGTTTCACAACTTTAGATGCTCCCGGTCCTGTAGCTCCCACGGATCCAGAACCTGAAGACGGTGAGACAGGAGTTACGACAGATGTAGAGATCAGCGCTCATGTTGAACACGAAGAAGGAGAATCCATGGACGTATCATTCTATGATGGAGCAGACGATCTTATAGGTACTGACAATGACGTAGCCGACGGTGACCGAGCAGAAGTCGAATGGACAGGATTGGATCATGATATGGAATATGAATGGTACACTGTATCTGAAGATGGCGAAGGTAACACCGCTGAGTCGTCATTGTGGAGTTTCACAACGCAAGAACCTGGACCTTTACCACCGACTGATCCTGAGCCAGAAGACGGTGCTACGGGTGTTGGCACTGATCCAGACCTCGGCGTTTTAGTCGAACATGAAGAAGAATCCACGAGTATACAGGATACTGAGATCACTGAAGAGGATGATTACGTAGATCCGACGAAATGGCCCGATGGATCTGGTAGAGATGGAGATGAACATATCACTGACATGAACATCGATGATCAGGTCATCATTGAGGGATCGGGTACCGATGCCTATTACGATCATACCGATGAAGGCGTCGCATATGTTGAACCCGGCGGAACCTTCGAGGTCGAGATGACTTTCGACGATGATGACATGGAACAGGATTACGGAATTGTCTACGTTGATTGGGCCCAGAACCAAGATTGGACAGAGCACGAAGAGTATGAGATATTTGCAGACGAAAACAGTGGCACTTACAGTACGATAATAGATGTACCTGAAGACGCAGAACCGGGATCAACACTTCTGAGAACTAGACTCAGTTGGTCCGGATGGCACGGACCTGATGCCGAGGACGAGTTCGGCGAGGTCCAAGATTTCTCTGTGCACGTAGAAGAGGAAGATCTGACCATGGATGTAACATTCTTCGATGCTTCTGATGACAGCGAGATAGGGACTGTAGAAGATGTTGAACACGGTGAAAGAGCAGAGCATACGTGGGAGGATCTTGAGCAGGGTACATCATACGAATGGTACGCCGAATCCGACGATGGTGAAGAGATAGCAACTAGCGATACTTGGACCTTTACCACTGAACATGATGATGTCGTGGTTGAGGAGGTCGTTGTCTATCCTGAAGAGGATCAGGTAGTGGAAGCAGGAGAAGAATTGGTTTTCGATGCTGAAGCACTTGATGAAGACGGGCAAGTTATAGAGAGCGATCCGACAGAGTTTGATTGGCAAAACGCCGAAGACGGTGTGTTCTATGAAACTACGACCGATGATTATGATTTGACAGCGACCTATGATGGAGTTACTTCCCCTGTAACGGTTGTGACTGTCGAACCTGCAGAAGCCGAGAGCTTAGAGATATCTCCGCAGAATTCTGAGATAACGGCTGGTGATACACAGACATATACAGCAACAGCTACAGACGAATGGGGCAACGATTTTGATGTTACCGAAGAGGCCGTCTGGTTGGATGACATAGATGATTCAGAATGGACTGATAACGAGGTCACAGCCTATAGTGCAGGAGAGTGGACGGTGACCGGCGAATACGAGGGCATAGAAGAAACGGCTTCACTATATGTCGAACCTGGAGAGGTCGATAGTGTTATTATCTATCCTGAAGAGGATCAGGTAGTCGAAGAAGGTGAGGAACTAGAGTTCGATGCAGAGGCTGAGGACGGGTACGGTAATCTGATAACTGATGCAGTGGATGATTTTGACTGGCAGAACGCTATAAATGGTGTATTCTATGAAACTGAAGCTGGAGATTATGATGTGACAGCGACTTACGATGAAGCCACTTCCCCTACAACAGTGGTAACTGTTGAACCCGCAATTTCAACAATGGATATCGAGTTGTATGAAGATGAAGATTCTGACGGATGGAACTTCGTGTCTTTCAATCTTGAATTGGAGGATACCTACATCGAATCTATACTCGAAGATGAAGAGAACGGTATATCGGGAAATTATGAAAAAGTGATGTACTACGATTCTGATTCTGATGAATGGATGTCATACATACCAGGAAGAGATGATTTCAACGATGAGATCCACTGGGACGAAACCAAAGGTATTTGGATACAGATGAATTCTGACGATACGTTGACGATAGAGGGATACGAACCTACGAGTACTGAAATCACACTGAATTCCGGATGGAACATGGTGAGTTATCCGAGTGCTGAGATGACAGAAGAAACGCTGCCCTCAGACGTCACGACTGTAGGCTACTTCGATGCAACAGAGGACAACAACATCGCTTACGTTGAAGTCGATGAGTTCGAATTCGAACCGGGTCAAGGATACTACCTGTATGCAGAAGAAGAAACCACGTGGACCGTAGACTATTGAAAACCATAAACCCTTTATTTTTCTTTATTTTTTTGATTTCAACCTTTTCAGAGATCTTGAATATATCTCAACTACATGATCTATTTCATAAAGAGGTTAACATGAAAAGGCTGAACACCCACAGCAGTTGTTAAGTATCTTTTTCTAAATCCATCACACCTCAAAGAACCAGTCCATCAATTTATCAGATTCTTCCTTGCCATTATAAGCCCAGTATATCATCATCCCTGGTGATCAACCCACAAGCTGCGACATCTTCACCATATTATTTAATAAGATAATAGAAGGGTTATATAACCTGTACGTAAATCTAAGAAACCTATATATCTTAGCAAGCTTTTAGTATTGTTTGGGAGAGATATGGAGCCCAAGATAGAAGAAAAAGAAGAGATCAAATTGGTAGGATTGATCGATCGTGGAAAGTATGCTGGAGATATCGATATATGTGGACTTTGGGATGATTTTGAAAAAGTTTCTAAAAAGATAAAAAATCAGATCCAGGGTGTAAGTTACGAAGTACATATCGATGTCGATGATCTCGGGCAAAGACATCATCTCTGTTTTGCAGGTGTGGAAGTGAAAGAGATAAAAGAGATACCTTTATCATGTTTCGTAAAGGTGCTGCCCAGTTCTAAATACGCTGTATTTACTCATCGGTTCGCTGAGGGTGGTTTTACGAAAGCGTTCGAAAAAATATACAGATGGATCGAAACATCGAAATTTACTCAATCATATCCTTTCGATGTCCAGTACTATGATCATCGATTCAAAAGTTCCGATGATCCCGATTCTGTCATCGATATATATGTACCAATAGAGTGACATCCGCTCCACCTAGAAAGATGGATATATGAAGCAAATAAAGGAAGGGGAAAAAAAGCCATCTGAAATTCATGATAGACTTGTTTTCAGGACGTAGATTATATATATACTATTTTCGATATAGGTCCGATAGAAATGATCTCATACAGTGCAAAAGAGCTTATACTTTTATATTTAAAAAATTATGATGAATACCGGGAAAGTGACGAAGCACCTTATGGGGTATCTCTTCCGGGTATAGCTAGTGCCATAGGTAAAAAAAGGGATGATATATCAGACATGTTAGGAATATTAGAAGAGGATGGTTTGATAGAAAGAAGAACGAGTTCCGTCCGAGGTCGTAAAAGAAAAAGGAACGTTTTTTATCTTACCAAAAAAGGTATGGATAGAGAACATGAAATAAGAAACAAAATAAAAGAAGAAAAAGTTAAGATTAACCTTAGAGGAGAAATCAAGGAGATCAAGCTGGCTCAGATAGATGACTATATTGAACAGGAGGACCCTATCGTAAAGACATTGAGCAGGATGGAGAAAGAGGATATCGTAGATTTGAGCGAACAATCGGTCAAAGAAGATGTGTTCGTTGGTAGAGATCAAGAGATGAAGCTTCTTTGTGATAAACTAAATGAGGTTAGGGGATCTGGTTCGATCACCACTTTCATCTCAGGTGAAGCTGGCGTAGGTAAAACGAGGTTAGTATCCGAGTTCAAAAGATATGCTTTAGAAGAGGGGTTTGATTTCCTTGCGGGAACTTGTTTAAGCGAAGCAGTTGACCCATATCTTCCTTTTAAAGAGGCTTTTGATGAATATTTAAATAAAGAAGTCGAAAATGTAGATAATAGGATCGCTTTTTTAGGTACTTATAAAAGTAGAGAAGCCTCCAGCAAGAAGGTGTTCGATGCCGAAAGGGAAGCAACCTATTATGAAACCACTGAATATATCCGAAACATATCAATGAAAAATCCATTGGTAGTGTTCTTAGATGATGTGCAGTGGATTGACCATGCAAGTGCTCAGATATTGAATTATATGACATACAAGCTCAATTCTGCTCCAGTTTTGTTCATCTGTGCTTATAGACCTGAAGACCTCAGAGAAAGAAAAGCTATACTTGAAGTCTTCAGACATATGAAGAGCAGTTATCCCCAAGTCTGGGAAATGCATCTTTCCCCATTGGACAAAGATTCAACAGAAGAAGTCATCCATGGTCTTCTTCAAACCCAAAACATACCTGATGATTATGTTGAGATGATCCATGAAAAAACAAATGGAAACCCACTCTTTGTAAAAGAATGTGTGAAACACATGTTAGAAGAGGATATGATCGATCCAGAAGAATGTAGGTTTCCGCGACCAGAGATGATAAGCGTTCCAGATATCATACAGCATGTCATAAAACACAGGATAGATCGCCTTGACGAAAGATCCAAAAAGATATTGGAAGTCGGCAGTGTTATAGGAGATGTTATCGATTTTTCCCTATTGTCAGAGATAGTGGATATCGGAACTTTCGACTTGCTGGACTGTATCGATATATTGTTTTCAACGGGTCTTTTGCAGGAGAGTCCAGATGAAGAAAAGCTATTTTTCCATCACAGTATAACTAGAGACACCGTTTACAATGGTCTTAGAGGTATAAAAAAGCGGCTAATACATGGAAAAACTGCTGAATGTATGGAATCCCTCTATCCCGATGAAATGGAGGACCTTTATCCAACCTTAGCATATCATTACGACAGAGCTGATGAACTGGAAAAGGCCCTGGATTACTATTTCAAAGCAGGTGAAAGAGCTAAAAAGATCTATGCCCATGAGAACGCTATCGAGATGTACGAGAAGGGACTAATGATGGCTGAAAAGATCGATGACAGTCAAACAAAGGAATTGGATATAAAAGAGGAATTATCGGAGATATATTGGATATTAGGGGATTATGAAAAGAGTCGTGAATATCTACAATCCATACAGACCAAAGATATTGACCCATATAGGAAATGTAAAGTTTATAGAAAGCTTTCTAGAACCTGGTTGGTGCAGGGGGATCTAGATAAAGCCCAAGAGATGATAGATATGGGGCTAGATGTGATAGAAGATCAAGAAGAATTTAAACCTGAGCTTTGTAAGCTTCTCAGTTTTAAAGGCTGGGCAAAGATGGATATGGGTGAACATGACAAAGCAGTAAAACTATTCCAGGAACAGAGAGAGATATCTGAGAACATCGGTGAAGAGAAACTTATCGGACGAGCACATCATGATCTTGGAACTATATTTTATACTAAGGGAAAAACAGATTCAGCAAAAAATCATCTTGAAAGAGCTATCGAGATATGGAAGGATATAGATGACGAGCAGAATCTCGTTTCCTCCCTTAACAATCTTGGATTAGTAATGATGTACAATGGAGAATGGGACAAAGCAAGGGAATACTTTGAGGAAAATCTCAAGAACAACAATGAGATGGGAGATATACTCGGAAAATCAATTTCACTTAACAACCTCGGAGATATCTATAGAGAAACTGGTAATCTTGAAAAAGCATTAGAGTATTTCAACAGAGCTAAATCCATCCAGGAAAAGATAGGTGATAAAAATGGTGCTGCGGGTAGTGTGACCAACATCGGTATAACGTATTATTTAAAAGGAGAATTAGATAAGGCACTAGAACTCCATGAGAAGAGTCTAGAGACCTTTAATGAAGGAAATAACACTTTCAGGATGGCTTGGGTTCTCTATTCGATGGGAGACATATTCATAGAAAAAGATCGATTAGAAAAGGCAAATGAACGTCTTAAAAAAGCAAATGAACTCTACAAGAAGATGGGTGAAGAAGGAGAGAGGGCTGCAACAGAAACATCTCTATCGACCATATCTCTGAAAAGAGGTAACATAGAAGAGGCTGAGGAAAAGGTATTAAAGGCACTCGATCGCGTGAAAGGAAAGTCGATAAAGACGGTAGAAGGTAGATGTAGATTAGTCCTGAGTAAGATATATAGAGAGAAGGCATCATGGGATGAAGCTCATGTTGAACTCGATAAGGCAAAAGAACTACTTGAAGGCACTGTGACGGAGTATCCTAAAGCACTATACGAGTTGGGAATGCTCTACCAGTCCCAAGGAGATGACTCTTCAGCACAGGAATATTTCGAGAGCGCTAAAGAAATTTTCCAAAGATCGGGGATGGAACTGTGGTATGATAAGTGCCAAGATGCAATCGAGAGATGAAAACAATAAGACATTATCGAGATATCTTTTGAAAAAACTTAATAAATAAAAGGTATGTGAGTAGGACGGTTAGATCTCTGTAGCGGAGATGCAAGAGGATGGACCCGGCGAAGAAGATCAAAGAAAAGATATTGGATCCCTTCCCTTACCTGGTAAGTGACAGTCCTTATAAGGTCATCTCTGTGATTTTGGTGTTCACTCTTTTCATGGGCCATTTTGCTCTCCAGGCCGAGATGGACACAGATGAGGACACATTCGAGCCTGATACTGAAACATCTGAATGGATGGATGATATCGACCGTAAATTCGGGAGTAGTGGTGAGATCAGTCAGATCGTTTTTATAGGGGATCTAGGGGATGCATTGACGAGAGATGTTCTTTTAGATATGTTGTACACCAAAGAATCAATCTTAGAAGATGAATTTATCAATCGAACTTTAGAAGATGGAGATGGCATACCTGATGGGATGATCACTTTAGCAGATATCATAATACAGGCAGAACGTACACAAAAGTTGAGCCGATCCCTGGAAGATATCTACAACGATCTAGATGGATTACATGTTTCTATCAAGAATCAGACTGAGATGTACGAAAGATTGAATGAATCTCTCAGTAATAATCGGATCCTAGCTGGATCATCCGACTCGGATATCAGGGAGGGATCTAAGGATACCTTCAGATCCATGTCGTATATCATATCTAATCCGGAAAGCTGGGAGGTCATGTATGAATATATTGAGTTCTTCGAAAGGATCTTGGATTTCACCCAGACCGATATCGACACACATACTCATACTGAAAATGATACATCAACAGCTAACGATCTGACCGAAGAGGAAGAGATACCGGAAGAAGGAGAATACTTTCTTGAACTTTTCGAGGCATCTTTCCGGATATTATTGAACGATCCCACTCCAGAAGAAAGGCGAGCACTCGGTAGGATGCTGACAAATTTCCTCGAGGTCGGAGAAAACATAGCTCATATACAGCCTGATTTTGGCTTCGTCGAAGATATACCCCCAGTAGAAATATCCCTAGATGAGACCATCGAACAGGCCGAGAACATGACCGACGAGGATATAAAGATCAGTATCAAAGAAACCCAATCCTACGATTCCGAACCACTGCGTAAGAGTATAGAAAGATCTATCGATATCTTAGATGTATCTCTTGAAGAGGAGGAAGAAGCCTACGATAATTTGAATGAAACAGAGGTAAATTTAGAAGAAATTGAAGAGATATACAGGACTGAAGGATGGGTGGATGAG
>PUPH01000096.1 GCA_003553085.1 Thermoplasmata archaeon
AGATCGTCCTTGGTCATACCTGCGTTCATTTGGTTCCTTATCCTGGCCTTACCCTTCGCGACCATGGGGAACACTATGGCCAGTCCGAAGATACCTTCTTCATAAAGACCGTTGGCCAGTTTTTGGGCCTTGTTGCTGTCACCCACCATGGCAGGGATTATCGGAGTCTGACTCATACCTGTGTCGAATCCGATACTCTCTATCTCTTTCTTGAAGTATTCTGTAAGATCCCAAAGGTGTTTGACGCGGTGATTTTCTTCTTCCACCAGGTCCAGGGCTGCGATGTTGGTGGCTGCAACGTGTGGTGGGAATGCGGCACTCAACAACCAAGTTCGGGATGTGTTGTAGGCGTACTTAACCAGCCATTCGCTGCCCGCCAGCATACCTCCGAATCCACCTAGTGCTTTTGAGAACGTACCCATCTGGAAGTCGATCCTATCCTCTAGGTCGAACTCCTTCGCTATACCGTGACCTCCTCCTAGGACACCCTCTCCGTGGGAGTCGTCAACGTACGTCATTGCTCCGTACTCGTCGGCTAGATCCTGTATCTTATCCATCTTGGCTATGTCTCCATCCATGCTGAACACACCGTCAACGATGACGATGGCTCGGCGATACTCCTTGCTATCTGCCTCTTTCAGACACTTCTCCAGCTCACCCATGTCGTTGTGGGAGTAGATCATCTTGTCGGCCCTGGATAGTCTCACACCGTCGATTATACTCCCGTGGTTGAGTTCGTCGGAAATCAGTACGTCCTCTTTACCGACGAGCTGCGGTATCAATCCAGAGTTGACCGCAAAACCGGTCTGATATGTCATACCTGCCTCGGTTTCTTTGAACTCCGCGATCTTATCCCACAGTTCTTTATGGACATCCATGGTCCCAGCTATGGACCAATCGGACCCGGCGCCTGCTCCGTACTTATCTATGGCCTCTTTGGTCACTTGCCTTAACTTAGGATGGTTAGCCAGATCCAGGTAATTGTTTGAAGCAAGCATAATGCAGTCCTTTCCATCGACTGTGACGTGGGCCTTTGATGGTCCCTCCAGCGCTCTGATGGTCCAGGTCAATCCATCTTCTTTCATCTGTTCGTATTCCTTTTTCAGGAATTCTGTTTTTTCTTTCATATTATCTCTCCTGTATGATCTTAATTCGTCAGGATACCAAACCGACTTATATCCGAATCGGCAACACCCTAAAAAACTAATATTTCTTAAATCTTTCTAATCTACGTTCTGTGATCCCCATCCTCCACCACCGGGTGTCTCGATCCTGATCCTCCATCCTTTTTCCATGGGGACGGTCACGTGACCTTCCAGTTCTTGCACATCATCCTCCATCATGAGTATATTGTTTCCAGTGGTCCCATCTTCACCACCCATGGTTCCTTTCGCTCCATGTTTCCTTCTCTGTGATTGTATGGACAGTAAGGCATCTTGCAGCACCTCTATCTCTCTGATCATCCCATCCCCTCCACGATGGTAGCCGTTCCCACCGGAGTTTTCCCTCAATTTATAACGCAGGACACGTAGAGGATATTCGTTCTCCAGGGCCTCTATGGGCGTATTCTTGGTATTGGTCATATGAACGTGCACACCGCTCTCTCCGATCCCATATGAAGATGCACCGGCACCTCCCCCTATGGTTTCGTAATAGGAGAAATCGTCGTTGCCGATTATCATATTATTCATGGTGCCCTGGCATTGGGCAGGGATCTTATCAGGCATGGCTTGTCTAAGTGCATCCAGGATCAGTTCCACCACCATCTGAGATGTTTCTACATTTCCGGCGGATACTGCGGCGGGATAGTTAGGGTTCAATAAACTCCCCTCCGGTATGGATACCGTTATGGGTCGGTAAACACCTTCGTTCATGGGTATGTCTTCGGGTATCAGACATCTGACTACATAATAGACGGCGGAAAGGGTTACTGGACGAGGAGCGTTTATGTTTCCTTCTACCTGTGGAGAGGTACCTGTAAGGTCGAAATAGATCTCATCTCCATCTATGGTCAGTTCCAACGATAGTGAAACCTCCTCTTTCCATTCCATGGACGAGGTGGCCGAATAGGTTCCATCGTTTATATCACATATCGTTTTTCTGGTGCGTTCTTCGGAGTATTCGAGACTCTCCTCAAGGAACTGGAAATAGGTCTCTCGTCCGAAACGGTCCATGACCTCCATCAACTCCTTAGCTCCTCTTTCATTGGCACCTATCTGCGCTCTGAGGTCCCCGATCCTTTCATCCGGGTCCCTAGTCTTGGAGGCGAACTTCGATACAGCGCTGCACAGTTCGCCGTCCTTCACAGCGTGTGTCGGATGTATGATCACCCCTTCCTCCTGAAGGACCGTACTGTTCCCAGGCATGGAACCTGGTGTTGTACCACCGACATCTGCATGGTGCGCCCGATTTGCAGTGTATCCTACCAGTTCGGATCCATAGAATACAGGTTTTACAAGAGTGATATCAGGTAGATGGGTCCCTCCGTTGTACGGGTCGTTCATCATGATCTGATCTCCTTCCGACGATCTGCAGGAATCGGTCACCGCCCGTATGGCACTGGGCATAGCACCGAGGTGCACCGGTATATGTTCAGCTTGCGCGATCATCTCGGTTCCAGGCCCGAAGACTGCGCAGGATTCGTCCATCCTCTCTTTTATGTTGGCTGAAAAGGCACTCCTCTGAAGTGCTGCCCCCATCTGTTCAGGTATACTTTCTACAGCGTGTCTAAGTACCTCGAATACCACAGGATCCATCATCTTTTCGCCTCCATGTGCAATATGTTGTGTTCATCTGTTTTGAATGACCAGCCAGGTGGTACCAACGCTGTGGAATCAACGGATCCTATTATGGCCGGACCATCCTCTTCCGATCCTGGTACGAGGTTGTCCCTGAGGAA
>PUPH01000119.1 GCA_003553085.1 Thermoplasmata archaeon
GACGAGGAACGTGGCTCCAAGCTGCTGACGGTGAGATGAGTCGATGCCCTACGAACAATTCGATCATACCGCCGATGTGGGAGTCAAGGCCTGGGGTGAAGGCTTAGAGGAGGCCGTACGTGAGATCGCCAGAGGTATGTTCGATGTGATCACCGATATAGATACAGTTGATGCTGTTGAGGAGAAGGTCGTAGAAGTTGAAAGTGACTCTTTAGAGATGCTGGTCGTTGACTTCCTTTCAGAGCTGGTTTTCGTGTTCGAGGTCGAAGGTATGGTGTTCAGCGACTTTGAGATCGAGATCCATGAAGATGATAGTTACCGATTGAAAGCGAGATGCTTTGGAGAAAAGATGGATCTACAAAAACATCCGCAGGGATCGGCCATAAAAGCCGTATCTTATCACGAGATAGAGGTGGATCGGGAGGGTAAAGTGAGGATCATCTTCGACGTCTGATGGCACTTTCACCTTACCCCCCAACAAAAGGTTATAAAGGATAATCCACTAAAGAGTGCCGATAAAATGAGCGAAGACAACATAGAAGAGTTGCCAGGAGTAGGACCCGCAACTGCAGAGAAGCTCATAGAAGCAGGCTATAAGGATTTCTTGGCCATCGCCGTGGAATCCCCTAGAGTATTATCGGACGTTGCAGAGATAGGAGAAGCTACCGCTGCAAAGATAATCAACGCTGCTAAAGCTTCTGCAGATATCGGTGATTTCGAAACTGGGGACCAGGTGATGGATAAAAGAAAACAGATCGGAAAATTGACCACGTGTGCGGAATCATTCGATTCTTTGATGGGCGGCGGTATAGAAACCAGATCTATTACTGAATTCTTCGGTGAATACGGTTCTGGTAAAACACAGATAGTACACCAACTAGCAGTCACCGCCACCATGCCTAGAAGCGAAGGGGGTCTGGAAGGTGAGGTCATAATAATCGATACAGAAAACAGCTTCAGACCAGAAAGGATAGTCCAGATGGCTGAAGGGATGGGTCAGGATCCTGAAGAGGTTTTGAAGAAGATAAGAGTGGCGAGAGCTTTCAACTCACATCATCAGATGCTCCTAGCAGAAAAAGCTCTGGAAGTAGCTGAAGAGGCACCCATCAGATTGCTCGTGGTGGATTCACTCACCTCCCACTTCAGAGCGGAGTACGTGGGTAGAGGTGCTTTAGCTGAAAGGCAGCAGACCTTGAACAAACACCTTCATAAACTGCTTCGGTTCGGAGATAGATTCAACTCGGCTATCGTGGTCACAAACCAGGTTTCCGCCAACCCGGATCAGTTCTTCGGAGATCCGACGAAACCCATCGGCGGTCACATATTAGGTCATACGGCGACGTTCCGAGTTTACCTAAGAAAGAGTAAAGGTAACAAAAGGATAGCTCGTCTGGTGGATTCTCCCAACCTTCCAGATGGAGAAGCAGTATTCGTTGTCAAAGAGGAAGGGATCAGGGACTGAAGGTATGACAACAAAACCCTTTCCCATTTTTCTTATGTTTTGATATTTAAGTGTTTCCCTGAAAAATCGATATTTTTACCACAAAATATATATCGGCCTTGAGGAGATAAACTATTCAGGGGATATATCGGGCTAGTCGGTTAGAGTGCATCCCATCCCACCATCCTTCCAGTCTAGCCCCCTCCCCTTTCTTTTTTTTACACAACTCTTAGATAAGAGATGACTCCGATCAATAGTAATAATAATCCCGCCCAGATGACGATGGCGAGACGGGTCAACCTTCTGGCCTTGTCCGCCTCCCACCAAGAGTTGGGTTTGAACCCCTGGACCAGGAAAGTGAGTACGCCTGAAAGGTTTATGCATATGAGGTTTATCAAAAACAGCATCATAGCGAAGAACGAATAGGTATAGTAGCCGGCACCGAGGAGGAGTCCCGAAGCGACTAAGGTAGGTACAAGAGCGATGGCCACCATAACACCGATGAGGGCTGCCGGGATACTGCGTGTGTAAGCAAGGGCCCCGGCACTTCCCGCAGCCAGGGCAAGAGCCACATCTCCGTAGCCCACATCGGTCCTGGCCATCAACTCTGTAGAGGATGTAGGATCGTTTGCGATGATCAAACCTATGAATATGGCTATTATAAAAGCGAACGATATACCTGCAAAGTTTGTCTTTATGGCCTTTCTAGCTAGGTCTGAGTCCGCCAATGTTGTTGCCAATGACAGGCCTACGTTGGGCCCGAGTAGAGGTGCGATCACCATGGCCCCTACTATCACAGCCACATCACCCCTTAGAACACCGATAGCAGCAACGACTGCAGAAAGGCCCATGAGTAGTAGATAGACGCTTGAAAGCTTGATCTGGTCTGATGCGGCGGTATATAATTCTTCTCTACTCACACCTCTAGTCTCTTTTCCGTCATGATCCTTCTTCTTTTTTACAGGTTCCTGAACAGGTAGGGAGGCTTCAACATCGAACATGAGTAATCTGAAGACCTTTTCATCACCGAAGTTGTTCTCCAATTTATCGATAACGGTTTGATTCTCCTCTGCATCCACGAGTATCTTACAGACCAACCTATCTTCGGCAGCGGTTTCAGTCCAGAAGTCCAACACCTTTTCATCTTTCTCTATCAGGTGCCTTACATCTACAGCGGACTTCTTTGGTATTAGCAACTCTATGAGTCTCAGTGCCATGCTAGGCCTCCTGAACGATATATCTTGCTGACATAGATGTGACGGATCATGGGTTCAAACTATGAAAGTCATGCTGATATTTCATGTTTATGATAGCTTCAAAGGTAGGCGGCGATCAGAGCTTGTCCTAGGGGGACGCCCATATCTCCATTTGGTATCCTTTGGTGAACGTATAGCTTCTGACCGAGCGTATCCAGTCTTTTTCTGATAGA
>PUPH01000040.1 GCA_003553085.1 Thermoplasmata archaeon
CAACTATTTCTTAGAGCGGTGGAAAAGGGGTTACCGGGTCTCTGCTTTACAAGGGTCTTCCCGTCTAAGATCAAAGATAAGGTATCGGTAGATTTTCCCATATTCTGGCTCAGCATAATCGAAGGTTCCGGCGATATACGGAGTATAAAACCGGAGAGGTACAACGAAGAGATGCTGAAGATAATCAAGGGATTTCTCTCCATGAAACATGGAATATTCATGATAGACGGTTTCGAGTTCCTCATAGCTAACAACGGTTTCGATCCGATCTTCAGGTTCCTGCAGGAGGTCAGGGAACTGACCGAGATGCATAACGGCATATTCCTACTGGCACTGGATCCCGATGCCATGGAGAGCGATCAGTTCAACAAGATCAGGTCCGAGATGGCAGTACTGGATATATAGGTGATGTGAACCGTCGTCGGTTTATCTCCATAGATATCTGACGATAAAGATAAAATAACAAGCGGTCCTCTCTTCTTGTGATCAGTGGAGATGAATTAGATGGTAAATGTGACTATATACGGCGGAGTGGATGAGATAGGAGGGAACAAGATCATCGTGGAAGATGACGAAGAGCACAAAATATGCCTGGATTTCGGAAGGAGGATGGGTTACTTCAACCGGTTCTACGATGAATTCCTCCAGCCCAGGAGTAAGGCAGGTATAAGGGACCTCATCGAACTCGGTGTACTACCCCGATTGGATGGTATCTACAGAGATTTTTTTGTGAACATGTTCCGTGATATCACCCCGGAAGAAGTACTCGAAGAAGAAGTGATCGATAACGCATCCGACTACTGGAACCCGGGTGTTGAGGGCTACGATGGATACATCGAGAAGAATGATGAACCGTTCTTGGATGCCGTCTTCGTCAGCCACGCACACATGGATCACATACAGGACATAAGCTATCTTTCCCCCAAGATACCGGTATATTGTTCAGAAAAAACCAAGCTACTGGCCCAGGTGGTCACAGATGTTGGTAAGGGTGGATGTGAGTACGAGTTCTACGAGTATGATGAATACGAGGTCTCACTAAAAAGCGATCATTACAAAACATTGTTCCCCGACTCACCACAGATAGGTAAGAAAAAGTTCGACGATAACCCTCTCCAGGAGCACGATCACCTATCCATAAAGATGACCCAGAGGAAAGACAGGTCCAGAACTCGTGATTATCGCACTTCAAAAGACGGTGAAACCGTGGATATAGGGAACATGAAGATAACCTCCATAGAAACGGACCACTCCGTACCCGGGTCCAACGCTTTCATCATCGAAGCGGATAAGAACTTGCTGTACACCGGTGACATCAGGTTCCACGGTGATGAAGATAAGACCCTGGAACACTTTTTAGATCGGATAGACAGGGAGATCGACATACTCCTCATCGAGGGTACCAGGGTGGATTCCCGACGTATGTTGACCGAGAAAGACGTGGAGGAAGAGTTGACTAAAAAATTCAGCGAGGTGGAAAAACTGATATTCGTCGATCTTCCATGGAAGGACCTGACCCGGGTCAACACAGTTTTAAGGGCGTCCGAGGCAAACGATCGTACTTTCCTGATAGATCCCAGAACGGCATACACCCTCTTCAGATTCCACCTAGATCATCCTGACGAATACCCGGATCCCAGGGAACTGGAAAACGTGGCCGTTTACAAGCGTCGACAGAAGAGCATGCTGTATTCGCCCTCGGATTACAAAAAGACGGATGCAGGGTACCTGGAATTCTGGGGGAGGAACATGGCAAAGAAGGATGAGAACTTGGTCCGGATAAAAGAAAGGGTCGAACAGGGGTCAGCCACAGATGACGAAGAGCTGGCATGGGAGCTGGCCGTGGACCACATCATGAACGGCGTTCCCGCATACAAGATAAGGAAGTCTCCGGAGGACTACGTCCTGATGATCAACTTCTGGAGGATGAACGAACTCTTCGACCTTGGAAACTTGGAGGGCAGCTATTACATAAAATGCATGTGCGAACCATTCAACGACGAGATGCAGATAGATGAGAACAAGCTGATAGATTGGTTGGAACACTTCCATATAGGCTATGGATCCACCACGGACGAAGATGGTAACAAGATGATAGAACGCTCACACGTATCCGGACACGCATCCAGACCGGAGTTAAAAGAGATGGTGAAGGGATTGAAACCGAAGGTCGTGATACCGATACACACCCATAATCCAAAGGAGTTCGAAAAGATAGCGGATGAGATCAGGCAGGAGACCGGTCATCGAACCGAGGTCATCCTACCGAAGAAAGGTGTCGCATATGAGTTATAACAAAAAAGCATACATAACCATACTGGGAAGATCGGTCTGGGCCATGGTGAACACTTACTATGCCGTGATGAGAGAAAGCGATCACCGCCCGGATGAGATATACATCTACACCGAACGTAGTTTCAGCGAGGGGGCTGAGAAGGGGTCGAAGGCCCTGGAGGTCATAAACGAGGCATACGATAATCGAGCCGAGATAGAGATCGCCGTGGTGAACGATGTCGATTTCGAAGCCGCCGGTAAGCAGTTGATGGAAAAGATCAACGGTCTTGGAGAGCAAGGGTACGACGTGTCGCTGGATATAACACCGGGTAGGAAACCACTGGTGGTGGGTGCGCTCCTGCCTGCCAGAGATACAAAGTTGGAACACGTTTTTTATCTGGAGATATCAGATCTTGACGACGCTGATCATCCTTACATGCAGATACCTATGGCAAAGCAGAAGCTGTGGGATTTCACGGAGGTGTTGGGGTGAGCGGCGAAGTTTTCATAGAACCGGAAGAGATCCAGATACTCCTTAACTTACTGGATGACCCCACTGTATCCTATCCTTTGTACAACCTCGACCTGGTG
>PUPH01000069.1 GCA_003553085.1 Thermoplasmata archaeon
ACCGGATATATACAGGAGGCCCTGGATCATTTTGAAAGAAGAGGGATGAGGATCTGGGTAAAGAGATGCGAAGAGGCCTTGAGATAGCTTCTTTCACACATATCTGATCTTGTTTTTTATCATCCTCTTAGCGAGATATCTGAACGCCTTTTCCACGTTCTTACCGGTCTTGGCACTGGTCAAGAAATATGGAAATTTGATACCGAAATCGTTATCTCGACGGGCCCAGCCCTTGAGTTCGGAAAACGGTACTGGTACAAATCTCGTCCCAGGGGTGTATATGCTGCGATCGTAGTATTCCTCCACCATATAATCATGGAACTCTTCTAGAGAGGCGGACGTGAACACGGTTTCGTAAGCTTCTTCATAATCCTCTATGATATCCACTTTGTTCCCCAAGACGACCACAGGTATCTTACCGGTGACCTGGAACAGTTCGTATATCCACCGATCCAGGGTATCGAAGGTCCGTCTTCTTACCACGTCGTAAACGACCACTGCACCCTCCGATCCTATGTAATGGGTGGAATGTTTACCGGGGGATATGGATTTTTGACCATATATGTCCCAAAGGTTCATCTCTATATCGAGATCATCGATGACTTTGTTTTTCGTATTCACCCCGACCGTGGCGACGTAGTTCTCATCGAAGGCTTTGTCCACGTACCTCCTTACCAGAGAGGTCTTTCCCACCGCACCTTCGCCGAGTATCACTACCTTCGCCGCATGTTCTGCCATCTAGATCCTACTCCACTACTTCCTCCAATCTTTCTAATAAAAATTCTCTGTCCAACTGCATGAGGAACCTTCCTAACTTAGGCCCTCGTTTCTGGTCCAGTAATATCCTATAAAATATCCCAAAGGACTTTCCCTTAGATATCCCCACGTCCTCAGCTACCGTATGTACAAGTGCGTGGAGTGAGTCGGGAGACCAAGTATCCGATCCCTTCAACTCCGTCAGATATCTTGTGATGAACTCTATTTCCTTATCGTTCAGAGAAACTTCAGGCATCTCTTTCTTCACCGAGAATTTTACGAAGGGGGGTGCATGCTCATCTAACCAATACTTTACCCCCTCAACACGGGTTTTGAAGAGGTCGTAATCTTCAGGACCGACTTCATCGCCCATGGATACTTCCCACATCTCGTCCGCCGACTCGTAGATCTGCACGAGGTTCACCAGATGCCTGTAGGGTACTCTACTCGGTGGATACTCGGGTATCCCTTGTATCTGTGAAAGTTCGTAGACCCTCTGTGTATCTTGATCCAGTTCACCATCATAGTACCTCGCCTCCACTGTGTCGTACTCATCCACCAGATCCAGCAGCGGTAGTCCGGGGTCAAAATCTATGTGGCTGTGAGGTTTGGTCTTCATCAGTAAAAATCGAACTATCTCCGGTTCGACCATGGCCAGCATCTCCTCACCCTTTATAGCTACACCGGTGGATGAAGACATGGCACCTTTACCTTTCAGCTGGATCCATTCGTAAACGATGGGATGAGGCGGAGGTGTTCCGAACACCGCTTTGATTATCTCGGTACCCGTGTCCCATGATCCTCCGGCTGCGGCGTGGTCTTTACCAAGCGGTTCACAATCCACACCCAGCATCCACCATCTCGCCGGCCAATCGCAGCGCCATGGTAACTTTCCGTCGTCCGTCCGGATATCTGCTTTTCCTTCGTGTCCGCATCCGCACGTATATCCCACATATGGATCTTCGAAGGATGTTATCTCGACGTCACCCATCTTTCCACAATCAGAACATCTTGGATTGTACGGATACCATGAATCGTCCAGTTCACGGCCGGTGGTTTTCGATATGATCTCCGCCACTTCTTCTCTGGCCTCTATCAAGAGCTTTGCGGCCTCGGCGTAATCCCCTTCAGCATACATCGTGTGAGTGTATTTGATGGAGCACCGTATCCCGAGCTCTCGGATGGTCTCAAGGAAGGGTGCCAGGTAATGTTCCGCATAATTATCGTGGTCTCCACATGGACAAGGTATGTCATGCAGGGGCATGCCCACGTACTGCTCGTAACTATCGTCCAAAAAGGGATAGACCTTTCGTAAAGGATCTATGGAATCAGCGATATACAATAACTCCCCGGATTCGGACGCTCTTTTTACAGCATCCCCGGTGAGTATCTCTCGAAGACTTCCCAGATGGATAGGACCGGAAGGTGTTATCCCCGTGGCTATCAACGGTTCAGGAGGGAGTTTTGAACCCTCCACGTCTGCCCAATGCATCCAAATAACTCCGTCAACCGATTATCTGCGTTCTTACTAGGGCTCGGAGCGGGACTCCGACTACCTCGTCACGTCCGTCCTTATTTACAGAAACAACACATAGGACCGGATCCGCACCCTTATCTTCAACATCGGTTATGGCACCCTGCATGGTTTCTCCGGTGCTGATGACGTCATCGACTATCACAACCTTCTTACCGTCCACAGAAGCGTAATTGGAGCTCAAAGCACCTCCTCCACCACGTCTATCTTGCTCCCGGGGTCGATAGATGGCCAGCTCTTTACCCAACTGCTCAGATATCAAGGTGGCTAGTGGGATCCCGTTGATGGCTATACCGACTACCGTATCAAAATCGGTGTCTATCTTCCCCATCTCTTCTATGATTATATCTGAAAAGAGGGTGGCAAGAAGACCTATCCTACCACCATAAACACCAACGGACCTCCAACCGATCTGAACATCCATGGGAGGCTTTTCTTCTTTGACGTTTCTCGTGAGCAGCCAGTTCACCGTATCCACGGAAAGGCTCAATTCCGTAGCTATCTCCTTCTCCTTCAACCCCTTCTCCTTGTACTCCATGGCCTTCTCAACTAGTGACTCTATTCCTTTCA
>PUPH01000165.1 GCA_003553085.1 Thermoplasmata archaeon
GACTGGCGTATATACGGTTTGGACCAGCGTGGTGGGACGGGTATGCCTTCCGGTCCGGTCATAATACTGGTACACGTTGCATCCACCAGGGTACCGTTCACCTCCGAGGCAAAGGAGGCGATAGCGGATATACCCGAGGTGGTGGAGGAGATAGAGAGGGGGCTGAGGGAATGCGCCAGGCACATGCGTACTCACCTGAACAAGGAGAAAAGAAGGAAGAAGGTATCTAAAAAATTCATGATAGTAAAGGATCTACTACCGATGATCGCTGAGAAATCGGCGTTGATCGTGGGTAAAGAACCCCCGCCTTTGGACAAGGTGATGACGAAGATAATGGGCGTGGTTTACGTAGAAAACACACACCAGTGGAACGGTAAACACTGCGAAGTGAACATAGACGTGAGCAACTATACACCCAGGAAGAGGAAGTTGAAGGTATATATGGAGAAACCCTACCCGGAGAACATAGCCCTAGAGCCGAACATCGAACCCGAACACGATGGGGAATACCTGGAATGGCAGCTGGATACCTTGGATCCGTCGGCCAAAGCCGAGATCCGGTTCAAATTCGACGGCGGTATCCAGAAGGAAGATATGCAGGGCGTCGATGTATACATCGAGGGCGTGAAAGGTACCATGTTGATCGGAGCGGAGCCGCTGCCCGACGACTGGGACGTAGATATGGCCGAGATAGAAAAGGAGTGATCGAGTATGGAAAAAAGACACAAGGATGCCATGGAAAATATGGAGGATATCGCCGCCCAGTTCTATGAACAATTGAAGAAGGGAACCATACCAGAGATGAAGATATCCACAAGGAGTAAGAACAACATCGTGTTCGACAAGAAGACCGGTGTATGGAAATACGGCAGCTCCAAGAGTACCAGGTCCGCCAAGAAGTTGAGTGGTGCCCGGATGATACTGCGGACGCTCTACATGCTCGATTTTATCACCGATATGATAGAGAGCGAGAAGTCATCTACTCTTAGGGAGATGTACTACATATCCGAGGGTTGGGAGAAGGCAAAGTTCGGCGATCAGTCGGAGTCCGATAGGTTGGCCGAGGATATGGAGATCGTCACCGATTGTCTCCGGGAGGACTTCAAGCTGCGGCCCGAAGAGGACGGAGCCCGTTTGATCGGTGATATCACTGTAAAAGAGCGAACACGTAAGGGAGATATACGGAAGATAAACTGCCGTGACGACGTGGGCGACTCCGGATATACGATACCGTACAACGTTGAGGAGGACAAGGTGAACTTCGATGATATCGGCGTCGATTTCGTAATAGCCATCGAGACCGGTGGTATGTTCGACAGGTTGGTGGAGAACGGCTTCGACGAGAGTTCCAACTCCTTACTGGTGCACTTGAAGGGGCAGCCGGCGCGCTCGACGCGACGGGTTATCAAACGGCTCAACGAGGAAGAGGGACTGCCGGTGGTGGTGTTTCTGGACGGTGATCCATGGAGCTTCAGGATCTTCGCCAGTGTGGCCTACGGAGCCATCAACAGCGCCCACCTATCGGATTTTCTAGCCACACCTACCGCGGAGTACGTCGGAATAACCGCCAGCGATATACTGAATTACGACCTTCCCACTGACAAATTGAGCAAAACAGATAGGAACGCTCTGAAGCAGGAACTCGAGGATCCAAGGTTCAATACACGGTTTTGGCACGACGAGATAGAGACCATGCTGGAGATAAATAAGAAAGCGGAGCAGCAGGCCCTGGCGAAGTACGGCCTAGACTTCGTTACGGACGTGTATCTGCCGGAAAAATTGAGTGAACTCGGACTGCTCTAGATGAACTTGACGTCGCTGCAGATCTTCTTTATCGCACCGGCTGCCGACAGCGCGGCTAGATAACTGGTCCTCGGATTGTCGGGGGATGGTACGTTCTCCGATATTCCCGTGATGGTCCCGGCAGCACCTTTGAGGGTGATCTTGTGTGTGTTTCTATCTATATCCGGATCGCATACCAATTTGATCTTCGTCTTCTTGAAACCTATGGATGCCAGGCTCAGGATGGCGGCGACGTTCACGTTCTTCGGATACAGTTTGACGGCCTCTTCAGCAGGACCGTGGAACAATACCTTTCTTTTGTCGATATCTGTGAGTCCCAAGGATGTTGGAGGTTTGGTGGTCTCTAGGGTCACCTCTTCTACATCGGCCATGGATGCGTTGTAAACGGCGTCTATGCCGCATAGTGCTCCCGTGGGCAGGTAGATATCTCCGTCGTAACTGTACAGTTCGCTCCTCAGATCCTCGTCGACCAAGGCGCCCACGCTCATTATCATCAGGTCTGCTCCCGCTTCAAGAGCCATAGGTCCGAACTCTTTCACCGCCTCCTGTGAGGCGGCCTCGACCACTAAGTCGGTGTCTTTTAATGTTTTATCGAGGTCCTCCACGGGCACCACTTTTGGGTATCTATCTTCTAATCTCTCCAACTTCTCGGGATGATGATCCAGTACGTAGCACCGCCTTATCCTGTCTATGTGCTCACATTCCCGCAGTAGGGTGGAGCCGATGGAACCTGCACCGATGACAAGTATGTTCATGCCGGTAACTTAACATCGATGGTATAAATAAATTTGGAGGGGGGATATCCGCTAAATGTTTGTGCGGATCTTCAAAGCCGGTCTGGGTTCCAGGGATTGGTTAGAAACGATAGTTCCAAAGGATGGTTGACATCCTCTCCACCCTGAAGAATGGAGAATCCATCCCGCACTCAGAGGGAGATGCCTCTTTTTCAAGGCTTCCTTCACCGACAGAGGTCATTTATCGGAGAGCTTTTAGGGTTAACGGAATAGCGTCCCACGAGTCTACGAC
>PUPH01000104.1 GCA_003553085.1 Thermoplasmata archaeon
CGTTGAAACAGAGTTAGCTAGTGATGTAGAACCATCGAATGTTACCCTTTTCTACAACGATACCCACGGTGTTCTGCATGAGGTGTCGGCAAACCAAAGTGATGAAACGACATGGACGGCCGTGATACCTCGGCAGAACCACTCGGGAGTTCTACAGTACTGGTTCGAAGCAACCGACATAAGCGGGCTCACCGATAAAAGCACAGTATCCAACATCAACATAACGAATCCATTGAACGTAGATATGCCTTCCAGTGTAGATGCTGAGGCCGACACGCCATTCGATTACACCGTCACTTTAACGAACCCGGTGGGCGTGATGGAGGTCGTCATGCATTACACGACACCCAGTGGGGTTCAGCAATCCAAAGACCTCATCCTCAGAGAGGGCGATCCTGGGAGCGGTATTTGGGAGTGTACATTGAACGTTGAAGAAGGGGAGATGATCTACCATCTGGAAGTCATCGATATCGATGGAGAAACAACGATTTTACCAGGAACCATAAACGTCTCGGAGAGCTCATCACTGTTCGGTGGAATGTTGTTCTACTTGATCCTGCTACTGGTGATCTGTGCTGTAGGCAGCGGTGTTTTCATACTCTGGAAGAGTAGAAAAAAGGAGGAAGATGAACTTCTACCGACTCCACCTGAACCGGAAGAAACCGTTCAACAAGAGGCATCCGAGCCGATAGATCAAGATCGCTGTACGATCTGCTATGGACAACTAGCCGATCCATCTACCCGCTGTACGTGTGAAGGATGTGGGCGAGTGTATCATCCCTCCTGTTTGACACAGCTCAGCGAGTGCCCCGTGTGCGGCAGAGTATACGGTGATTCATCCGCCTGATTCGATCTCGGTCAGATCCTTTCCCTCGGCGATCAGCTTAGTTATGCATCCTTGGTCATCATACACTGGACGTAGTGAGAAATCGACCACGGCTTTTCGACCATCTTTACCGATGTGTGAGGCTTTGAATCTCGCGGCGTCACCCCGGGCGGCCCCCTTTATCGCATCTTTTAGTTTGTCCCGCAGCTCTGGCGAGTGCCGCCACCACGGAGTGTTCCAAAAGAGTTCACCTTCAACTTCCGCCATGGATATATCGACGAAATCAAGAGAACTATCGTTTGCCCGGGACAACTTACCATCCGGATCGAGGATGCCGATGAACCTATTTGGATCGTTGAATATGGATTCGAACATCATCTTCTTTTCTTTCAGCTCGGATTCTTTCTTTTTCAGATCGGTGATATCGATCTCTTGATGTACTACCTTTTCTATCTTACCGTCTTCACCCATGATCGGATTGGTCCTCGCGAGGAAATACTTATCTGATCCTTCGGAATAGAACTCTATCTGTTCAACTTTTTCAGTCTCCAATGTCCTCTCCATGGGACAATCATCGATCGGCTCATCAGATCCATGGGCCACCTCGTGACAGAACCTTCCCACCAGTTCATCTTCTCCTTCACTGAAGAACTCTTCAGCGGCTTCATTAGTTCTGAGTATTCGGTGATCTGTGTCGAGCAAGAATATAGGATGTTCGATGGCGTCGAAGGTTTGCTGTAGTTCTTCGGATAACTTTCGCATCATCCTCTTGGTTCGGTGATGCTGCACCTCTTGGCCTATCGCTTGGGCGAGTACGCCGTACTGAGAACGTGGATCACCTCCCTTCTGTATGTATCTATCCGCCCCTAGGTTCAATGCCTCTATGGCCACTTCCTCTCTCCCCCTGCCCGTGAACATTATGAAAGGTATGTCACTGGTTTCACGTATATTTTTCAGGAACTCCAATCCATCCATCGTCGGCATCTGATAATCGGATACTACCGCATCGAAATCGTCGGGTATCATCTTGAGTGCTTCCTCTGGAGAGTCAGTACTGCATATATCTAACTCATCATCCTCCTTTTCGAGGAATATTTTTGTTTGTTCTAGGAAGGGTATCTCGTCGTCCACTATTAGAACCTTCACGGTATAACACCCAAGGTATTCATCATAGAAGTTAACCATAGTTAAATATGTTTTCCCAAGTTTCCAAAAAGATATTAATACATCTTATCATTACTCCTTATAAGATGTGTCAAATGTTTTGTCCCAGATGTGAGAAAGAGATGGAAAAAGTGGTTGGATTTCCCGGTTATCATTGGTGCAGGGACTGCCATATCACCAAGAAAGCGGATGAAGACGACGATTTGACGATGGGTACGGATGATAAAATATCTGCATCCACCTGTGAAACTGCATGTAGTAGATGATCTTTTCAATAAAATACCAAAAGTCTTAATACATGCTTGCACAGTGATTTTTGAGTGTCGAGTCGTATGTCATATGAACTAGTATGCCGGAAAACAACCGCCGTACATATTCCTTTGAGCAATGGATCCGGAGGATAGTCGATGTATTTCAGGGAAGTAAAAAAGAAGATAAATCTACTGGGAAGCCCTGCCGTGGGTAAAACGTCTTTGATCCTCAGATATGTGAACGACGTATTCGGTGAAAAATATCTAAAGACCATCGGTACGAGCTTTTACGCAAAAGATGTCGAAGTGGTGGGTGCAAGCGTGAAACTTATGATCCAGGACGTCATGGGTGAGAAATCATACGAGTCCGTACATGAAGCCTCCTTTAAATGGTCCTCCGGAGCTCTCTTCGTAGCCGATGCCACCAGGAAGGAAACGTTGAACGATATTTTTTCCTACTGGATACCGACTTACAGGAACGTCACCGGTGATAGAAATCCCATGATATTGGCGGTCAACAAGATGGACCTTGAAGATCTAGAGATCACGGAGGATTACGTACTCAAACACGCGTCCAAAGATTTTGACCATGTTTTCTTCACCTCTGCGAAGACCGGAGAGGATGTGGAAAGTGCGTTCCAAGAGCTGGCCTCAAGGGTCTTGTTCAAGACACCCAAGAAGGCCGAGAACTTGGACCATCATCTATCCAAACAGTCCCTGGACACACCCAACGACCTGCTCGGTGCGCTCTTTACTCTTTCATCCAGCTTGGATGATCTGGATTATTCCACCCTTGATAACATGTTCTCTGAAAGTGGTATCGACCGATTTTCGCTGGAAAAGAAGATATCCGAGAAGCGGGTCCTTTCCTTCGCTGACCGTTTGATGTGGTGGTGCG
The DNA here is from genome assembly GCA_003553085.1 of Thermoplasmata archaeon. GTDB lineage: Archaea > Thermoplasmatota > Thermoplasmata > Halarchaeoplasmatales > Halarchaeoplasmataceae > Halarchaeoplasma. Next base: position 3,140 of record PUPH01000104.1, read on the forward strand.
AACTCGAGGAATATGATGAAGGGGTAGAGCAGGTGGAGTCTCTTCTGAAAAGATACAAAGCTGGAAGATGAGTTCCTGCTGATAGTATATTATAGCATATGGCCATATACTCCTGGCACACAGTAAACTATTTATAGAACCTCCGTTCATCAAAGACTTGGGTAGGATAACATGAACGGAGAAAATCAGCCCATAATCGTGTTAAGTGAAGATGTTGAAAGGCAGAAGGGAAAGGACGCTCAAGAGAGTAATATCGCGGCAGCCAAGGCACTGGCGGACAGCGTTAAGGCAACCCTTGGACCCAAGGGCATGGACAAGATGCTCGTCGATGGGATGGGCGATGTGGTCATCACCAACGATGGAGTGACGATGTTGAAGGAGATGGACATCGAACATCCTGCAGCTAAGATGGTGGTCGAAGTCGCAGAGGCCCAAGACGATGAATGCGGCGACGGTACCACCTCCGCCGTTGTTCTTGCCGGAGAATTGCTCACCAGGGCTCAGGATATGATCGATAACAACATACATCCATCCACCATAACCAGAGGATATAGGCTGGCCGCTGAGAAGGCGGGACAAAAGCTGGATGAGTTAAAAAAGGACGTTGTTCCTTCCAAGGAAGAGGTCCTGAGAAGTATCGCCATCACCGCCATGACCGGAAAGGCGGTAGACATGGACAAAGAACATCTAGCTGGATTGGCTGTAAAAGCGGTCAAGGATGTAGCCGACGAAGCCGATGATAGTTATCACATCGATGTAGAAGACATCAAAGTAGTAAAGAAGGCCGGCGCTTCCATGAAAGAGACCGAACTGGTTGACGGCGTGATATTGGACAAAGAACGGCTTCATCATAACATGCCCAAGGAAGTCACAGACGCAAGGATCGCTCTGATCGGCACACCGCTGGAACTCGAAGAAACGGAGACCAGTGCAGAGATCACCATCCAAGACACCGCACAGATGCAGAGTTTTATAGATCAAGAAGAGGAGAGTATCAAGGAGATGGTCGGTAAGATCAAAGATGTGGGTGCCGATGTGGTGCTCTGTCAGAAAGGTATCGATGATCTTGCCCAGCACTATTTGGCGAAGGAGGGCATACTTGCTCTGAGGAGAGTGAAGAAATCTGATATGAAAAGACTAGCCAGGGCCACTGGAGCCGATATCATCGCCAGCCTGAATGATATGAGCGAGGCCGATCTCGGTGAAGCAGAGAAGGTAGGAGATAGGTTCATAGCGGACAGTCATATGACGGTCATAGAGGGTGCAAAGAACGGTAAATCCGTCACACTGTTGTTGAGAGGTGGAAGTGAGCACGTAGTGGATGAACTGGAGAGAGCTTTAGAAGATGCTCTAAAAGTGATCGCAGTGACCATGGAGGACGGATGTATAGTTCCAGGTGGAGGTGCGACAGAGATAGAGATCCTGTCTGAACTGGACGATTATGCAGGTAAGATAGATACCAGGGAACAGATGGCTGTTAAAGCCTTCTCCAAAGCCCTTAGGGCTATACCCATGGCACTGGCGGACAACGCAGGTCTCGACGGTATGGACGTGTTGATGGAGCTCAGAGCGATGCACGAAAAGGACGGCATGAAGAACCACGGGGTGAACGTTGATAACGGAGACTTCGAAGATATGATGGAGAAACGGATATACGAGCCGATGAGGGTAAAGAAACAGGCCATCAAGTCGGCATCGGAGCTAGCGGAGATGGTGCTGATGATCGACGACGTGATCGCCGCTAAAGGTGGTGGAGAGGGAGAAGCTCCTGAAGCACCACCACAAGGAGGCATGCCTCCGGGAATGATGTAAAACCCCTTTCTTCTTCTATTTTTTACTCTTACAAAGCATCGGACCGGAGAATAATTTTATTAACTCCTGCCGATGGGGGAACGCCGTCATACGATCCACCATCGCGGAGTCATCAACATGTTATCGGGTAAAGAAACTGAACATGCGCAGACAAGACATTATGTGCTACTCGATGTTCTGCTCATACTGTTTTGGTTCCTGCTTACGGGTTTTTTCTTCAACGCCCAACGAGCGGATTTTATCTCGTATTATACTCTGTTCATGGGTGTCATCGCCACCAGTGCCGTTACTTACACTGCACACAATTTTGTGATACGGGGCGAACACCGGGAAAAGACATCTTTGTGGGAGTATCTAGTTTCGATGAAGAACGCGATGATATTGTTTTTGGATGTTGTCATCAGCCTTGTGATTGCCAACGCCATATTGATATATCAAACAGTCACCATGGCCGTGGAGCCCAAGGTGGTCAAAGTAAAGGTCGACCTCACTTCGGAATCGGAGGTCACTTTGATCTCAATGATGATAACCATGATCCCAGGTACCCTGGTGCTGGATGCAGAAGAGGTGGATGGCGGCTACGAGTTGTATGTACATTATTCATATCTACGCACTGAAGATCTGGAAGCTGGTATGGAAAATACCATCAAACGGTGGGACCGCAAGATCAGGGGGTTGTTCAAATGAGTTTGCTCATTGTCCTCTCCGTGATATTGATCTTTGCTGTTCTCCTATCCTCTTACAGAGTATTCATGGGCCCCACGATCTACGATAGGCTTCTAGCTTTGAACCTAGTAGTGGTGGTTGTGTCGGTTATCTTCATACTTGTCAGCGTCGATACGGGTATGGGACATTACATGGATATCGCGGTATCCTTTATCATACTTGATTTCGTAGGGACCATAGCCTTCGCGAGATACCTAGAGGGAGGTGACTTCAGCTGATAGTACACTGGATATCGCTATTGTTGATGTGTTTAGGAACGGTGATACTTTTCTTTGCTTCCATAGCCATGATCCGGTTCAAGGACACATACATGCGCCTTCATGCCAGTTCAAAAGCCACCTCAGGTGGTGCACTCGCTCTTTTACTCGGCCTCTTGATGAGGACCGGTTTTACAGAAACATCCGGAAAGATCGTTCTGGTGATCCTGTTCTCCGTGTTGACCGCACCAGTAGTGGGTCACGCGATCGGGAGGGCTAGGTTCATAGCAGAGGGAGATAAATTCAAGATGGACATCGAGAAGTATAAGAGGAGGGATGACCAGTGCTGACCCAACTCTTCCTTATACTTTTCCTGGGGGCCTGCATAGTGGTCATTTTAGAAAGGGATCTCGTCAGATGCCTTATATTCCTGGGTATGTCAGCGGTTTTCTTAGTGATACTCACATATCTTTACCGAGCCCCTGACGTGGCCCTCACCTTTGCAGTAGTCAACGCAGCGGCCACCACCGTCCTTTTCATAGCCATATTGAAGAAAGTAGATGTGATACACTGGGGTGAAGATCTTGCGTAAGGACATCTGTACATTCCTACTGGTACTCATGATCGCGTTCCTCTTAGTCCAGGGACTTGAGTTATCCTATGAGGACAAGGAGGATTCAGAGGTCGACGAATACTACAAAGAACATCAGGAGAAGACCGGGGCGGATAACATGGTCGAGGCAATATTACTGGACTTCAGAGCCTACGACACCTTCGGTGAAGTGATGGTTCTCTATATCGCCATAGCCGGAGTGATCATACTCGGTAAGATAGTCACAGGAGATGATCAGTCATGACCTCCCTGATCGTAAAAACCGCTGGACGGGCCTTGACTCCTTTCATACTCCTCTCCGGACTTTACGTAGCGAGCTTCGGGTTCCTATCACCTGGAGGTGGATTTCAAGGTGGCATATTACTCGCTTCCGGTGTGATTTTGATAATGGTGACCCATGGAAGTAAGGAAGTACACCGGCTGGCGGAGAACATAGACTGGTTTGAAACCTTCGGGGCACTGACCTTCCTCATCGTGGGGTTAGCCGGGCTGCTTTTGGGTGGTTATCTGTTCTCAAATCTTCTACCGGACACTCCGCTTATGTGTATCGTTTTGGATATAGTGATAGCTCTGAAGGTGTTCGTAGGTATAACTGCCGTGTTCGTGTACTTCTTCGGGATGGGGGTGAAAGAGTGCTGAACGGTCTAAACGTCGGACTCATGACCATATTGGTAGGTCTGTATGGGATGACACGTACTAAAAATTCCATCAAGATGATCATGTGTTTGGGTATCATGGGTAGCGGTGTCATACTTTTGTTCGTATCCGTAGGCTATATACCTGGTGCCGGCGCCCCTATAGTGGGTCATTCAGCGGAGATGGTCGATCCTTTACCTCACACGGTCATGCTCACGGCCATAGTGATCGATCTGGCAACGATGGCTCTAGGTCTGGCACTGGTGTATCATCTTTATGAGGAATACGGCACACTGGATGTGACGGATTACTTGGTAGGAGAGGATTGAGATGCTTTACCATGCACCCATGCTCATGGTGATAGCCCCTCTGACTGGTGCCCTGGTACTACGTATCTCCAACAGGTTCTTACCTAAACAGATATACAAGGATCTGATCACCTTCGTCAGCCTACTGATACCGGTCTTCCTTCTCTTGGTATCTTTACCCCGATTAAGAGAGGGGGCTATGGTTTACGAGATGGGAGGATGGCCCCGACCTTATGGTATCTCCCTGGTACTAGACGGTCTTTCGTCGTTGATGGTACTGATGTTAGGCACGATCACCATATGTTCCTTCGTTTATTCTTTAGAGAAAAAGGAACTGATACCAAAGCCCGACGACTACTACTTCCTGTTCCTGTTCATGACCACTGGCTTGTACGGCGTTTTCCTCACCGGAGATATCGTAAACCGTTTTGTTTTCTTCGAGATCACCATATTGACCACCTACGTACTGATAACTTATACTGGAACGAAGTCTTCTTTGAGGGCGAGTTACTACTATCTTGTGGTCGGTAGTGTGGCTTCGGTGATGTTCCTCACGGGCATAGGACTGCTCTACTTTTTCACAGGGTTTTTGGACATGGGTGCTTTATCCGTGGCGATCCCCGGACTATCTACGAACATAAGAAACATCATCTTTGCCTTCTTCTTGGTTGCAGTAGGAGTTAAAGTGGCTATAGTCCCTTTCCATACATGGCTGCCCGATGCCCACGTTTCCGCCCCAACTCCGATGACCGCGGTACTGGCCGGTGTTACCGTAAAGACCGGTGCCTACATACTGTTCAAACTGTTTCAGATAGGCTTCGATACGTTGTTGATAAGATATCTTATAGTGGGCCTGGGTTTGATCACCGCCCTGAGCGCCGCGTTGGTCTCCATGAAGTACTACGACATGAAGAAGATATTGGCCTGGCTGACCATAAGTCACATGGGTGTCATAACGGCGGTGGCGGCACTTTGGAATCCCGGTGGTGTTTCCGCCGCGATCCTATACCTCATAAATCACACACTCTACAAAACACTATTATTCCTCTCAGTGGGTGCCCTGATATACCTCTACGGTACAGCGGATATAAGGAAGCTCTCTCTAAAAAGATCCAATGTTATCCTATCGATCGCCGGGATCATAGGTTTGCTATCCATGGCCGGTTTACCTCCTTTCAACGGCTTCTATGGAAGGTACTTCCTCTTGGAAACGACTCGACGATATCCGATATTATACGGCTCACTTGTAGGTGTGCATTTCTTGACCGCCCTCTCGGTCTTCCGTATATTCCGTTTATCCTGTTCAGAAAGTAAAACTGATGATGAACTCACAGAGAGCATCATGGTACCCCTGGTCGTTTTGTCCGGTCTATGTTTAGTAGGGGGGTTGACGACATGGGCCTTCATGAACAATATGGTAAACCCAGCAACTTTTGCATTGATGGGAGGATACTATAGAACTGGGTTCACCTGGCACCTGGTATATCTCAACGTGATATCCGCAGAAGGTGTGATCTTGATCCTCTCTTTGTTCGGTGCCTACTTCGTCAGTGAACATACGGTGGATCTACGGTTGGATTGGTCTGAAGGTGTGCTTTCAGAAGTATCGCTACCTGACTCTATACGCTACATAGTGATCATGATCGCCTTACTGCTGTTGTTGAATTTTCTGTAGTACACGGTTTCATACCGATCCTTCGTAAATATTAAGATGATGAGGGATATTACGATTATAACTATGCATCTGGAAAAGGTGGAACCCGGAGATAAGGAAGAGATCAAAGCCATGTGTTCCCACATCTGGGATGGCAACGACTACGTACCCGAGGTATTCGACGAATGGGTGAAAGAAGAGGGGTTCTACAAGGCGATATCAAAGGAGAAGATAATCGGAGTATGCAAATACTCACGCCGCCCGGGAGGTATTCTGTGGCTGGAGGGTTTGAGGATACACCCGGATTACCAGGGAAAAGGATACGGAAGTGATGTGGCCGACCTGTTTCATCGGATAGTGATCAACAAGGAACATACCGCCCTAAGGTTCATGACCGACGTTACGAACAAAAAGAGCATTCATCTGGCTGAAAAGAGGGATTTCACAACACTCATAGAACTCTATCACCTTGAATTTCAGGGGAGAGGAAGGCCCGTAGACGGTGTTCGCCGGGAGACGGATCCGGAAGCAGTTAGAGATATGGTGTTCTCATCCCCGGAGTACCATGGATATGAGATGCTGTACATCAGTAACTGGGAGGCTAAGGAATTCACTGAAGAACTGCTGGAAGAGGAAGTTAAGGCGGGTAACTGCTACTGTTATGTGATGGAGGGAGAACTCCAGGGTGTTTTGTTTATCAACCATCACCAAGCCTACGGCCGGGTAAGCATACCTTTCATGGCCGGAACCCAGGATGCTGTGGATATATTGATAAGGTACGCCATATGGTGGAGCGGGGATAAGGGCGACGGTTTTTTACTTCTCAAAACGCCATTCCAGGAGGTAAAAGATCGTGCGGAAAAAGCGGGTATGGAGTTGGCCGGCTTCAGGAAGGTAAAGGTATTTCAACTCGAGAATGAATAAGCTTTATAGGCCGGTGTCAATTTTTCGTTTCATGAATGAAGAAGAACTCACCTCGGATTTTATGGATGAAAGGGAGAATCTCAACGAGGTACTCATGAAGTACGCCGGTAAGAACATCAAACGTTTTTTCAATATAGACACGAACGCATACCGGGAAGGTGCTCTTCCCGTCAAAACGAAGGAGATGCTTGGGCTCGTGGCCTCGACGGTTTTGCGATGTGACGACTGCATCGAGTATCATCTGATAAGGTGTGAGGAGGTAGGCGTGTCCGATGAGGAATTCCAGGAAGTCATGTCCATCGCCCTGGTTGTAGGCGGATCCATAACCATACCTCACCTGAGAAGGGCCTTCGCGAAATGGGATAAAAGACGATCTTGAATACACAGAACAACCCAAAACGGACCCTATATCGCAATGACAGGATATGGCCTGCCTGCCGCACCTGGGACATCTTTCCATATCACATCCGATGTGTTGGTAATTGTTCTCTTTGGCACCGCAGTCGCCGCATCCATAGTTGAACGTGGATTTAACCCTCTCGAGAACGGTGCCGTCCCATACTCAAAGTGGGAAAACTCAAAACCGTCAGTTTCCGACATCTCCTTTCCGCAATCGCATTTTACCATTGAATCACCTCTCAAAGGGTTAGGTCTTCTGACATATCTAATCCAAAATAGTCTATTTTGAAATAGTCTATTCTAAAATAGAAAGGTGTGTTTGTCACGGATGCATAGAATGAACTCGTGAGAAGGGCGGTCTATCGTTCTCTAAAAGAAAAAAGCCGTTCCGTGAGATGGCATGAGGATTGTACCGAAAAATTCTACATCTTTTCCAGATCCGGATTCACCGACGAACTGAAGAAGATGGAAGACGTGATCCTTCACGACCTTAGCTTTCTTGCCACAGGATGAACCGATATCCGGGGCCGATCAACAAACGGTCAATTTCCCGTTGTAATACAGTCGCCCTTTTTCGTAGGAAAATCGTATGGGACGGACTTCGACGCCCGCATCCACCGCTTCCCTGAAGGCCGCTGCGAAGTCAGGGTCCCTTTCTTCATAAGGTGAAAAACACTCTGCACTCGAACGGAAGACAAGTATCAGCAAGCCCGCCCTGTGGCCCTCTTCGACAGCATTTATCAGTTCCCGTACGTGTCTGGTTCCCCTGGTCGTAGGCGCATCCGGGAACAGTGCCCTGCCGCCCATAGCCAGTGTACATCCTTTGACCTCGACCCACAGTTCACATACTTCCGTATCATTGAAAAAATCTATCCTACTGTCACCGAGTTTCTTCTCTCCCTGCCAGCCATCCGTTATACCGAAAGGATCTATCTTCTCGTTCTCCAAAACCCAGCGAGCTATCTGGGGATGGAAACCCGAGTTGACCAGCACCCACTCATCCTCGTATCTTGCGGCGATCAGGTCCCATGATGTTTTTCTGTTAGGGCGGGATGCCTTTGCCAATAGAACTCTATTACCGGGATACAGTAATTCCTCCAATCTTCCCGGGTCCCTAACGTGGACTTTTGAATCCTCACCATGGATATCAACGATACCCAAGAAGCGGTTCTTCCGCTCTACGAAGGTCCCTTCAGCGTCGATGGGGATGTCCATCACCTTAACGGGTGTCACTTCATCTTCTTCAGGATTATGGCAGGACATATCCGCTTCACTCCCTCGATAGTACACACCTTTTCTTGTACAAATTCGGAAAGCTCGGCATCGCCTTGGGTCCATACTTCCGCCATGATCATGTGGTCTCCAGTGGATTTTGCCACCCATCTTACTTCCTCGAACTCACCCAATGCTCTAACTGCGTCTAGGAAGAACTCGGGGTCAGTGTCTAAACCAAGAAGAGTGACACATCTATACCCGATCTTGGCGGGATCGATGTCGATGGTGTAGCCCCGGATGACCCCCTCCGATTCTAAGCGCTGTACCCTCTTACGAACAGTACCTTCACTGACATCTAACTCATGAGCTATCTCTGTAAATGGTGTACGTGCATCCTTAAGCAGTATGTCGATTATCTTCCTGTCTTTTCTGTCTATTTTAGGCATATTCATCATCAATTTAACGATATATGCAGCAACTGATACGAACTTCGAACAAAAAGTTAATATACTTCGTAGTATTTAAGGATATCGTTAAACAAGGTGTTTATATGGATCGGGTAAAAAACCTACAGTTAAAGACCACCGAAAAAGTAATGAAGCACGAGAGTGATAACGATAGGTGGGATGGTATAACTGATGCGGAAGTGTTACACAAATGTAAACATACTCTAAGGAGGACTGAATGATATGGATATAAAAAATATGGGATTCGAAGAACTGCTGGAGGGCGCTGCAAAAGCAGAAGAGAACAGCAGAGAAGTGTACGACTATCTGGCGAACAGATCAAAGAACTTTGTAGTCAGCGACAGGTTCAAGTTCCTTGCGGATGAAGAACAAAAACACGAAGATTTCATCAGACAGCTGTATAAAAAGATAACAAAAGGAGAGGAGTTGAAGCTCGACGAGGAAACCCCCCTACCGATACCTTTCATAAAGTACGATGATGACAGCGATGAATCTGAGATAATCGAACAGGCCATGGGTGCGGAGATCGCCGCCAGGGATTTCTACAAACAGATGGCATCCAAAGCAAAAGAAGAAGGAAGGGAGGACGAAGTGGTCGAAACCATGAATTACTTGGCAGGCATGGAGCAGAATCACTATGCCATATTAGAGTCCGAACTGGACAGGATCAAGGATTTCGAACAGTTCGACGAGTACTTCCCCGGTATGCACATAGGACCATAGGAGATGATAAGATGGCAAAATGGGAATGTATTGTATGTGGATATATATACGACGAAGACAAAGGCGATGAAGAGAACGGTATAGACCCTGGAACGAAATTCGAGGATCTGCCCGATGATTGGGTGTGCCCGTTGTGCGGAGCACCGAAGGACCAGTTCGAGAAGGTCGAATGAAGGAGTACATATGACTGAAGAAGTTAAGGTCGGAGATCAAGGGAAAGATTTCGTTCTTGAATCACATACGGGAGAAAAGGTCGCACTCTCGGAACACAGAGGAAAGAAAGTCCTGCTGTCGTTTCATCCCCTGGCTTGGACCAAGATATGCGGCGACCAGATGAAGTCCTTGGAGGAGAACAAAGAAAGGTTCGATGAGCTGGATGCCGTCGCATTCGGCATAAGCGTGGATACCGTACCTTCCAAAAAAGCCTGGGCAGAGGAATTAGGTATAGAGAACACTCAACTCTTGTGTGACTTCTGGCCCCACGGCAAGATGATAAAAGACTACGGCCTTTTCAGGGATGAGGACGGTTTTTCCCAGAGAGCGAACATCATCATCGACGAAGAAGGTAAGATGATCTTCAAAAAAGTGTATCCTATAAGGGAATTACCCGACATAGAAGAGATAATTGAGGAAATGAGGTGAATAAAATGGAAGAGATGTACCAGAAAGATGATTGGAAGACCGAAAAGCACGTACCGGTGATAGAGATAAAGGGCGAAGCGAAGAAAGACGAACGTATCAAAGTGATGGCGTCAGTGGGAAAGGAGATCGGACATCCCAATACCACGGAGCATCACATCGAGTGGATAGAGCTGTATTTCCATCCGGAGGGGGAAAAATATCCCTACGAGATCGGAAGGTACACGTTCAAAGCTCATGGAGCATCGGTCAAAGGTGCTGATACGAGCACGGTATACAGCGAACCGTTGATCAAGGCAGTATTCAAAACAGGAAAACCGGGAAAATTGATAGCGAATTCATACTGCAACATCCACGGACTGTGGAGTAACGAAATAGACATAGAATTGTAATATAGAGGTGAAATATATGGAAGAAAAAAAGATGCCTTTGATAGGGGACAAGTTCCCTGAGATGAAGGTACAGACGACGAAAGGGACGAAGCAACTACCGAAGGAATACGAAGGTCAGTGGTTCTTACTGTTCTCACACCCGGCTGATTTTACACCGGTATGCACAACAGAATTCTACGCATTCCAGACCAGGTACGACAAGTTCAGAGAATTGGACACGGAGCTCATCGGATTGAGCGTAGATCAGGTGTTCAGTCACCTGAAATGGGAAGAGTGGATTGAGGAGAACCTGGGAGAAGAGATCGAGTTCCCGATAATCGCCGACGGTATGGGTCATGTAGCCAACCGGTTGGGACTGATACACGGGGGCCCCGCATCTACAACGGTCAGGGCGGTGTTCATAGTTGATCCCAAATCAACTATCAGAGCGATACTTTACTATCCCGCCGAACTCGGTAGGAACATGGACGAGTTCCTGAGGATGATCAGAGGATTCCAGAAAGCCGATAAAGAAGGTGTAGCCATACCGGCTAACTGGCCTGAGAACGAACTGATCAAGGACAGGGTAATAATGCCTCCAGCAAATAGCACCGAAATGCTCAAGAAGCGCCGGAAACAGGAAGAAGACGGCGAGATCGAGTGTTACGACTGGTGGCTGTGCCATCGGAAACCCTGAAAACCCTCTTTCTTTTTATTTATGATGAGGTGGATAGATGACAAAATTGTTACAGGTGTATCGGTGTGATGTCTGCGGTAACGTAGTCGAGGTCCTTCATACCGGCATCGGAACCCTGGTGTGCTGCGGTCAGCCCATGGAGCTGGAGGAAGAAAAAAGAGAAGAAGAGGGTACGGAAAAACACCTACCAGTGGTAGAGTCCACTGAAGAAGGGATAAAGATCAACGTCGGTTCCGTTCCTCATCCCATGGAAGACAAGCACCACCTAGAGTGGATCGAAGTGATAACTAGGAAGAACGAAAGGACCTATAGAACATTTTTATCACCGGGTGATACACCTGAAGTTGTGTTCCCGGTGAGCGAGAAGGACGTCCTCTTCGTTAGGACGTATTGTAATATACACGGATTATGGAAATATTAGGAGTGATATATATGGGAAAAATGACAGATAAATCGTTAGAAGAAGCCTTCGCCGGAGAGTCTCAGGCACACATGAAATACCTGATCTTCAGCGAGGTGGCAGAGAGAGAAGGACTGGATAACATAGCCAGGCTGTTCAAAGGGATAGCCTACGCTGAGAAAGTGCATGCAACGAACCATGCGAGACAGCTGGACATGATAGGGAATACATCGGATAACCTTCAGTCAGGTATCGAAGGAGAGGACTTCGAGGTGCATGATATGTACCCAGCCTACCATGCCATCGCACATCTTGAAGAAGATAAAGGAGCGCAGCAGTCCATCCACTATGCACTTGAAGCTGAGAAGATACATTCTAAGATGTACAAGGACGCACAGAAAGTATCCAAAGAGGGTAAGGACATAGATCTGGACACACTTTACATATGTCCGGTATGCGGTTATACCCATGAAGGTGAGCCGCCGGAGAAATGTCCGGTATGCGGAATATCCAGCGAGCGGTTCAAGGATTTCTAAGGGGCGTAATTCATGATCTCTGAAAAGATGGCCGAAGCCATCAACGAGCAGATAAACGCGGAGATGTACTCGGGCTATCTATACCTCTCTATGGCGGTTGATTTCGCAGAGAAGAACCTGGACGGCTTCGAGCACTGGCTGCGTCTTCAGGCTCAGGAAGAGTTGGACCATGGCATGCGTTTCCTGGATTATCTGCAGGAACGAGGCGGTCACGTTGAGCTGGAAACCATCGAGAAGCCGGAAGTGGAGTGGAAGACTCCTCTTGAGGCATTCGAGTACGTTTACCAGCACGAATGCAAGGTTACCGGTATGATAAACGATCTTGTGGACCTTGCAGAGAAGGAGAACGACCGCGCCACCATGAACATGCTGCAGTGGTTCGTGGATGAACAGGTGGAGGAAGAAGATTCTGCCGATGAGATCGTGCAGAAGCTGAAGATGGTCGGGGATAACCCCAGTGCCCTATTGATGATGAACGAGAAGATGGCACAGAGACCTGTTTCGGAAGAAAATACCGAATAAAGCGTAAACCTACAAAATGAGGGGGACGAACTTTCGCCCCCTCTTCGAAACCCTTTCCTAAAATGGAGATGACGATATGGGATCTAAAGATGATGTAAAGGCTATGGATGAAGAGTTATTCACGGTGATAATAGGTGGTCAGGCCGGACAAGGTGTGAAAAAGGCTGGTGAGGCCCTGTCTAAATTTTTCTTGGAAAAAGGTAGATATGTGTTTGAGATGGACGACTATCAGAGCTTGATACGAGGAGGGCACAATTTTGCCTCTGTTAGCTCTTCCACGGAAGAAATATTCAGCCATCACATGAGAGCCGATGTAGTGGTGAACCTTGATAAGACCAGTTATGAGATGCACAAGAAAAATCTCACACCGGACGGACTGAACTTTTACAACTCCGATGAGATAGAAAACGGAGAGGGGATAGGACTTCCCTTGACCAGTATGAGCAAGGAGTTCCAAAGACCGCAGTTGATCATGGGTGTTACCGGTATTGCAGTACTGGCCGCAGTTGTGGGTGAAAACAAAGATTCCTTGGTCTCTTTGGTGAACAGTGTATATCCGCGCGGGAAGGAGGATAATACCGCTTTCTCAAAGTTGGTTTATGATGAAGTCTTGGATAAAGTAGGTTCCACCTTGGATCTGAAAGAGGGAGACTGCCGGAATAGGATGTTCCCGGGCAACCACGTTATAGCTCTGGGAGCGGCTTCCGCAGGGTTGGATATCTACTTTGCATACCCCATGACTCCAGCGTCATCGATACTTCACTTTTACGCATCACATGGTGACAAGTTAGGAGTTACCGCTGTACATCCGGAGAGTGAGATAGCCGTCGCCAATATGGCTATCGGAGCTACCATCGCAGGTGCAAGGTCCATGGTGGGAACAAGTGGTGGTGGATTCGCACTCATGGCCGAAGCCTTTTCTTTGGCGGGTATGGTCGAATCACCCGTTCTTTTCGTACTCTCATCGAGACCCGGGCCGGCCACAGGAGTTCCCACATACACCGAGCAGGGAGATCTGGGTTTTGCTTTACATCAGGGTCACGGCGACTTCCCGAGGATAGTCGCTTCACCGGGAGATATGGAGGAAGCCTTCTATCTAACAGCGGATATGCTTTCCTTGTTGTGGAAGTATCAAACTCCCGGCATTATCCTTACTGAGAAACACCTATCCGAGAGCTCGATGTGCATGGACGTCGATCCTTCCAAGGTGAGAACTGTTGAACCACGTATGCATGAAGAGGATACGGAGTACAAAAGATATCTATCTACGGAAGACGGAGTGTCTCCACTCAAGTTCCCCCCCTCCAAAGAGGCGATAAAGTGGAACGGTGAAGAGCACGATGAATACGGTATAACCACTTCCAGATCTGAAGAGGTAGCTGCCATGCACGATAAGAGACATAAGAAGGAAGAAGTCATACTGGAAGAGTTAAAGGACCGACATACCGTCAACGTTTACGGATCGGGTGAGAACGTGATATTCACCTACGGTTCCACAACGCTCAGCGTAAGAGAGGCTCTGCGATGCTCAGGCATAGAGGCAAAAGTTGTACAACCCATATACCTGAGACCATTACCTACCTGGGAGCTAAAAAAGCATGTGGAAGGCAGGTCCATAGTCGTTGAACAGAGTGTAGCCCAGCAATTCAGCACTCTACTAGAAGATAAGATCGGATTAGAGCCCACATCGGTTATCAAACGATATGATGGGAGGCCCTTCGATCCCATGGATCTGGCTGGAAAGATAAAGGAGGCGATAAGATGAGCGGCGATCTGGATACCGGTGCGGAAATAACATGGTGTACCGGATGTGGAAACTTCGGGATACTGGCGGCGGTGAAGAAGGCTGTTAAAAAGTTAGAAGAGAACGGCATATCAAGGGAGGATATAGTCATATCCACCGGGATTGGATGTCACGGGAAGATATTCGACTACTTAGATCTCAGCGGGATATATTCATTACACGGTCGTGAAGTGGCCAGTGCCGAAGGTATCAAGTTAGGCAATCCTGACCTGAAGATCATCGCATTTGGAGGTGATGGTGATTGTTACGGTGAAGGATTAGCCCATCTTCTTTTTGCAGCGAAAAGGAACATCGATATAACGGTGATAGTGCACAACAACGGCGCGTACGCCCTGACCACGGGACAGGCCTCCCCCACCAGTCCGAAGGGGTTCAAAGGTCCCGCAACACCTGGAGGAAGTGTGGAGCCACCTATCGAACCTCTGGGACTGTTGTTATCCGCAGGTGCCTCCTTCGTGTCCAGGGGATACGCCGGTAAGGTAAAGCATCTGTCGGATCTGATAGTTCAGGCGGTCGAACATCCTGGATTCGCCCACATCGACGTGCTTCAGCCGAGTGTGGTTTTCACCGATTACTATGAGGAATACAACGAGTTGGTGGATGAGTTGGAAGATACTAGATCCACAAAATTCGAAGCCATGGAGCTCGCTCAGGAATCCGATAGATTACCCATCGGAGTATTTTATCGAGAAGAAAGGCCCACGTACAACGAAGAGTTGTTGGGAGAGCGAAATCCTGTAAAGGATAGGCTGAGTGATGAAAAACGGTTGAAGGAGATCCGAGCCTTTTTGGATGTGTGATCTTGTTGTTCATTCTACCATGAATTTCCTCCTCCAGTCCTCGGCGGGTAGGATAGTTTCTTTGATGGATCTTGGATTCATCCATCTAAGTAAATTAGTCCAATAACCCGCTTTGTCATTTGTACCTGAATGTCTAGTGCCTCCGAAGGGTTGTCTGCCGACCACTGCACCGGTTGGTTTATCATTGATGTAAAGGTTACCTGCAGAATATCTTAACACCCTTTCAGCCAAATGTGTCACATGGCTATCTTTGGAAAATATGGATCCGGTCAATGAATAAGGAGAGGTCTGGTCACACAGCTTCAAGGTTTCTTCGTATTCCTCTTCATCATATAGATATATGGTGACTACAGGTCCGAATATCTCTTCACTCATCATTTTTCCTCGAGGATCATCGGTTTTTACTATGGTCGGTTCGATGAACCACCCCTTAGTTGAGTCAGATTTACCGCCGAGAACCGTAGTACAATCTTCGTTTTCTTCAGCATATTTGATGTAATCTGTGATATCATCAAAGGCCTTTTCATCTATGACCGCACCCATGTAACTTCTAAGATCATCCACCGGTCCACAAGGTATCTTCGATACCTCTCTCTTCAATGTATCTTCCAACCGACCCCACATGCTCTCAGGACAGTATACTCTAGATGATGCCGAACACTTTTGACCTTGATACCCGAAAGAACCACGGATTATGTTCAAAGCGGCGTTCTTAATATCTGCGGATTTATGTATGAAAACAAAATCCTTACCACCGGTTTCACCGACAATCCTTGGAAAGTTACGATAGTTTTCTATATTTGAATTGATCACTTTCCAGAGATGAACTAAGGTTTCGTAGCTTCCTGTAAAATTCAGTCCCGCTAGATCAGGGTGTTTCGTGATCAGACCGGATATCTCACTGGCAAATGGTACAAAGTTTATTACTCCCTCTTCGAGTCCGGCCTCCATCAATATCTTCATTATCTCAAAATTAGAAAATGATACATTCAGAGATGGTTTCCATATCACAGTATTTCCTACTATGGCAGGTGCTGAAGGCAGATTTCCAGCTATGGAATAGAAGTTGAAGGGTGATATAGCCAAGACGAATCCTTCTAAAGGCCTCCAATCTAGCCTGTTCATCTCACCTTCTATTTGATCCGGCTGTTGTTTATATATGAAGTTCATGTAGTACGAATTCAGTCTCCAGAAATCAACCAGCTCGGCGAGATCTATCTCGGCTTCATATGGATTTTTTGACTGATTCATCATTATCGCAGCGATATTTCTGAAACGTCTTGGGCCTGCCAATAGATCTGCGGCCTTTCTGAATACCGCCGCTCGATGATACCAATTCAGTTCGGACCAGCATCCATGTGAGTTCAGAGCTGACTCGATGGCCATATTTAGTTCATCCTTTCCGGCAAGATGCACCCTGGCTAGAACCTTATCGTGATCATGAGGACAGTGAACTTCCTTGATCTCTCCCGTTTTAATCTTTTCACCATTGATTATCAAGGGGACCTCGATCACCTCGCCTTTTATAGTATTCAATTCATTAATCAGTTCATCCCTTTCCGAAGACCCAGGTGTGTAATCGATCAACCTCTCCATCTCGTTTTTTGGTTTCTCAACAGACCATATCATACCTATACCTCTTGTTATTATTACGATCGATTAGGTTAAAAGATTTACTAGGGAAGCACCAAAAGTATAAAATCATACGATGTTCATCACCCTGTTAAGATAGGAAAACTCTCCAAAGGTATGAGAGAGGTATCTTAATAAAAAAGGGATATGATAATATGTCATTCAAAGATGTGATAGATGAAGAGGAGAGGGAGGCATACATGCTGTGTAACGAAGCAATAGTACGTGCGGCATTGGAGGCCGACGTACAGCTTGTATCCTTCTACCCGGGAGCACCGCAGACCGAGATATTAGATAATTTTGAAAGGGCGTCCAATAAGTATGATCTCAGGATCGAAGTTGCGGCGAACGAAAAGGTGGCCCTGGAGACAGTTGCCGGAGGTGCCATGCTTGGTAAGCGTTCCCTCACATCCATGAAAAGTGTAGGTACCAACGTTGCCTCAGACGCTCTATATACTTTGGCTTACACCGGCTTGGACGGTGGATGCCTATGTTTGATAGCCGACGACCCTCATGCTCATTCTTCCCAATCTGAGCAGGATGGTAGGTGGTTCGGTTTAACAGCATACCTACCCATGCTTGAACCCAGTACACCACGGGAGGCCATGGAGATGGTGAAAAAGGGGTTCGAACTGTCTGAAGAATTCGGAACCCTGGTTCTGATCAGGACAACGACGAGGGTGAACCACCAGAGCGGGATCGTACCGCTGGGACCCATGGATCGGACACCGTTCGAAAAAGTTTCCTGGAAGGACATGAAACGCCCATACACCTCAGTGGGTGAACTTGCCAGGAAAGGAAAGAAGGAGATGTTGGAGCGGATGGAAAACATACGCGAAAAGATGGCAGATAGTTCACTCAATCGTATAGAGTACTTCGACGGTAAGAAACTCATGGATGAAGGTGGAAGTGAAGAAGAATTGGGTGTGATCACCGCAGGTGTGGCCCACAGCTATACCGTGGAAGCCCTTTCTCGACTGGAATTATCAGCTAAGATATTGAAGCTGGGCGTTATCAATCCCTTGCCAGAAGAGGTCATCAAGAAATTCTGCGAAGGATTGGACAAGGTCGTGGTCGTGGAGGAGTTATCCCCATACATAGAGGATGTTGTCCGGCGTTTGGTCAAGGATGTAGATGTTTACGGTAAGCGAACCGGTCATCTTTCAGAGGCTCTCGAGTACGATATACCCGCCGTGATACAAGGATTATCAGAGATAACCGGAGTGGAAGAACCATTCGATTACAAAGAGCACTGCAGGAAGATGAAAAAGTATGCGGAGATCCTTCCACAAAGATTGCCGGTGTTCTGTGCCGGATGCCCCCATCGAGCGACCTTTTGGGCTCTTCGCAGGGCGGTTGGTGATCCAGATAAAGTTTTCTTTGCAAACGACATAGGATGTTACTCCATGATGTGCTTACCGCCGATACAGTGGAGCGATACTCTGCTCTGCATGGGTGCTTCTATGGGTGTTGCAGCCGGTGTTCAGTATGCGGCCGAGGAAAAAACCATCGCTGTTATAGGAGATTCTACTCTGTTCCATGCCGGTTTGCCAGGTGTGGTTAATTTAGTCCACAATGAAGACGATGTCACAATATTCGTACTCGATAACGCGGTGACCGCAATGACCGGACAGCAGTCACATCCAGGGAATCCGAAAAAGGCCGGAGGGCGAGAGGGGAAGAAGGTAGATATACGCCCGGTTCTGGAAGGTATCGGTGTGGAGAAGATATATGACATATCTTCCTACGAGGTAAAGGACAACGTGGATACTATAAAGGAAGCTCTCGCTCATCAAGGGGTTTCAGCCGTGATATCCCATGGAGAATGTGCACTGTATCACTTCAGGAACTACAGACATGCCGGAGGCGAATTAGTACCGTACTTTATAGATCTGAATAAGTGTGAAAGCGTCCATGCCTGCGTATTGAACTTCATGTGTCCCGCCATATCGGTCATGCCGGAAGAAGATGGTAAGGCAAGGATACATCAGGATATATGTGTAGGCTGCGGTGTGTGTTCCAAGCTCTGTCCTAAGGGAGCTATCAAATCGACTGCAACCATGTACGGTGGGGATGATAAACCGGTGCTGACCGTGGAGGATTATGAAAAGTATCAAGAGAAAAAGGAGGCGGAAAAATGAAGGGAACTAACATAATACTGTGCGGAATCGGTGGAGAGGGCTTGGTGATGCTGTCGAACGTGATCGGAGAGGCCTGTAGGCTCGCGGGAAAGAACGTTATATCCGGAGAGATGCACGGTCTAGCCCAGCGATCCGGTTCAGTCATAGTACACATGCGAATAGGAGAAGAGGTACTTTCACCCCTGATACCTCCCGGCGAAGCGGATATGATAGTGGCATTGGAGGCCATGGAGGCTCTTAGATACCTGTATTATCTTAAGCCCGGCGGTGTAGTTCTGACCAACAAACGATTGGTACATCCTCCCGGAGAGACACACGATCTCGTTATGAAAAAGATAGATAAATACGTGGAATACGACGAAGTCGTCGAGGCGATCAAAGAGGCTGGGGCCGAATTACGAGAAGTCAACGCTCTCTCATTGGCGAAGAAAGCCGGAGAGGTAAGAGCCCAGAATGTAGTCATGGTGGGAGCTTTATGCTCCGCTCTGGAAGGTGTTATACCTAGAGATAGTCTTATCCAGGCTGTTAAAGGAACTGTGCCAGAGAAGGCCGTGGAAAGCAACGTCGAGGCATTCGAGTTGGGAGTAGACGCATACGGGGATTAAGGAAGCAATCGGTAGCGTAAAGAGTTTACATAGTCCTGGAAAAGATTCAGATAGACGATGATACATTTGGAGAGTTGACTACCGGTATTCAACTGGCTCCGTCGTATTTCAGCAACCAGCCTTTGAATTACATCTTCGTACGGGATCCGGAGATGTTGCAGAAGATGAAGAACTTTATGTCCAAGGGGAACGAATGGATCTTCGGGGCGTCCATGATCGACGCTGTATTCTCCAAGATAGAAGATGATTGTATTATCGAAGACCGGAATGACCACCTTTTCGATACCAGTATGGCAGAGGCTTTCATGATACTCTAGGCGATCGAATTTGGCCTAGTTGCACTCATCACATCGACAAATATTTGGGAGAAAACGGCAGGATAGGAAGCCGGTGGAAGAATTAGCTCATATATATGTAATTGATATACTTTAGGCAGTTTGTCAATACGAGCATTTATAATATATGGTACTCATAGTAAGCACAGAATAGAAAATATGATTAATACGTTGTTCATGAAATAGAGATTAAGAACGATATACCTTCATAGGTTAAAACATACGTTTGGAAAGGAAGATGTCAAAGATTTCATGCGAGAATTCAATCCCTGGTGGAAGGGAAAATTCAGACTAGACTACAAACCGAGGGAGATCTACCACGAGATAAAGGATCTTATGTTGGACCCTCTGATCATAGCTCTGATGGGAAAGGCTGAACAGAGGAGGATAAGGATATATGTGGAGGAAAATATGGTCGAGAAAGTGATATACCGGGACCTGAGTACGATCTTCCAAACAAGAGCCACGGGGATACTGGAATCCATACTCAAGATACTGATGAGAGAACCGGGACATATGATAAATATCAAGGATCTAAGCGAAGATCTGGGAGTTTCTAGAACCACTCTCTCCAACTACTTGACCTACCTCGAAAAAAGTTTCCTGATAAAAAAACTATATAATTATTCAACAAATCAGCGGAAAACAGAGAGGAAACTTAGAAGATTCTATCCTACAGTACTCTCGAGCAGCTTACTGTTCAAAGAAGGAACTCACCCCCAGTC
This sequence comes from Thermoplasmata archaeon, assembly GCA_003553085.1. Classification (GTDB taxonomy): domain Archaea; phylum Thermoplasmatota; class Thermoplasmata; order Halarchaeoplasmatales; family Halarchaeoplasmataceae; genus Halarchaeoplasma. The sequence continues at coordinate 24,021 of PUPH01000104.1, forward strand.
TCAAGTTTTCGAGTGGCTTCTGGCAAACCAACTTGAAACTGATTTCTTCTGGAGAGACGCATACAAAAACGAGGTAGATTTTGTCATGACCTCGGGTAACAAGGTCGTACCTGTCGAAGCAAAATACGGTAAGATAAAAACGAGTGGTCTGGAAAAATTCATGGATAAGTTCGATGTGAGCGAAGGCTGGATCCTGACCAATGATACTGAGAAGATCATAGAGAAGGACGGTAAAAGGATCTACGTAGAGCCCGCGTATAAATTCCTGTTAAAAGGTTCATATCTCAAGAGGCTCTAGAGGGTGTGATACCTATATGGTAGTCTTATCCAGGCGGTAAAAGGAACTGTGCCGGAGAAGGCCGTAGAGAGTAATGTTAAAGCCTTCGAGCTGGGTGAAAAAATTATTATTGGATAAAGGGATTATTAGTTTACCCATCGTATTGTCGATGAGGAGTCAGTAATATGGATGTGAAAGAAGCTATAGAAAAAAGAAGGGCATATCGAGCTCTGGAGAGGGTGGATATAGACGACGACACACTTGATGAGTTGATCCATGCGATACAATTTACTCCATCCTGTTTTAACAATCAACCGTGGAATTACGTGTTCGTACGTGACTCCGAGATACTGGAAAAGATGAAGGATGTGATGTCCAAGGGTAACGAGTGGACCTTTCGGGCGTCCATGATCGCAGCGGTATTTTCAAAAAAGGATGACGACTGTGTTGTCAAAGGTCGTGAGTATCATCTCTTCGACGCAGGGCAGGCCAACGGTTTCATGATACTGCGAGCAACTGAGTTAGGACTGATCGCTCATCCTATCGCCGGTTTCAGTGAAAAGAAGGTTAAGGATGTATTGGGGATCCCCGACGAGTACACGGTCATCACGCTTGTCATCTTCGGCCTCCATTCGGATGAGCCGGAGAAAATATTAGAAGGGAAGACTTTGAAGACGGAGAAAGAACGGCCTGAGCGTAAGAAGGTGGAAGAGTTCGTGCACTTCGATAGATACTGATCCACCTGTGGTGTAGACTATTTAAGTAACACTATTGTAATCGTAGATATGCTACAAAATTATACTATTACAATAGTAAGAAAATGAGTATTTACCACTATTACAACCGTAATCTTTATATCTAAAACAAGGACTATATCCTTTCATGGTATCGAAAGATGACATCATGGGTGAATTGGTCCGGACTAATTATTGGTGGGAAACGGGTAGTGTCAGAGCATTGGACCTAGAGGAATATCGGAGGAACATGTTTACCGATCTTGTAGATGCTCTGGAGGACAAAGAGATATGTGGCATTATCGGTCCTAGAAGGACTGGAAAAACAACATTGATGTATCAATTGATCGATCTTTTATTGGAAAGGGGCGTGGAGCCTAAGAATATAATGCTGTTCACATTCGACAACCCATTGATGTGTGAAGACGAGGGGGTAATAGAAAAGATAGTCCATATCCACGAGGAGATCTATGGTATCACAGATAAACGTTACATTTTTTTTGATGAGATACAATATGTTAAGGACTGGAGCAGATGGATAAAGAGTATCTATGATAAAAATATGAACATCAAATTCGTGGTATCGGGATCTTCCGGTAAACTGATTTATAAAAACACCTCTGAAAGCCTAACTGGACGGATATCTTTTTTCGAAACTGATCCTTTTTCTTTTGGAGAATATTGCTGTTATAAGGGAAGCGAAGGATTGAAAAGTTTCTTAGAGGGTCTTGATGACGGTAATTCTGATCCACTGACGGTCGATCCATACGAACTAAATCTAAAAATTAAACATCATGAGAAGGAATTGAAGAGATTATTCAATGATTATATACTATACGGTGGGATCCCGGAAACTTTTGATAAGGAACTATCTAAAGCTCATAAGTGGTTAAGGCAGGATTATGTGGGTCTTGTTTTCTACCGTGATCTGATTGAACTATTCGATATAAGAGATACTAGAACACTTGAAGAATTATTCTATTACATAGCTAATACTCACGGGCAGAGGGCTAATTATTCAAAAATTGGGGATATGTTAGATTGCAGGATCGAAACCGTAAAAACATATCTGGGTTATCTCGAAATAGCGGGTTTGATCAACATCATTGAATATTATTCTAAAAGTCCTAAAAGGAGTAAAAGAGCAGAGAAAAAATTATTCGTCTTAGATAGTGGCGTTCTTAATGCGATAAAAGGTAACGATAAAAAGATATTAACTTATAGTGCGATCGTTGGTTCTATAGTAGAAGGTATCGTCTGTTCCCATCTCGTATCTGGTAAAATAGACATACTGCCCAAAAACGTATATTATTGGCGATCGGTCTACGAAGTCGATTTTGTAGTGAAGGAAAGGGATGGTCTTATACCTATAGAAGTTAAATACAAAAACAACGTTGGTGAAAGTGACCTGAAAGGACTGATCAGTTTTATGGAGAAACACAACATCGAAGAGGGCATAGTGATCACAAAAGAAAAGTTCGAAGAAACAATCATAGATAATAATAAGATATGGTATATCCCTGTATGGTTTTTCCTACTGAAACCATATGGCTGATACTCGACCTAAGTCTATGGTTTGAGCGATACGGTTACCAGATAGCGGTTCTCAAAGACCTGTACATCTTCTATACGTGCTTTGTATTTGTCGTATAACTCCTCGTTGTCTTTCAACTCGAAGGAGAACTTGTTGAACTCAGATGGATTGTCGAATTCGAAGATTATCTGGTAGCGTCCTTCCTTTTTTTCACCAGGCAGAGAGATGATACCGGGGTGCACTCGGGATATACTGGAGAATGTTTCCCGAAAGTCCTCGATCAATCTTACAGCGTCATCCTTTTTTTCGACCTTGAAGACTTCGCTGGACTTTCTCTCCATCAACCTCTCCAACTCACGATACAGTGTGGATATTATCTCCTCGTTATCTGCCGGTTTTTCTAGATAATGGTGAACTTTGGCCTTGTTGATTGCATCCTTAGCGGTTCTCAGGTCTGAGTAACCTGTTATCAGTATCCTCACCATATCGGGATACCTGTCTTTTATACGGGTCAAAAGCTCAATTCCGGAGATGCCGTCCATACGTTGGTCCGCGAGCACCAGATCGAAATATTCTTCTTCCAATCTGCTGAGAGCTTCTTCTCCCGATGAAAAAGAAAAAGCCTCGGCATCCAGTCTGTCAGATGTGTTGATCAAAGTTACCAGCAACTCTTGCAGGTCCCTATCGTCGTCCACCACCATCACTTTGAACGGACTATGCTCCTTTTCGTCATCCATGATCTCACCCTTGAGTTTGATGATATATGAAACAGGATGTAATTAATATTATCGTATTGTTAACAACAAGTATGATATCGATAAAAAACGATTTAAAGGATTCTTACCATATATGGTTTAAGGGATAATCATGGAGAAAGAATTCGATGTGATCGTAATCGGTGGAGGTCCCGCTGGGTTGTCCGCTTCCATATACACGGCTAGAGCGGAATTTTCAACCGTTGTGCTGGACGAACCCGACAAGCTGCTTAGGAAGGCGAAAAAGATCGATAACTACTTCGGTTTTCCAAAAGGTGTTTCAGGCTCCGAGCTGCTGGATAGGGGTATAGAGCAGGCAGAAAGGTTCGGTACCGAAGTGTTCGAAGACCGTGCTCTGTTGATCAAACTGGACGGTGATAGATTCATCGTTGAAACCGCGGAAAACGAATACAAAGGCAAAGGCTTGATCATCGCACCCGGGATCCAACATAAGAAGCCTCTATTGGATGGATTGGAGGAGTACGAAGGTAAGGGTGTGAGCTACTGCGTTACATGCGACGCTCCCTTCTTCAAGGATAAAAAGGTGGGACTGATCGGTTCCGAAGACCTCGTTGTTAAAGAGGCTTTGGAGTTATTGGAGTACACCCGAGACATCAAGATATTCACCAACGGCAGTGACCTGGAAGTCAACGATAAACTCCTTGAAAAGTTAGAGGCGGAAGGGGTTCCCATGGTCAAAGAAGAGATACTCAGGGTTCTTGGCAACGATAAACTGGTCGGTCTGGAGATGGATCATGGTGAAGAGAAGATGGACGGCTTGATGGTGGCTGAAGGTACCAGCGGTTCTTTGGACTTTGCCAAAATTTTGGGCATACCCATAGAGGATAACACTCTGGTTGTAGATGAAAAACAGTTCACCGGTATGCCAAGGGTGTACGCCGCCGGAGACTGTACCGGAGGGGCTAGACAGATAAGTGCCGCCGTTGGAGAGGGTGCCACAGCTGCATTGAGTCTGATAACCGAGTTGAGAGGGAAGAAGTACGTTGACTGGTGATCAAAGCCCGAGTTCTTCGTCTATCTGCTGAAGGGCCTCCAAGGACAGTGTTAGAAACTCATCTTTATCCATCCCAAACTCTTCGCAGAACAGTATCTTATCTCTGTCCACGTTCCTTGCAAATGAAGGATCATCGAACTTTTTAATCACCGATTCCGGTCGCGCTTCCTCTAGTTTCCGGTTAGGCATCACCAGGGCCGTGGCTATGACCAGACCAGATGCGGCGTCGGCTGCTACCAAAGCTTTATCCATCTTACAATCAGGCTCAACACCGGTGTATTCATAATTGTGAGACTTAACCGCTTTGATGATCTCGTCACAGACTTGATCTTCCAACATCTCTGCAGAATAGAGCGCGTGTCTAGATGGATCATCTTTGGTCTCTTCGTAGTCAACATCGTGGACCAGGCCGCATAGTTCCCACCTCTTTTGGTCACCATCGAGCTCACTGCTGATACTCTTCATTATCTGAGCTACCGCCAGCATGTGCTTTTTCAAGTTTTCGTTCGACACTTTTCTATCCACCAAATCCAAAGCGTCTTCACGGGTCAACATAGGTCATCAGATGATAATTAGAATCACTGCTAATTAATATTTCCATCGAGGCTGACAAAAAGTTTAAAACACATACCAGTGTATTGACCAAGTCCGGTGCGATGAAATGGCCGTGAAGTACAGCGAATCAGAGATCAAGGAAAATTTTAAGACCTTTTTCGAAGAAGGTTATTCCGCCGAGATCATGAAGATTGGCGATCATTATCCCGACGAGATGTCTTTGGAAATTTCATACCAAGAGATGGTACTGCATTTCGGCGATACATTCCCTAGATACGTTCTCGATCATCCAAAATATACATTAGAGTTGGCCGAGGCCGTCATGCGGGAGATGATGGGTAGAGGGGATGAAGATTTAGACGTGAGGCTGAGGCTCAACGGCATACCTTCGCCAAGGAATAAGATCATACGGGATCTCAGAGCTGTAGATCTGACCAAGTTCTTAGCCATAGATGGCCTGGTAAGAAAAGCCACTGAGGTCAGACCGCGGATATCTAAAGCGGTGTTTCAGTGCATGAGGTGCGGTGGTAAAACTGTTGTTGAGCAGGACTTCAGCTCACATATACTGGAGGAGCCCGTGGGATGCGGCAGTTGTGGAAAGGACGGAAAAAAAACGAAGATGATTTATCTACTGGAGGAGTCGGAATTCAAGAACTATCAGAATTTAGAGTTACAGGAAACACCGGAAGGGCTGCGCGGCGGTGAACAGCCTCAGAGACTTAAGGGATGGGTAGAAGATGATCTGGTAGGTCGTATATCTCCAGGTGACCGTATAACCATGAACGGGATACTGGATGGATATCCAAAGACCGCCCGAGGCGGAGCCAAATCCAGAAACTTTGACATATTCATGCGTGTTAACAGCATCGAGGTGAAGGAATACGAGTACGAAGAGGTGGAGTTATCAGAGGAGGATAGGGAAGAGATAAGGAAAGCTTCGGAGGATCCTAACGTCTTCCAAAACCTGGTCAGATCCATCGCTCCCAGTATCCACGGCATGAACGAAGAGAAGATAGGACTGACGCTGCAGCTCTTCGGAGGGGTCAGGAAGAGCATGCCAGACGGGCAGAAGATAAGAGGGGATATCCATATACTCATGGTCGGTGATCCAGGTACCGCTAAATCTCAATTACTCCGCTATATTGCGAACCTTTCACCAAGAGGTATGTACACTTCGGGGAAGGGTTCTACCGGTGCTGGACTGACTGCAGCCGCAATCAAAGACGAAGTGATGGGTGAATCACGATGGATCCTAGAGGCGGGTACGCTGGTACTGGCCGACAAAGGCATAGCGGCCGTGGACGAGCTAGATAAGATGAGAGAGGAGGATCGAAGTTCCATGCACGAAGCTATGGAACAACAGACCATATCCGTGGCGAAGGCGGGCATAAACGCAAGGCTGAACGCCCGTTGTGCACTACTCGGTGCCGCCAATCCAAGGTACGGGCGTTTTGAGGAGCACGAGAACATCTCACAGCAGATCAAATTACCGGCCCCTTTGATATCCAGGTTCGATCTGATCTTCGCCATAATGGACCGTCCGGATAAGAAGAAGGATCTCGATATCGCTCGACACATCTTGAAGGTGCATCACGCCGGTGAGGTTATCAGTAATGAAAAGGAATTTGAGGTCGAAAAGAGATTCGAGCCCAAGTTCTCCAAAGAGCTTATGCGTAAATACATAGCCCATGCCAAAGCCATCAAACCCGTCATGACGGATGAATGTATGCAGAAGTTAGAAGACTTTTTCATGGAGATCAGGGGCAGTGGGGGTGACAGCGAATCCATACCCATCACGGCGAGACAGCTCGAGTCTTTGATACGACTGGCGGAAGCTAGTGCCCGGGCACACCTAAGGGAGAAGGTGATCGCAGAAGATGCAGAGAGGGCGATAAAGGTCACCAGATATTTCCTGAACCAAGTCGCATCCACTGAGGGCGGATTCGATATAGATCTGGTTGCGTCAGATGTATCTCATTCCGAACGAACCTTGCTTAATGAAATAAGCAAGATAATCAGGAACATGGCAGAACTGCACGAAGACGGGGTTCCCGAAGAAGTCGTGTTGAAGGAAGCCGAGGAAAGGGGCAGATCCAGGACACAGGTCAAAAAGGAACTCGGACGCATGAGCAGAAACGGGACCGTATACCAACCAAGTAGCGGAAAGTATAAATTGACATGAAACGAACTGTGTGATACAATGTCTATACATATGAAGATATATGAACAAGGTGTCGAAACGTTACTGGCAGCATGCGATGAAAGTTTGCTAGGCCAGGTTTACACCGAAGGTGAAATTCATCTCGATGTAAAGGAATCATTCTATGGCGGAGACATCGTCAAAAATGTTTCCTTGAAAGAGAAGATGAGAGAGGCGACCATAATAAATCTGGTCGGGTCCGATTGTGTGGATGTTGCCATAGATATGGGACTCGGATCCGAAGGAGACGTAATGGAAGTACAGGGAGTCCCTCATCTTCAGATTGTACGGATGTAGGATGGAACCATGTTTTGTGTAGAATGTGGAAAGGAGCCCGAGGATCTGTTTGAGGGCTTATGTGAAGATTGTTTCCTCAAAGATGTTGATGTGGAACTGCCGGCTTCGGTAAGCATCGAGGTATGTACCAGCTGTGGAGCCGTACGAGAGGGTCACCGCTGGATAGAGAGGCCCGATATGAACTCGATAATGCTACAACGTATACAGGATTCACTTCAACCAACATGGAAGGTGGACAGCTATTCTTTTCACGCAAGCTTCACCGAAGAGGATCCGAGGAACATACGTGCTGAGTTAGAGGTCGAGCTCGGATCCCGTGGGCTGAAGAAAACAGTATTTAAAGAAACTAAAGTAATCATAAAGAACGGTCAGTGTACCACATGCAGCAGGATACACGGTCATTACTATGAAGCCATAATACAGGTCAGACCTTCCAAGAAAACCATGACAGAAGAGCAGAAACGGATCGTTAAGGAAAAGATCTACCGTGAGGTTAAGGTGAAACGAGGTGATGAACGTTCGATCTTCATCACCAGCGAGGAGGAAAGGCACGGCGGTCTGGACTTTTACATGAGTGATAACGGCGTAAGTAAAAAATTATCAAAAGAGATAGCTGAAACATTCGGTGGAAAGATAACCGTATCAAGTAAATTGGCTGGTAGGGATGACGGTCAGAACATATATAAGGTAACTTACTCCGTTCGGATCCCCCCTTATGAACGAGGGAATTTCGTGGAATACCACGAAAAGATATACCGCATCAAGGAGATCCGGACTAGCAGCGGTCATCTGACTTTGCAGGAACTCAGGACCGGTGATAGGGTTACCCTTGATAAGAGGGATGTTGGAGAGATCGAGGTCCTTGGAAGTCAGGAGTTGATACGTGACTCCATCGTGGTCTCAGAAACAGCGGAAGAGATAAAAGTACTGGATCCCGATGATTACACGACCCTAACACTCTTAAAACCAGAAGGTTTCTCATTCGAAGGAGACAGTGTAAAGATATTCAAGTTCATGGATCGGGTGATACTTCTTCCCAAAGAAGAGGATTGAAGCTCGAAACATATTTAGATAAGGAACTTCTTGAGTTTAGGTGTTGTACATGAACGGAAAAAAACCTGTACTGGTCACGACATGGTTCGGCTCTTTTTTGTTGAAAGGAAAAGATGTGTTGGATGAAAGGCTGTTCCCAAAGGACCCTGGATCCATCGCTGAAAGAAGAATGGCCGTGAAAGAAGGTAAGGTGCTTCAGGAAGAGGAAGAGCTGGCATCTCAAACCGATGAAAAGATATTAGTCAACACGAAGAGATTGTCGTCTTTGGGAGAAGTAACTTCTATGGATGTCGAGCCCCCTTCTCCAAAAGATAGGTCTTACGGCATGGGGCTGCTACAGGAAGCGTTAAGGCTTGAGGGTAAAGAAGCGCTCCGAGGATCGGTGGAGAGGGATAAACATCTCGCCAAGGCCGTAGATGCCATACAGGATCTTAACGAGACCTTGAACATACTCACGGAACGTATCGGGGACTGGTATTCTCTTCATTATCCAGAACTGGTGGATCGCGAAGATGAGATGTTAGAGTTGATCAAAAAACATGGGGACAGGGATACCATGATGGGGATCACCGGGGAACACAATGATTCCGTGGGAAGTGAACTCGGTGAAAGGGAAAAGCTGCTACTACAAACCATGGCCGGGCAGATACTGGACATCCGGTCATATAGAGAAGAGTTACAGGAGTATGTTAAAGAAACCATGGAGGATATCGCACCGACTTTGACCGCATTGACAGGTCCCAAACTCGGCGGGGAACTGATCGCCCATGCGGGTTCGTTAAAGAAGCTGGCCATGATGCCTTCCAGTACGATACAGGTATTGGGGGCCGAGAAGTCGCTCTTCAAACACCTTGAAAAAGGTACTCCACCACCCAAACATGGATACATACTTCAACACCCCTTCGTTCATCGCTCCGCTCCTGAAGTAAGAGGGAAGGTCGCTAGGATGTTCGCCAACAAGATCGCCATAGCCTCTAGGATAGATCAATTCGGAGGGGAGGATCGAGGCGATATCTTAAAGTCTGAGCTAAAACGACGTATAGACAAACTGGATGGATGATCGCTCTTAGAAGGGCGAGTCCGGCATATCCAGACCTAGCGCCCTGTTCATTTCTACCCTTTTTCTGAAATATACGGGTCTTTCGTAATTTTCTGTAAGTTTCTCCTCAGGTTTTGATATCAGTTCCCAAGGCCAGATCCTAGATATATGCTCAACCCTGATGTACACCTCTTTCAGGGCTACGGCGGTCCAGTCGACGAAACCGTAGGTACCTCCTTCTTCTATACTGTGTTTTATCTCTTTTTCTCCCTCGGGAGAAACCTCTTTCCAGTCGATCTGACTGGCTGAGCCCTGGTAGATATTATTCAAAACTATGGTAGTTTTATCGAACTCTACCAAATTACCGGCGAATGCGGTTCCGTCATCCATCACCACTAGCAGGGTACTGCCCTGCAGTTCCTTTAACTTCTTTTCGAGCAGAGTTCCCAACATTCTTGACACCTCATATTATTATGTACCTTAGAGTACATATAGTTTTTCTATCTGTCTAAGGCACTCTTTGCCGTATTTAGTATGGATTTTAATTTCCCCTCGAGTATGTTTACTTTTACCTTCAACTCGGAATTTTCTTTTTTCAATTCGTCAAAACGGTCGCGAAGCTGGGTGTTGGGGTTAGGATCCTTGTTTACCTCGCTGCACCTCTCTATTTCATCTGCGGTTAGACCTTTTAGATAATAGGCCGTCTTGACCTGAACCTCCACAAGGTTGTCGGCCTGAACATCGTAGTATATGCAATTATTTCCGATCTGGATCATGTTTTTATGAAGCTCTAGGTCACCGGTGATGAGTAAGTCATCGTCTTTCATCATATCCACTAATTCAAAGTCGAGTATGCCTTTGTATTCATGGTCAACATCGAGAATATCTTCGGACCCATGGAATGCTTTTATCTCACTTCGCACATGAGCGGGAAGATTCTCATCTAACACTATTCGCATGTTCTTCAACAGTCAGGTATTCACAATAAATATTTTTGGAAGAGGTTTTGTCGGATGACCCAAACACTAATATACATTTGTTAGGGTTTTGTACAACCGATGGAAAGCTGGGTGCGGTATTATAGATGCGGGGTTGTGGCGATGGCAATAGTGATCGCCATTTCGTCGTTATTTTTAGCTGCAGATATGACTCAAGGAGAGGTTATGGAAGAGGGTCAAATCATTGCTGCTGGGGGAGAGATGGACATCAACGAGTTCTACTTTCCCTACCTGAATACTGATTTTACTGACCTGTTAGAACGTCCTGAATACATCAGTTATTCTATGGATGGTGAGGTCGGATATTACAAGATATCCACGTTAACGAGTATCGATGATCAGTTCTATAGATACCGAGTAGATGCAGGAGGGGGCATGCATGCGGAGATAGAATATGATATAATCGGTGAAGTACTGGCTCAGGGTGATTACCGGGAAGGAGATGAACACATCTATGAACGAAGGCAGCTCGAAGGTAAGGGAGAATTTCACGCGACCAACGAATTGACCATCGATGCTACCTTTTTCAGAGGGAACAACACTCTGAAAGAAGTCGATATCTATTCGAGGTCTAACTACAGAGGTAAATTCAATGGGGTAAACGCATCATTCATCCATGGCTGCGGTCAAAACATCTCAATATCTTATCATGATGTAGATATCCGGATCGATGGATATAGGACACTGATCCTATACTTTGAGTTCATCGACGCTCTGGATCTGTTCAATATAGAGGGTGAGATAGGAGAGGAAGTAGTTCATGAAACTCCTGCATACATGGAAGGCATCTATGAGGGCGATTTAAATATCCGTGGGTTACCGGAAGAGGAAGAAGCGAAGATATTAGATGAGTATGATGTAGAAGATTTCCCCATACGCTGGGAAGACTTAGATACCGAACTGAAAGGGGATGATCCTGGATTCATAGAGAATCGGAGAGTCAATATAATATCCAACTTCAACTCCAGTTATCCCATGGATATGGAGCTGGCGGACGGAATGACCTACGATGTTCACCCCATGGATTTCTATCTGAGGATAGAGGGAATCGACGAGATAAGCAGTTTATATGGTAATTGGTATTACTCTCCAGACCATGGTTTAATTGTGGCTGGTGATATCGGCAGTACCCTGGTGGCGACGGAATTGGAGCAGATAACCGGTCAAGAGCTCATCAGGATGAGACCCATGGATGAAGATGTAGCCCGTGATCGGATGAAGGATCTTCAATATATCCCTCCCATGACCATGATAGAAGCCATCCTCAGACCTCCCTATGCATACGTAGTTATGGGAGCACTCACCGCCATAGCTCTGACGATATACATTTACAGGTACAAAAAGAGGAAGAGTAATCAGTGAATACTGAAAAAATTTTTAACCGATAAAATCCTTTTACATCTTCATAATATGTCTGATAGCACGCCAGATGGGGAAGAAGAGGGTAAAAAATTCGGCATGGTGAGTGGAGTGTTCATACCCACCTTGCTGACCATCCTTGGTGTGATCATGTTCCTTCGTTTGGGATGGGTGGTCGGAAGCGTCGGATTGGTCGGTTCGTGGGCGATAATCGGACTCGCTTTTATGATAACCACCACCACTACTCTCTCGATGTCATCGATAATCACCAATATGAAGATAGGTCCTGGAGGGGTTTATTCTATCATCTCACGGTCTCTCGGACTTGAAGCCGGAGGGAGTATAGGGGTCCCGCTTTACATGTCTTTAGCACTCTCCATGGTGATGTATATATTCGGTTTTAGAGAGGGAATTCGCATGGTCTTTCCTCAATTTTCCTCTCTGCTGATCGACCTGGTTGTTTTCGGCATACTTTTCATCATAGTTTTACTCAGCACCAATGTAGCTTTCAAGATACAGTACGTGATCTTGGCCGTACTCGTAGTTTCTATAATCGCTGTGCTTTTAGGAGGACAAACCCAAGAAGTGTCCTACGAATTTACTACGGGGGGACGTAATGGATCCTTTTGGATAGTCTTCGCCGTTTTCTTCCCCGCCGCAACCGGGATCATAGCCGGTGCGAACATGTCTGGAGAGTTAAAAGAGCCGAAAAAGGCGATCCCCTTCGGCACTTTGGCTGCCATCGCAGTAAGTTTTGTCATCTATATGGTCCTTGCCTACTGGCTCGCCCGGTCGGCATCTCCCGATGAACTGGTGACCAATCTCATGGTGATGATCGAACGGTCTTATTACGCGCCACTCGTCTTAGCCGGTCTTCTGGCAGCAACCTTCTCGTCCGCCCTGAACTCCATAGTCGGAGCCTCTAGGATACTCCAGGCCATGGGCGAACACAATATTTTACCAGGAAGTGATTGGTACTCAAAGAAGGCAGCAACGGGAGAACCCAGGAACGCGATACTGATAACAGGGGTGATCGTAGTTCTAGGTCTATTCCTTAGAGACCTGAATACCGTCGCTCCTTTGATCACCATGTTTTTTCTTCTAGCTTACGCTATCATCAATGTGATAATCCTGATCGAGCACCAGCTCGAATTGGTCAGCTTCAGGCCACTTTTAAAGATCCCCTTAGCGGTACCCCTTTTGGGTACCTTCGGTTGTTTCTTAGCCATGTTCATAATCAACCCGGCCTTCAGTTTTGTAGCGGTGGTAGTAGTTGGTCTATTTTACTATGTCCTTATACACAGACATCTAGAGTCTAAGTCCCGCTATGGTGATGTTAGAAGCAGCCTTTTCGTTGCTTTGGCTGAATGGGCTGCAAAAAAATCCAATGACCTGCCAAGAGCTCAGAAGAGGGCATGGGTACCGAATATTTTAGTACCCACAAAAAACCCCACCGAGATAAGAGGTATCTCGAGCTTTTTGAGAGATATCGCATATCCACGAGGGTCAGTGAGCATGGTCGGAGTAGGTATGGAAAAGAGGAACGTACGTATAGAGAACCAATTCAAAGATATCTCCAAGACCTTCAAAGAGAATGGTATATATTACGATTGGACCATAATCGAAGGAAAAGACTTCGAAACAGGTGCAAAGAACAGTATGCAGACTTTGAAGAGATCTCTATTCAGCCCAAATATCGCATTTTTCAGGATGCCTGATATCGTAAACGGGGAAAACGACCTAAAAGAAGTGATGAAAAGTGCTACTGAAAATCGGTTAGTGGTGATACTCTTCGCTGATCATCCAACAGCCGGGCTTGGTCAAGAGAAGAGGATCAATCTCTGGCTGCCCAAAAGATGTCTGGGCTGGGCACCTCCCGAAAAACCTCCGAATTGCAATCTAGCACTGTTAATTGCCTACAAATTAAAGGTGAACTGGCGTGCTGAATTGAATATCCTTGTACCTACCGAGGATGAAGATATCGTTGAAAACGAAAAGAAGAACATCCATGGATTGCTAGAAGCCGCGAGGATACCCGTTGACAATTTAGAAGTTAAACCTCTTTCAGCGGAAGAATGGATCGACCAGGCTCCTCAAGCCGACGTGAATATTTTCAGTCTTCACTCCAAACCCGATTTTGACATGATAAGGGATAGGGTTCATAAGGCTGAATCCACCTGCATATACTGCAGAGACTCCGCAGTAGAAAGTGTGTTAGCTTAACTCGCTATGATCCACATCATAAATAAGGTCCGCTTCTGATATCATATTCCGTATGTAGAACCAATGATGGGTACAACCACCCAAGACGAGGAAGGAAAAATGATTTATACATCCTCTCTAATTTAGATGGAGTGATAAAAGATGGTAGTTAAGGTAGATGAAGATGCATGCATAGCCTGCGGGTTGTGTGTAGAGGCATGTCCGGTGGATGCTATTACGGTTGGAGATGTGGCAGAGGTAGATGCTTCCAAGTGTGAAGACATCGGTGACTGTGTTGCCGTCTGCCCGGTGGATGCCCTCTCTCTATAGCGGATGCATAAATTCTTTATAGCACTGTAGCATCACAACTTCGTGATATCATGGTAGTAAATGTAGATGAAGATGCATGCATAGCATGTGGACAGTGTGAACCTGAATGCCCTGTAGACGCCATAGCGATGGAAGATGTCGCAGTCGTAGATGAAGATACATGTATAGACTGCGGTAACTGCATCGAAGTGTGTCCTGTGGACGCTCTCAGTCTATAGGCCAAACCTTTTTCTTTTTACCTTTTTGAAAAGTAATCGGAAATGTTGCTCTGATTCCCTTTTTTCCTAGATCTTTCTATGGATATTCCACTCTGTTTCAACATGTTCTCGGAGAGAGGATCTTTGTACTCGCTATCGTAGATTATCCTTTGTACTTCAGCATTTATCAACATCTTGGTGCAAACCACACAGGGATAAGTGGTACAGTACAACGTACTTCCCCTGATCGAAACGCCGGAGACCGCTGCCTGGATAACGGCGTTCTGTTCCGCGTGGACGGCTCTGCAGAGTTCATGGCGGTATCCCGAAGGAGTAACATCCCCTTTTTTAGGGAAGAAATTGATCTTCTCCACCGCCTCCTCCTTCTTATCGATGCCGTATTTATCGGAGAATTCCTCGATGAATATATCTAGATATGGTGGGTGGATCTCACCCTGTCTGATGCAGCCCCCGAGCTCTTCGCAGTGAGAAAGACCCTTGGGTGCACCATTGTATCCCGTGCTGAGGACCATCTTGTCCTTTACAAGTACCGCACCTACCTTCCTTCTAAGGCAGGTGGAACGCTCCGCTACTAATTCAGCCATTGCCATGAAATACTCGTCGACGCTTGGTCGGTTCATCAACGCCCAAACATCGAGCTCGTTTATCATCTTTTCGTCATTTGATGATGAAAAAGCACCGGTAATTTATACGAACCTTTATAAATGGTGAATCGATAGGCAGTGCTGTAGATAGATCAAATGGTAACGAGAAATTGATAGATTTCTCGAATAAAAGTCCCTAATAGGTGGGT
Organism: Thermoplasmata archaeon; assembly: GCA_003553085.1. GTDB lineage: Archaea > Thermoplasmatota > Thermoplasmata > Halarchaeoplasmatales > Halarchaeoplasmataceae > Halarchaeoplasma. The sequence goes on from PUPH01000104.1 coordinate 39,380, forward strand.
ATAAAAATGACGGATATAAATGTAGAAAACGTAGTGGCATCGGCCACTCTTGGAGAGTCGTTCGATTTGGACGAAGTGCATGAGATACTCGAGGGTTCGGAATATGATCCAGAAAAGTTCAGAGGAGTTATTTATCGGGTGAGAGACCGAGGATTGAAGACCTCTGTTCTAATATTTAGGAGCGGCAAGATGGTATGTACCGGTGCAACAAAAGTTGAGGAGATAGATAGGACAGTCGCTTATTTAAAAGAGGTCCTTTCGAAGGAAGATCAAGCGGTATTAGATGAACCCGAAGTAACGGTTCAAAATATCGTGGCTACCACCGACCTAGGTCACCCTCTCAATCTGAACTCGGTGGCCATCTCTTTAGGTTTGGAAAGGATCGAATATGAGCCAGAACAGTTCCCTGGACTCGTGTTCAGGATGGACGAACCCAGGTTGGTAATGCTGTTCTTTGGCTCAGGAAAAGTCGTCTGTACTGGCGGTAAAAGGATCGAAGATATCCAGAGAGGTATAGAAAAGATATCTCTTGAACTGGTACAGACAGGGTTTTTACCCAAGTAAAGCAGTATAGTCTAACTGTTGAACGACCATGGACGACCTGAAAGGAGAGCTCATAGGTTTTGGCAAAGAGATCGCCATCGCCCTTATCATATTAGGAATCATCCTTGGTTCTCTATATGCCTACAGCGGTAGATGGCCCCCTATGGTGGTCGTCGAGTCGTCCAGTATGAGCCATTCTCCAGAAAGTCAGATCGGGATAATAGATACCGGAGACATCGTACTGGTCAGAGAGAGGGAAAGGACGGACATCAAAACGTATGTGGAGGGTAGGGTAAGCGATCACGAGAAGTATGGGCAGTACGGCGACGTGATCATTTATCGTCCCATGGGGGATCCGGATACCACACCGATAATCCACCGAGCGGTCATACTTTTAGAGTTGAACGAGACCGACGGTGATCATTCATTCGACGCTCCCTCCCTGAGACATCTAGAGTACGGTGTAGATTGGGAAACCTCTCAGGGCGAGAGATGGTTGAATCTAACGGGTACCATCACCATATTTGATTATGGCTTCCGGGATATCGATCTGGAGATAAATCTTAGACCATTGCTGGAAAATGAGGAACGTAGGAATTCCGGCTATATAACGATGGGTGATAAAAACCAGAATTATGACCAAGCGAGTAGGATATGCCCGTCTCCCGTGATGGATGAATGGATCATCGGAAAGGCTAGGGGTCAACTTCCTTGGTTCGGTATCCTGAAATTGATGTATATGAGGAATACTGGTGAGGTACCTACCAACAGCTGGTATAACCTGGGCATATCCATAACTATCTTAGTGGTAGGTCCCTTCGTGGTAGAAGAACTGTATAGAAGGTGGAAGAAAAAGGATGACGATGGAGAGGATGCTGATTTAGAGGATGCTGATGTAGTTAGGAATGATGATTTAGAGGAGTATGATGGTGTAGAGGATGCTGATTTAGAGGATGCTGATTTAGAG